>DAOUAQ010000019.1:0-28679 GCA_034433375.1 Anaerolineae bacterium | reverse complement strand
GGCAGCGCCGCCGGGACGGGGTTGGGCATCTGGGCCAGCCACACCTTTGTCCCCTTCCTGCAAGTCGGCGGCGACCTGACCGCCCACACGCCGCCGTTCGTCGTCGAAATCGCCTGGCCCGCCATCCTGCGCCTCTACGCCTTGTTCGCCGCGCTGTTCGTCGTCGCGCTCGCCGCGTTGGTGCGCTCGCTCGTGAAGATGAAGCTGTTCCAGGCCATCAAGATGGGCGAGACGGTGTAACTCGCGCCGGCTTTCCGGTAGGTGTGATGCCAAACTTTTAGCAAAGGAGAAAACACATGAAAATCACCGACCTAAAATGCGCCATTATCGGCCAGAATCCCGTGGTGCGCATCACCACGGACGAGGGCATTGACGGCTTCGGGCAGGCGGAATCCACCAAGCCTTATCTCAAGCCGCACGTCCTCTTCTACAAGCAGTGGCTCCTCGGGGCAGACCCCACCAACGTGGAGCGCGTCATGCTGCGCATCCGGCGGATGGGCAGCTTCAAACCGTGGGGCAGCGCCGTCAGCGCGATCGAGATGGCGCTGTGGGACATCGCCGGCAAGGCCGCCGGCGTGCCGGTCTACAAACTGCTCGGCGGCAAGGTGCGCGACAAGGTGCGCGTCTACAACGGCAGCGTCCGCTTCCCGATGAACGGCTACACGCCGGAGGATTACGCCGAAAACATGGCGAAGATGAAGGCGTCGCCGGAAAACTTCAGCATCATCAAGCAGGGCATCGGCTTTCACAGCCCCATGCCGAGCCGCGTCCCCAACTTCTTCTACGGTGAAGTAGAACCGGGCGCGCCCCACTCCAACCGGGGGCTGCTCACCGAGCGCGGCCTCAAGCACGTCATCGCCTGCGTGGAAGCGATGAAGGACGTACTCGGCGACGAAGTGGGCCTCGCGCTGGACTGCGGCCCCGGCTGGATGCCCACCGACGTCATCCGCCTGGCGCGGGCGCTGGAACCACTCAACATCATGTGGCTCGAAGACACGATCAACGGCGACTACAACCCCTACGTGCTGGCCGACGTCTACCGCGACATCACGATGAGTACCTCGACGCCGATCCACACGGGCGAGCAGATTTACCTGCGCCACAACTTCAAGGAGCTGATCGAGCGCCAGGCCGTCAACATCATCGGGCCGGACCCGGCGGACATCGGCGGCATCGCCGAACTGAAGTGGGTAGCGGAGTACGCCGATCTGCACGGCATCCTCATGGCCCCACACGGCACGTTCGACGGCCTCATCGGATTGGCGGCGCTCGTCCATGCATCAGCCGTCATGCCGCAGAACTTCATCGCCTTCGAATACCCCACCGGCAATCCCAGGTGGTGGTACGACATCGTCGAAGGGCTGCCCAATCCCATCGTCAAAGACAGTCTCATCGAAGTGTGGGATCGCCCTGGCCTGGGTGTCACCTTCAAGATTGACGAAGCGCAGAAGCATCTTGCCGAAGAGGACAAGGACTTCTTCGATTAAAAACCGCCCACCCTTGCGAAGGTTCAGAAGCAGTCTGCTGCATCACCTTCGCAAGGGTAATAGAATGAGGCTCCAATGCTAAACTCCACCACTCGCATCCTCAATCTGGACGACTTAATGTCTCACGGCAACATCGCCGGGCGCAAGGCGACGCTCGCCATCCTGGAAGCCGGGTTACAGGCTGCCGACCCCTACAACAACGCCCGCGACTTGCTGCGCATCGAAGGCAATCGGCTGATTGTCGGCCACCCTGATTTTGAACCGCTTGGCGGCCCTACAACCGGCCCGGAAGTCTTCGATCTCGACCAAGTCGGGCGCATCTTCGTCTTTGGCGCGGGGAAAGGCATCCAGCGCGTCGCCAAAGCCATCGAAGAGGCGCTCGGCGACCGGCTCACCGGCGGGCACGTCATCGGCAAGCACGGCGACGAGGTCATCCTGGAACGCATCGGCGTGACGCTCGGCGGGCATCCCGTGCCCGACGAAAACTGCGCCATCGGCTGCCGCAAAATCCTGGACTTGTGCCGGGACTTGCGCCCGGAAGACCTGGTGTTCACCCTCGCCGCCAACGGCGTTTCAGCTTTGCTCACGCTGCCCGCGCCCGGCATCACGCTGGAAGAGGTGCGGCAGGTGACGTACCGGATGCAGATCGAGCGCGGCGTGCCCACCCAGGACCTCAACCCCATCCGCAACCACATTGACGTGATGAAGGGCGGGCGCATCGCGCGCTACATCCAACCGGCGACGGCCATCCACATCGTCGCCGTGGATCCCAACGACGCGCCGCACGAGGCGCTGCAGGGCTACGAGCAGTTGATGCAGCGCAACCGCTGGCTGCACAATCTGCCCGACTGCACCACTTTCGCCGAGGCGCACGCGATGCTCGACAAATGGCAGGCGTGGGATGCGATGCCGGCCTCGGTGGTCGCGCATCTGCGCCGCGCCGACCCGCGCGATGAGACCGTCAAAGCCGACGAATTTCGCCAGTGGAACTTTCGCATCTTCGGCATTATGCCGCGCGAACGGGGCGTGCTGCCGACCGCCGCGCAGAGAGCCGTCGAACTGGGCTTCACCCCGCATGTGCTATCGAAGTTTATGCAGGCCGAAGCGAGAGAGGCCGGACTGGTTATCGCCGACATCGCCAAAACCATTGAGCACGACGGCCTGCCCTTCGCGCCGCCGTGCGTGCTGCTTACCGGCGGGGAACTGCTGGTAACAGTCGGCGAAGAGACCGGCGTTGGCGGGCGGAACCAGGAGTACGCGCTCGCGGCGGCAACGCGCATCGCCGGACATCCGCACATCGTCATGGCCGGCGTGGATACCGACGGCACGGACGGCCCCGGCGGCTGGTTCGCAGCGGATAACGGCAATATCCCCTGTTTGGCCGGGGGCCTCGTGGACGGCGAAACCGTCGCCGAAGCGCGCGCGCTCGGCGTGGACATCGTCGCCGCGCTGCGCCGCCACGACACCTCGCCCGCCCTGTGGCAGCTCAAGAGCGGCATCGCCGCCACCCAAAACATCAGCCTCACGGACTTGGGCGTGACGGTGGTAATGGAGAGAAGTAGACGGTAGACGGCAGACGGTAGACAGGTTTTTTCTTTCCCCGTCTACCAGCACAAAAATCATCTTAAAGGAGAAGAACCATGCCAGCAGGATCAATCATTGTAGCGGTGAAAGCGCGTGAAGTGTATTCAGACCGGGGGCATCCCGGTGTGGAAGCGACGGTGAAGACGGTTAACGGCGCGACCGGCGTGGCGATATGCACAGCCGGCGTGTCGGTGGGGACGCACGAGGTTGAGTTTGCCTACGATGGCGGGACGAAGTGGCGCGGCAAGGGCGTGCAGCGGGCGGTGGACAACGTCAACCAGCTCATTGCGCCCGCGCTTGTGGGGATGGACGCTTCGCAGCAACTCGCCGTGGACGACGCGATACTCAACATCGGCGGGCCAAACGCCAAGCAGCGGCTCGGCGGGAATGCGACGGCGGCGGTGTCGGCGGCGGTGCTGAAGGCCGGGGCGCTATCGCTCGACATCCCGCTGTACCAGCACATCGGCGGGGCGAATGCCTTCGTCCTGCCTGTGCCGGGCACCATCGTCCTGGTGGGCAGCGATCGCTACGGCAGCGGCGCGCGCTCCGGCGGCAAGCCGAGTTATGCGCTCATGGCCTACGACTTCCCCACGTTCGCGGAAGCCTCCTACGCCGCCTGGGACGTGGCGACCGAGTGGGGGAGTATGCTCAACAAAAAACTCGGCATCCCCACAAGCTCGGTTTCACACCATCCGGCGGTGCCGGTAGGCTATGTCAAACATGATTGCGAAATCTGGGATTTGATGGTGGAGACGATCAACAAACTCGGCTACGAGGGCAAAATCGGCATCCAGGTGGACGTGGCGTCAGAAACGTATTGGGAAGAAGACCTCGGCAAATACGTGGGCATCTTCTCCGCCGAACCGAAGACGAAAGATGATTTGTTCGAAATCTATCATTGGATGGTCAAGGAGTACCCCTTCATCATCCTCGAAGACCCCTTCGACGAGGACGACTACGAGGCGCACGCTATCCTCACGCGCGAGTTGGACATCCAGATCGTGGGCGACGATCTCTTCACCACCGATCCGGTGCGCGTGCAGAAGGGGATTGACGTGGGCGCGGCGAATACGGTACTGCTCAAGGTCAACCAGATCGGCACGATCAGCGAGGCGTTCGACATGGTGCAACTGGCGTACCGCAACGGCTACGGCGTGATGCCGTGCAACAGCCGGGGTGAGGGCGCGGACATCGCCGATTACACCGTCGGCCTGAACTGCGGCACCATCCGCGAGAGCGCCACCGGCCCCAGCGGCAACCGTCTTCTGCAAATCGAGGCGGAGTTGGGCAGCCGCGCCCGCTTCCTCGGCAGGAAGGGGCTGAAGGGCAAGCGTTTTCAAAAATGACGCAAGAAGCAAGAGGCGGGAGGCAAAAATCCTGCCTCTTGCCTTCTGTTATGGTGGATGGAACAGAATGTAGCGCCGTCCCATCCGTCACGTATGTCGAGCCACAGTGAGGGAATATGAACACAGACAATATCCCGTCAATTTCTATCTGCGGCCAGCGCTTCGTGGACCCGCAAGGGCGGCACGTCATCTTGCACGGCATCAACGTGGTCAACAAAAATCCCGCCGATGGCTACTTTTTCGACAGCGGGCCGGAGTTGTTCGCCGCGTTGCGCGAGTGGGGCTTCAACGTCGTCCGGTTTGGCGTGATCTGGGACGGACTTGAGCCGCAACCGGGCGTGTACGATGAAGCCTACCTCAAGCGGCTTGACCGGCAAATCGCTTGGGCCAAGTCAGCCGGTTTGCTGGTTTTCCTGGACATGCACCAGGATTTGTACAGCGTGCTCTATGCCGACGGCGCGCCGGCATGGGCGACGTTGACGGACGGCGCGCCGCACCTCGACCTCGGCGGCGTGTGGAGCGACGCCTACTTCACCAGCATGGCGGTGCAGACGGCGCTCGATCACTTCTGGTCCAACACGCCCGCGCCTGACGGCCTCGGCCTGCAAGACCACTATGCGCGGATGTGGGCGCATCTGGCGCAACGTTACGCGGACGAACCCACTGTCATCGGCTATGACATTATGAACGAGCCGTTTCCCGGCTCGGCGGGAGCGCAGGCGCAGGCGGCGATGTTTGCGCGGGCCGGGGAACTGCTGGCGACCGTCGCGCCATCCCTGGGGGATTCGGTGGAAGCGTTGATGGCGCAGTGGCTCACAGCGGAGGGGCGTTCTGCTATTTTGCAGATCCTGCGCGATACATCGCTCTACACCCAGATCATTGACGTGACCGAATCCATCTTCACCGCCTTTGAAAAGACGCAGTTGATGACGCTGTATCGGCGCGTGGCGCAGGCAATTCGCGCGGTTGATCCCGTGACCGCCTTGTTTCTGGAGACGACGATGGGATCGAATATGGGCGTGTACAGCGGTATTGAGCCGGTGATCCTGGACGGCGCCCGTGCGGACACGGGTGCGCGCGATCCGGCGCAGGTCTACGCGGCGCACGGTTACGATCTGGTGGTGGATACGCCCGACATCGCCGCCGCCAGCCCAGAGCGCGTCGAACTCATCTTCCGGCGGCACGGCGCGACTGCGCAGCGGTTGGGGATGCCGTTGCTCGTCGGTGAGTGGGGGGCGTATGGGCGCAATCCCGGCACACTGCCGGCGGCGTGGCACGTCGTCCACCAGTTCGAGAAGCTGTTGTGTAGCGAGACGTATTGGGCTTACGAGCCGGGGATGGAACACTTCCCCTGCTTCCAGGCCATCCAACGTCCCTACCCGGAGCGCGTCGCCGGGACGCTGCACAGCTATCACTACGATCCCGCAACCGGCGTCTTTGCGTGCGCGTGGGAAGAAGACGGCCGTATTGCTGCGCCAAGTCGCCTTTACTTGCCGGATTGGTTCACGTTTGACGCCGCCAATTTCGAACTAACGCCAGCAGGAAATGGGAGTACAATATCCCCCACATCACCCGGCTCCGCCAACCGCTGCCTCGAAATCCCACCCACCGGGGGACAATCTACGCGGCATCTCGTTATCAGACAGAAATAGGACGCAGATAAACGCTGATTTTCGCAGATATTTAAAAAAATCTGCGTTTATCTGCGCAAATCCGCGTCCAATAAAGGAGGAAGCAATGCAAGACAAAATCTTTGAAGCGGCCCATGTCTGCCCGTCGGCGCAACAGTTGGCGTGGCAGCGATTGGAGTTGATGGCGTTTTTTCACTTCACGGTCAACACGTTCACCGACCGCGAGTGGGGCGACGGGCAGGAAGACCCGCGCGTTTTCAACCCCACCAGTCTTGATCCCTTCCAATGGCTCTGTATCGCCCGCAACGCCGGCATCAAGCTGGCGATTCTCACCGCCAAACATCACGACGGCTTCTGCCTCTGGCCGAGCCGCTATACCGAACACAGCGTCAAGCACAGCCCCTACCGTAACGGGCAAGGCGACGTGGTGCGCGAGTTTGTGGAAGCCTGTCGCGCCTTCGACGTGCAGGTGGGCCTCTACCTCTCGCCGTGGGATCGGCACGAAGCCACCTACGGCAGCGACGCTTACAACGACTACTTCACGGCGCAGTTGACGGAGCTGCTCACCGATTACGGCTCCATCGCCGAGGTCTGGTTCGATGGCGCGTGCGGCGAGGGGCCAAACGGCAAGCGGCAGGTCTACGATTGGGAGCGGTACTACCGCGTCATCCGCAGCTTGCAGCCGGAGGCCGTGATCGCCATCAGCGGGCCGGACGTGCGCTGGGTGGGGAACGAACGCGGCATTGCCCGCGTCAACGAGTGGAGCGTCGTGCCGGCGACCATCGCCGACGCCCACCGCCGCAACCTGGGTAGCCGTAAGCAGATTCTCCAGGCCGACCGTCTGGTCTGGCATCCGGCAGAATGTGATGTGTCTATCCGTCCGGGGTGGTTCTACCACCAGAGCGAAGATCAGCGCGTCAAATCGCCGAAGAAGCTGGTGGATTTGTACTTCAAGTCGGTGGGACGGAACGCGGCGCTGCTGTTGAACCTGCCGCCCGACCGGCGCGGTCTGATCCACGAGAACGACGCGCGCAGTCTGGCGGGGATGCGGCGCATCCTGGATGAAACCTTCGCGCACAACCTGGCCGTCGGGGCCGCTGTGACCGCTTCCCACGAAAAGGCCGGATTCCCCGCCGCCAACACCCTTGACGGCGATCCAGATACCTACTGGACGACGGACGACGGGCAGCGGACTGCCTGGCAAGAAACCGCCGTTCTGGAATACGATCTTGGCGCGCCGCAAACATTCAACGTGGTGCTGTTACAAGAGCACATCGCGGTGGGGCAGCGGATCGAGAAATTCGTGATTGAGGCGCATACCGCACGTGGATGGGAGCCGGCGACGAGAGGCGGCACGGTGGGCTACAAGCGTCTCCTGCGCTGCAACGACACGACCGCGGACAAGGTCCGCGTGCGCATCGAAGGCGCGCGTTTTGCGCCGACGTTGAGCCATTTCGGGCTGTTTTACCAGGCAAATTGATGCCTGACGATTCAAGGAGGCAACAGTGAACACAATCCCACATTTCCCCGGCCCGCTGCGGGCGCACCCAGAGAATGGCCGCTATTTCACCGACGACAGCGGCAAGGCGATCTACCTCACTGGTTCGCACACCTGGGCCAATTTGCAGGACATCGGCCTGTCCGGCGATCCGCCCTTTCCTTATGAAGAATACCTGGATTTCATGCAATCCTATCACCACAACTTTATGCGCTTCTGGATGTTCGAACAGCCGACGGGCGCTTCGTGGACGCCCGCGCCGATCACCTTTGAACCGCTGCCCTGGGCGCGCACCGGCCCTGGCCTTGCGGCCGACGGTAAGCCGAAGTTCAACCTGGAGGTGTGGGACACGGCCTATTTCACCCGAATGCGGGAGCGCATCATGCAAGCCGGGGAGCGTGGCATTTATTGCGCGGTGATGCTCTTCCAGGGGTGGAGTCTGCACAAAACGAATGCCAGTTACGGCGATCCCTGGCCGTACCATCCGTTCAACACCGTCAACAATGTGAATGGCATAGATGTGCCGTATACCAGAATTGACGATGATGACCATCCCTGCCTGCACAGCACACTCAACCCCGCCGTGTTGGCGTGCCAGGAAGCCTATGTCCGCCAGGTGATCGAGACCGTCCATGACCTGGATAACGTGCTCTATGAGATCATCAACGAGGGCGGCGCGACGGCGTGGCAATATCACATGATTGAGTTCATCCACGCCGTCGAGCGCGGCAAGGCCAAGCAGCACCCGGTCGGGATGACACACCGTATCAGCCCCAAACAGTTCAACAGCGAATTGTTCGCCAGCCCCGCCGAGTGGGTGTCACCTGCCAAAGAGCCGCAAGACTGGATGTACCCCGGTGCGACATATTTGGAAGACTACCAGAACGATCCCCCCGTTGCCGATGGCAGCAAGGTCGTGCTGAACGATACCGATCATTTGTGGGGGCATGGCGGCAATCCCAAATGGGTATGGAAGAGCTTCTTGCGTGGTCACAATCCGATCTTTATGGATCCATGGTGGCCGTTGTACATTGAATCTGACCCGGCCGTGACACCCTGGACGTTCGTCGGCGGCATCACCAAGGACCAACGCGACTATCCCGACTGGGAACCCACTCGCCGGGCCATGGGCGATACGCGCCGTTACGCCGAAAAGATGAACCTGGCTTCGATGACGCCGCGCCCGGAATTGGCTTCAAGCCGCTACTGTCTGGCGAATCCCGGCGAAGAATACCTGGTTTACTTGCCCGAAGGCGGCAGTGTTACCTTGAATTTGCGCGGGGGGGCGGGCGAATTTGCCGTCGAGTGGTTCCTGCCGCAGGTCAACCGTACCTTCCCCGGTGCGCGTCCGTTGCCCGGCGGCGATTACGTCGTGACCGCCGCGCCATACACCGGGGACGCCGTGTTGTATTTGAAACGGGTGTGATGTGAGCACTGACGAAGGCGAATTGTCGCATTTTCTGGCGCACTGGTTCTCCGGCCTGACAAAAGGGCTGGAGAACCTGGATGCGCCATCCCGCACGATCCTCTTGCGTGAATGCGGGCAGGCGTGCGCACGCTCGTACACGGCGCAGGTCTTCCGCGAGGCATGGCAGCGAGCTGGCAGCGACATGGCGCGCTTCCTGGCGGAGTTGGCAGCCCGCTTCCCCGGCGCAACCTACACGCAAACTTCCGCCGACACGCTCCAGGTGCGTTACGGTGGAGCGTGCGGTTGCGATTTGGTGCGCCTCGGTTGGGTGACGTCACCCGCACTGTGTGAATGTTCGGCGCACAACTTGCAGGCGAATTTAGCGGCGGCGCTAGAGAGGCCGGTGGCGGTGACGCTGCAAACGTCGCCGCTGCGTGGGGGCGAGGCGTGTGTGTTTGAGGTGCGGTTCGTCAGTGACGCACTCTCAAGCTAAAATGCCCTCTGTTGGGGAGAGCGATTGGTTCAGTATACTTCGTCGTGGTCGCCTATATCGGCTAGAACGATGACCATTTCTCCCTGCGAGGTATGTTCGACGGTGAATACAATCCGGCAATCATAGCCGCAGGAGCAGGCCCACGCCTTGCGTAATTCGCCGCTCAACTTGTGTGTTACTAATCGGGGATTTTTCCAGTCAGTGGACAATAACTCTAAAGTTTCTTCGATACGCTGTTGGGTTACGGGGTTGCGCCGTGTGAACTTGCGCACAGCGCGCGCAAATTGTGGGGAAACGACCAGTCGTGTCATGGTTCCGTTGCCAAGAATGTATGCAAGTGCGCTATGGCATCCGCGACGCTTTCTGGTTGCAGTTCGCCCCGATGAAATGCAGCCGTTGCATCACTCACGTTCCGAGCGATTTCTTGCCGACGCAGTGCAATTTGCCGGTGATGAAGGACCTCAAAAAGCACTTCCTGTTGTTCAGATGGCCATTGTGTCACCGTTTCAAGCACTTGGTCAAAGGTAAGGGTCAGCGATTTGGCTTGCATTTTGCTCTCCTGACTTATTCAACGCTTTGACTACAATTGTAACACCATTTATCAAAAGGATAAACTATGGCTTACTCTCAATTTCCCTCAGGCTTCTACTTCGGCACGGCTACCGCCGCCTTCCAGATTGAGGGTGGATGGAATGAGGACGGCAAAGGGCTTTCGACGTGGGATACCTTTATGCATCACCCGCGTCGCGCGCAGCATCTCCGCGCCGCCGAAGTGGCCGTGGACACCTACCACGACTTTCAGACCGACGTTGACCTGATGGCCGAGTTGCAGCAGAACGCCTACCGCTTCTCCATCGCCTGGGCGCGCGTGCTGCCGGAGGGTCGCGGCAAGGTCAATCCCAAAGGGCTGGATTACTACAACCGGCTGGTGGATGCGCTGTTAGCGAAAGGCATCACGCCCTTCATCACGATCTTTCACTGGGACATGCCGCAGGCGCTCGCAGCCCTGTGCGGCGGCTTCATCGGGCGCGACGGCGCGTATTACTACGCCGACTATGCCGAAGTCGTCGTCAAGGCGCTCGGCGACCGCGTCAAATATTGGATCACGCTCAACGAGCCGTGGGAACACGCGATGTTCGGCCATTTCCTGGGCGAGCACGCGCCGGGCAAGCAAAGTCCGTGGGCATACTTCCGCGTGGCGCACCACGAATTGCTTGGCCACGGGCTGGCGGTGGAGCGCATCCGCGCGCTGGCACCCGACGCGCAGGTGGGCATCACGTTGAGCCAGTTCCCGGTCTACCCGATGCAGGACACGCCCAAGAACCGCGCGGCGGCGCACTTCGCCGATCTGTTCGTCAACCGCTTCTACCTCGACGGGCTGTATCGCGGCGAATATCCCGCCGAATTGTGGAAGCGGCTCTGGCCCTTCAAGCCGCCGATTAAGCCCGGCGATCTGGACATCATCGCCCGTCCCACCGACTTCCTCGGCGTCAATTACTACAGCCCGATGTTCGCCTACCGTGACTGGCGCATTCCCTTCTTCCAGGCGTGGATCGAGCGCACGACGCCGCCCGGCCCGGCGTACATTGAGGATGAGGTGCTCGGCGCCGGTCCCTACCCGTCGGGCCTGTACGAGCTGGCGATGCGCTACCGCGACGAATACGGCAATCCGCCTGTTTACATCACCGAGAACGGAACGAAGGCCGATGACCAGGTGGAGCGCGACGCCGCCGGGCGCATCACGCACGTCCGCGACCCGTACCGGCAGCGTTACCTGGAACTTTACCTGGCCCAATTGACGCGCGCTATCCAGGACGGCGCCGACATTCGCGGCTACTTCGTCTGGTCGCTGATGGATTTGAACGAATGGGCGATGGGGTATACTTACCCGATGGGGCTAATCTACGTAGATCACGCGACGCAGCAGCGCGTGATTAAGGATAGCGGGTATTGGTACCGGGATATCATACGGCGCAAAAGCAACCCACAGCTTGCCAGGCCTCTTTGAGAGCGTCGAGTGCTTCTTGTACATTGCGCCAGATTTCATCCGGTGTGCTGCCTTCTGTTACCAGGCCGAGTACATCGGGACTGGTCACAGTAAATACACCGTTGGGATTAGGTTCAAGATATAAGCGGATGGTGTGTGACTGTACCATGTAAACTCTCTTGATTTGTCCTATCGAATACAATGACTCCACTGAAAAAACCACCAAGTCGCCAAGAACGCCAAGGTTTTTAATGGTTAGATGAAGATAATTTGTGAAAACGGGTAAATCTCTTAAATTATTCATCAATTATTCGATTTTCTTGGCGAACTTGGCGTCTTGGCGGTCAAGAAGGACTTTTTGCAGTAGACTCATACAATTGTGACACCGTTCACAGAAAAGGATAAAGATGCGTAAAGTTGCGATTGTTCTAATCCTCGGTCTGTTTCTGCTCATTTCAGTCGCGCCGGCGCTGGCGGATGAAGGCCCGTTATCGGTTTACTACGCCGGCCCGGCCGGATCGGTCAAGACGGCGCTGGAACTGGCGAAGGTCACGCAAGCCCCCGATCTGGCGTCGGCGGACGTGATCGTGCTCAACGGCGTCATCCCTGATCCCGCCGGCGTTATTGCCGCCCGCGTCCGGGAGGGGGCAGGGCTGGTATTGGTGATGGGGCCAGAGGTCACGCCAGAGTTGCTCGCGCCGCTGCTCGGCGCATCTCCTACGTTGGAAACGCGCGACGACGCCATCAGCCTCAAGGTTAACGTAGACGGCGATGCCGATGACGGCGCGGTGGATGACGTGCTGTGGTCCAGCGCGCCGCAGGTGCGCGAGCGCATCGCCCTTGACGGAATCACACTCGAACCGCTGGTGACGAGCTACGAAAACGGCGAGACCGTGCTCGGCCAAACACGCCTGGGCGCGGGGACCATCTACATCTTCACGCCGTTCCTGAACAACGTGAACCCGCAAATCCAGGAATGGCCCTACTACAACTACATGCTCTACGCCCTCGTCACACGCGCGGCAGGCCGCGCGCCGCAGAGTTTCGCTCAATACCCCGCCTCGCCGCTGCCCCACGCGCGCGAGCGCGCTGTCCTCTACATCATCATGGCCTTCCTGGTCGCGCTGATCTGGACGGCCTTCTTCCTCGTCCGCCGCTATAGCAAGGCGCACCCGGAAGCGCTGGATTTGTTAGTCTCCGGGCGCGAGCAGTTCATGCACCGCGAGGCCAACACGGATTGGGAGCAGATCGGCTTCCACCGTTCGGTGGGCGGCTTTATGTTTGCACTCATGTCTGGGCTGGTGCTGTTCATCCCGATGGTGGCTTACCAGAACTTCATCCTGCCGGTGTACATCCTGCCGTCGGCGCAGGCGATGGGGATGTGGGGGCGGGTCGCGGCGATGTTCCCGCTGGTGTGGAGCTTCTTCGATATGGGCACGAGCGTCGCGCACATGAAATTCTTCGCCGAATATCGCGTCAAGAATCCCCGCCGCGCCATCCAGTACGCGCAGTTCTACGTCTGGTGGCAGGCGCTCACCGGCGCGATCCAGGTGGCGCTTGTGGTGACGTTCGCCTCGGCCTTCCTGCCGGGCACCGCCTACGCCGTGCTGATCTGGTCTATCATCACCCACACGATGATCCAGATTCCCGGCTTCTACCGCGTCTTCACCGACTCGCTCTCCGCCTACCAGCGCGCCGACTACAACCAGATTCTCGACATTGCGATGACGATGGTGATCCCGATGCTGGTGCAGCCCGTCGTCATCAGCCTGATGGTGTGGTGGGGACGCCACAACCCGATCTTCGGCCCGGCGATGGGCGGCCTGTTGGGCCTGGGCGTGGCGGCCTACGTGATGGAGTTCGTCTCGTTCTGGTTTGGCTGGTGGCTCTACCGGCGCATCGGCTACAACGCCAAATTGCTGTTTATGGCACACTTCGACAAGGAGATCGCCGTGCAATCGCTCAAATACGGCGTGTTCCTGTTCTTCGCGGGAATTTTCGGCGGCGTCGGTTCGTCGCTCAGCGTCACCGTCATCCAGCCCAAATTGATCAACACCAACGAAATTCTGGGCAACCTGGGGATGGCCGGCAACTTCCCCTACGCCTTCACCGTCCTGCAAACCCTCACGGCGACGGTGCTGCCGGCGATTTCGGAATCCGTCACCAACGGGCGCAAGCTACTCGGCCAGTATTACGCCACGATGACGTACAAATACGGCGGATTCGTGAGCGCCTTCATCTGCGCGATCCTGCTCGCGGTAGCCGATCGCTTCATCATCGGCTCATCGGGGCGGGATTTCCAGCGCGCGGCGACGTATGTTGCGCCAATGCTGCTCATTGGCTCGCTCAACTTCGCCTCGTGGACGGCGGACGCGGTGATGTACGGTCTCAAAACGCGACTGCTCACGCTCTTCGCCGCGCTGGATCTCGCGCTCAGCTTCACCCTCACCTATCTGTTGATTGACCGCTGGCAGGTCAACGCGCTGATCTACGTCCCGCTGGTCACGCTGCTCGTCAAAATCTTTGTGGCCTATTTCGTCAACCATCGCTTCTGCTTCCCGCAGCGGTTTTATTTCTGGCAGACGATTGGCGCGTCGGCGTTGGCAGGGGCCGCGCACTACCTCTGGCTGCGCTGGTTCACGGGGCTGATCTGGCAAGGGGACGAAATCACCAGCATCCTGATTCTGGCGATTGGGCTGCTGTGCTCGTACCCGGTGTACGCCTTCCTGTACGGCCTGTTTGGGGGATGGGACGACAACACCCTCAACGAATTTGGCCGGGGGACGAACCTCTCCAGCTTTATGCGTCCGCTGGCGCGGTTGTTCTACCACGCGACGAAGCTGGGCGCGCGCTTCAGCCCGCTGCACAACCGCTTCCCGATTACAAACTATGCCGCAGCGCGGGCCGAAGCCGAATCACTGACCGAGGAACGGGTAAAGTTGATTTCGTGAAACGAGGAACTTGAAATCTATGAGCAGAATTGACCGCATCGAAACTTTCGTCCGTGAGACGATGGACGCCATCGTCAACCCCGACCTGCGCATCGGGCCCGACATCAAGCACGTGGAGCGGGTGCGGCGCAACGCGCTGATCATCGCCAGGGGTGAAGGTTTCGCGACCCTTGATCTCGTCGAAGCCGCTGCGCTCCTGCACGACATTGGCCTGGCGCACGTTGAGACGCGCGACCAACACGGCCCGGTCGGCGCGGAGATCGCGGCGCGCTTTCTGCGCGAGCAGCGTTTGTTTGACGAGGATGACATCGCCGCCATCGCCAAAGCCATCCACAACCACAGCCTCATCCACGGCGATTGGGACACACTCGGCTACATCCTGCGCGACGCGGACATTCTCGACGCGCTCGGCGCGGTGGGGCTGATGCGCGCCTTCACCTCCAAGTACTTCAAGCCTGAATACAACCCGGAGCACATCAAAGGCGAAACGTGGGGTTTGTCGGCAGATGGCTTCATCGCCCGCCACGTCACGGGCTTCGGCATCGGCGCAACGATTATGGACCAGATCAACCTGCAGATCAGCCTCGTGGACGAACTCCACACCGAGATGGCCCGACGGATTGCAGAGCCGTGTGTGGCGTTTATGAAGGCATTTGTTGTTGAGCTTGAGGCAGAGATCATAAGCAGAAAGTGAGGTAAATTATGGGATTGCTTCCCTCTAGCATATTAGCGACGGCTTTGTGTGTAGCACCGATATTATTCTTATGGCTGGTCATTCTTTTAGTAATCGTATTCCAGTCAGGCTGGAAGGCCACATTGGAAACTTTCGGTCAGACTTTATGGATTATTCTCGGACTCAGTGGCATGATTTTTGTGATTATGTTAGGATTCTACGTAATACCCCTTTATGTTCGTGAGGCTTTGTGGATTGTCTTCCTGGGCATTATGAGCATTCTAGCCTTCACAACATTGATCTTTAGTTTATCGTCATTATTCAATTTCATAACTGCACGGCCGTTAGTATTTGATACAGCGAATGCCAAAAGGGGCTTTGTTAGTATTGGAAAATGCAAGCTCAGACTGGAAAGGTTGTTTCTCAGTCCGATATGGATTTTTTTAGGTTATCTAAAGTTAGCCGATCACAATCTCGATCCGAAAGATTACCTTTACGCAGCTATCAGTGTTTCTATTGCGATCCACAACATTGCAATAGCATTTGACCGATTTCAGATTCGCGAAAACGGTATTATGTCATCCACAGGCCAACTCGTTAAATGGCGGCAAATCGTTCATTACAGTTGGGCAAATAATCGCTCAGAGATGGTATTGACGCTAAGCACAACTCGTCGCCTGCCATTTTTGAAGACGGTCGAAATGCAGTTTCGACGAGAAGTATATCAAATAGTCCGGGAAATTCTTCGAGAGTATATGAAAAAACGGGATTTTGCTGCATTGGCAGCAAACCCTCCTGGACATAGTATAATGGGCGGCTACGAAACCAGGATGAGGTGATTGTAATGAGCGAACCGAAATTGACCGCTATCGACATTTTCTGTGTGCCGGAGACCCGCCGTGCAGCACGCTGATATCATCCAGGGCTTGCGCACGCTTGGCGTTGAGCCAGGAATGAGATTGATGGTCCATTCTTCACTCCGCAGTCTGGGCTATGTTGAGGGCGGCGTATCCACCGTCGTCGCCGCGTTGATGGACGTCATCACACCGGAGGGCACGCTGGTGATGCCGAGCTTTAACCACGGCGTTCCTTTTGAGGACGGCGGCCCCGGCTACTATGATCCCCGCGAAACGCCGACGATTAACGGCGCGATCCCCGATAGCTTTTGGCGGATGCCGGATGTCTACCGCAGCCTTGATCCCACGCACCCCTTCGCCGCATGGGGCCAGCACGCCCGGCGTTACACCGAATTCCACCACCGCACGCTGACGATGGGGCCGGAATCGCCGTTGGGCCTACTATTGCAGGACGACGGCTACTGCCTTTTACTCGGCGTGGATTACTTCAGCAATACCTTCCACCACGCCGTCGAAACGGCCACCGGCGCGCCGTGCCTGGGCCCGCGCACCGAAGCCTATCCCGTCCGCTTGCCGGATAGGCGGCGGGTGATGGGGCGCACATGGGGCTGGCGCGAACGCAGTTGCCCACTCACCGACCAGGGCCGCTACATCCCCGCGATGCGCGCCGTTCACACGCAGGGGCTGATCGGCAGCAGCACCGTCACTTTGTACCGCCTGCGCGACGGCTACGCCGTCATCGCCGACATGCTGGCGCACGGCATTGCCAACTACCCACCGTGCCGCGCGTGCCCCATTCACCCCCGTCGTGTCCCAGAAACCGTTCCGTCGGATTGGGACCCCATCGCGCAGCGCCTGCTGCCGGATTCTGTCGCGCACACGTATTAAAGAATCCGTTCATATCTGTTGAGAGGAGCATCCCAATGAGCGAACTACGTCTCGAAACGTTGGTCCTCCCTGCCGCCGACCTCGGCCCGGAGAATCCGCTGCCGCCGCTCACGGGCGGGCGCGACATCCACGCGCAGATTGATCCCATCCCCGGCATCTCGGACGAGATGCGGCGGAACATGGCTTACGGGCGCGTCCCCAACATTCTGCCCTACACGATGCAAGATGGCTACACGCGCGACCTGCATCCCCGCGATTTTCGCGTCGCCGTCCTTGAAAATGAGTATCTCCGCGCCACCTTCCTGCTCGAATTAGGCGGCCGGCTGCGGTCACTCATCCACAAGCCCAGTGGAAGGGAGCTATTGGACGCTAACCCCGTCTTCCAACCGGCCAATCTGGCGCTGCGCAATGCCTGGTTCAGCGGCGGCGTGGAATGGAACATCGGCACGACCGGGCACACGCCGTTCACTTGCGCGCCGCTCTTCGCCGCGCGGCTCACTACGCCCGACGGCGCGCCCGTGCTGCGGCTGTACGAGTGGGAGCGCATCCGCCAGGTGACGTACCAACTCGACGCCTACTTGCCCGACGGTTCGCCGGTGCTCCTCGTGCGTGTGCGCATCGTCAATCCGCACGACCGCGACGCGCCGCTGTACTGGTGGTCGAACATCGCCGTGCCGGAGACGCCGGCCACGCGCGTCCTCGTCCCGGCGGATTCGGCGTACAGTTTCGGCTACGGCAAGAGCGGACTGCGCCGCGTCGTCATCCCCAACGTGGACGACGGGCCGGACGTGACCTATTCGACTCACATCAACCGCGCGTGCGACTTCTTCTTCCACATTCCCGACGAGGAGCGCCCGTGGATTACCGCATTGGATGAGGATGGGCGCGGCTTAATCCAGACCTCCACGGCGCGTCTGCGCGGGCGCAAGCTGTTCCTCTGGGGGATGGGCGCGGGCGGCCGCCGCTGGCAGACGTTCCTCTCACGCCCTGGGCGCGCCTACATCGAAATCCAGGCCGGGCTGGCGCGGACGCAGCTTGAGCATCTCCCAATGCCGGCTAACACCGAATGGACGTGGCTCGAAGCCTATGGCCTGCTGGAGGCCGATCCCGCCGTCGTCCACGGCGCAGATTGGACGGCCGCCCGCGAAAGCGTCGCTGAGCGGCTGGAATGTCTTATTTCCCGCGCGGCGCTGGACGCGGAACTGTCACGCAGCGCGGCGTTCGCCGATGCGCCGCCGGAAGAAATCATCCAACGTGGAGCGGGCTGGGGCGCGCTGGAACGTCGCCGCCGCGCGGTCGCCGGAGAGCGTCCGTTCTGCTCGGCGGCGCTGGCCTTCGACGACGAGTCGCTTACCGAGGCTCAGATGCCGTGGCTCACATTGCTTGACGAAGGCGCACTGCCCGACCTCGATCCCGATGCAGAACCGGCCGGCTATATGATCCAACCCGAATGGCGCGCGCAGCTCGAAGCGGCGGCGCAGGCCGGTCACGCCAACTGGGCGGCGTGGCTGCACCTGGGGGTGATGCGCTATGCCTCCGGCGCACGCGACGCGGCGCGTGCAGCGTGGCAATGCGCGTTGGAAGTAGTGCGGACGCCGTGGGCGCTGCGCAATCTGGCGCTGCTCGCCTGGGAAGATGGGCAATTCGATGAGGCTGCCGAGTTGTACGCGGCGGCGTTGCGATTGCGCCCGGCATTGCTGCCTCTGGCGGTGGAGTGCGGGCAGAAGCTCATCGCGCTGGAGCGTCCGCAGATGTGGCTTGACCTGCTCGCCATCTTGCCGGATAATCTGCGGGCGGCGGGTCGCATCCGCCTGCTGGAAGGCCAGGCCGCGTTGGCAGTGGGCGACTTCGACCGCGTGGCGCGGCTTTTCGACACGGTGCTGGTTGTCGCCGATTTGCGTGAGGGGGAACGGTCACTTTCGCATCTGTGGCTCGACTATCACGCGCGGCGGATCAGTGCAGCGGAAAACATTCGTATTGACGACGCACTGCGCGAGCGCGTGCAGCGTGAGTTTCCGGTGCCGGCGGCATTGGATTTCCGTATGTCGTAAGAACAGAGTAGTGCTTGAGCTTTGCGAGAAGGATAATAGCGTAGTGAAAAGACAATATGGTATCTTGTTTTGTATCGTGCTAATACTGCTGGCTGCCTGTGACCCGACGTCAACCCCGCTGCCGCTTACGCCGACGCCGGCCGCGACGCTGCCGCCGACCGCCACGCCCTCCCCCATCCCCACGTGGACGCCGACGCTGCCCCCCACACCCACGCCAATACCGCCGTTAGGCGTCAGCATCAAGTGGCCGGAATTCGTCTCGGCGCTGGAGCCGCCGTTTGTCATCGCCGATATTGTGCCGCCGCCGGGTATCGCGCCGGTTGTCATCATCCGGGCGAAGGTTTACGACCCGACGGCGCAAGTCTACAGCACCTTCGATTTCGTCCGGCAAAGCGGCAACCGTTACCTCTCCACGACGCCGCTCCGGCTATCGTTGGATGCGCCGTCCGGGTACTGGTGGCTGGTGGTGGAGGTGAAGTCAACATTCGACCTCATCGGGGAGCGCATGATGAGCTTCGAGCCGGCGACCATCGAATTCCGCGCCCTGACGGAAACACTGCCCGCCAAGGTAACGCTGCGCGTGCCGCTGGCCTTCACCGAAGTCATCACGCAGGGCGATCAATATGCCGGAGGGCGCGTGTGGCAATACGGAGACGGGGAAATCGCGTTGTGGTGGGCGCCGGGGCCGACGGAGGCGCTACTCTATAACAACGCCATCGTGATGCTGGAAGCCACGCACGATCCAGAGTCGCCGCCGGAAGCGCAGCTTGTCGAGGAAACAAAATGGCAAGGACGCACCACCTTTCACTTCCAGGAACAATGGCCCGGCAGTGCAGGCGGTCCGGCTGAAGCGTGGGTGATCCAGGACAAAAACTTCTGGCTCTACGTGTTGCGCGCTCGCGCCGTGGGAACAGACGCCATTCCTGCTTTGATGCAGGAAATCGCCGCAACATTCGCCTTCGATGGGAATTAAACCCTTGCGAAGGTTCAGAAACCTTCGCAA
The DNA here is from genome assembly GCA_034433375.1 of Anaerolineae bacterium. GTDB lineage: Bacteria > Chloroflexota > Anaerolineae > B4-G1 > SLSP01 > DSWT01. The sequence goes on along the minus strand of DAOUAQ010000019.1, from coordinate 8,822 downwards.
GGGTATTTACACGATATTGATCGGCGTCCCCACGCGCCGGTCGCTGCGGATGAACTCGTCTTCGTAACCGCCGATGGGGTGGACCCAGCGGTAAATCCAGCGCGCCGCCTCGCACGAAACGTTCAGACAGCCGTGGCTGCGGCGCACGCCGAAATCGTTGTGCCAGTACGCGCCGTGGATCGCCGTCCCCACCAAATCAAAGAACGTGTTCCACGGCACGCCCGGCAGGTCGAAGATGTCGCCGGGGGCAGGCAGGTCTTCTTCTTTCATCTCCGCATACGGCACATTGCTCATGTGTCGTGAGGCTTGCTTGAGCAGCACATGATGCAGACCGGTAGGCGTCGCGCCGCCCAAGCCCGACGCAACGAGGGTTTGGAAAACAACCTTATCGCCCTCCAAGCAGGTGAGTGACTGCGCTTCCAGATTGACTTCAATGCGCTTGTTCCCGACGAAGGGGCGGATGGGCGACATCTCCTTGCGAGGGAAGCGCCGCACGTCGCGCGCCAGCACCCATTGGAAATTGCCGACGGCTTTGGGTGGGTAGTCATCGTTGACTTTGTACCAGCCGTTGCCTTCGGCATCCGTCGCCGCGCCGATGACGTGAAACATCGTGCTGCCGTAGAAGCGGTACTTTTTCGCCGCCTGCGTGCCCGGCTCGGTGCGCGCGTCGGTGTAGACCTGCGAAATCTCGCCCCAGAACCCCCACGGGCCGAGATCCGCGATGAACGGCTGTGGCGGGTAGATGCGCATCGGCAGCACCCACGCCGAGTGAACGTAGCCCAGATCGGTCGCGTACCACAAGTCGTTGTGGCGGTTGAAGGGCGCGCGCGCCTCGCCGAGAATACGGCAGGATTGGTCGCGCGCCAGCGTGTTCAGTTTTTTGGACTTGATGTCAGGTTCCTCGTAGAAAGTCAGGGTATGGATGGCGCGACCTGTCAAGACATAAGTGTTAGTATCCGGCTCGCCGGGTTGCAGATCCAACGTGGGATAATGCGCGCGGGCGTGCCAGACCGGCGAGAGCGTCGCAGCGGCGGCGGCCCCGGCGATCAGCTTGAGCATTTGGCGACGGGTGAATGTGCGAGGCATAGACGCTATGGGATCTCCGGGTAATCCGCGAGTGCGGCGAACGCAATCCCCACCATCGAAGGGCCGGTATGCGCACCCAAGACGGGCGACATTGTGCCGAGCGGCATCCAGGTACACTTGAACATCTTGTCCGCTTCCTCGCGTAGGATGTCCGCGCCTTCCTGATTGAGCGCGTGGATGACCTGGACGCGCAGCGGGGTGCCGGGCGCGTGCTTCTTGGCGATCAGCTTGACCAGCCCCTTGAGCGCGCCGGTAAAAGTGCGAGCCATGCCGAGCTGTTCATAAACGCCCGTGTCCTTCGTCACGCCGATCATCGGTTTGATGCGGAGCGCGGAGGCGATCAGACCTTTCATGTGGCTGATGCGGCCCCCGTGGATGAGGTATTTCAAATCCTCCAGGGTATAAATGCTGTCGCTTGCCGCGCCGATACGATTGAGCAGCGTGACAATGCGTTCCTTCGACCAGCCGGCCTTGATCGCGCGCGCCGCCGCCGATACCTGCCAGCCGAGCGCGCCAGAGAGCGTCTTGGAATCCACGACGGTGACGTTGGCCTCCGGGACCATTTCTGCGCCGGCTTGCGCCGCGTTGACGGTGCCGCTCAGCCCCGATGACATTTGAATGGATAAAATGTCCGGGTCGGCGACAGCCAGTTTGCGATAGACCTCGGCGAAATCTCCCGACGAAGGCTGCGAGGTGACCGGGAAACCGCCAGTATCTTTGAGGAGTTGATAGAGTTCCGCGGACTGAATATCTATGCCACTTTTGTACGTCTTCCCCTCAAGCGTAATGGCGTGGCGCACGATGTGGAGTTCCATATCGGGCATTTCTTCCGGCGGCAAATACAAATCCATCCCACTGTCCGTGACAATCTGCATCTCCATCTCCTTTCCTGGTGAATTGAATGATGCGCATTATTGTAATGGCTATGTGAGTATAAAGCAAAGCAAGGATGATTGAGACCAGAAGTCGTTGTACCAAAATAAATGTCACGTTACACAAACACAGAGCGCAGCCGGTGGCTGCGCTCTGTCAGATAGAGCTGCGGTGGCCGGTCTCCTGACCGCGCCGCCGCATAAAGAATGTTGGCGCTTACACGCGGATTTCGCCCTCGCGCTTGCCAAAGCTGATCTTGACGCCCGGCGTCAGGGTCATGCTGCGGTTATACTCAACGTCTTTGATGGTGCCGTCGTCGAGAGTGATGACCCACTTCTCAATGTTGAGGTTCTTGAGACCCCAGATATTCGGATTGTGGGGATGGCGGGTGACTTCGGCGACCGGCGCGGAGAAGTCATACATCCTGCCGGGGTCCACGTGATGGGGGTACAGCTTCGTGTCGTAGTTCAGCATCACCACGGCGTCGCCTATCCGCAGGCGCGGCGGGAGCACGAGAGCGCTGCCACACGACCAGCAGACGCCCGGCTTGCCGGAAGCCTTCAGCGCCGCGAGGTCGTAGAAGTTCTCGGCGCTGCACTGCGGGCAGTAGATGATGGTATCGCGCAGTTGGACGAGCGCCTTGCGCCATTCACTCTCGCGGATGCGCCCGTTGTACGGGTCTTTGATACCGGCGGTGAACGCCTGGACGAACATATCGCGGATGAACTGCGGGTAAAGCGGCCAATACGCCTGCACGCTGACGTGATACCCCGGCATCGGGCGGTTGGAGGCGTCGTTGGGATCGAAAATGAAGAGCGGGGCGACGCCGTAGAGCCGCTGTTCCACGGTTTTGTCGAACGTCGGGACGTTGATCGCCTGTTCTCCCTCAAGTGGATGATGCACCATCATCATATAAAACAACACCGTCGCCAGGGTGTACAGATCGGTTTGCACGCCGGGCGCGGCGTCGCCCCGCGCGAGTTCTGGCGCCAGGAAGCGCGGCGGACCGGTATGCACGCCGACGCCGGAAGCGACGACGTTATCAGTGTAAGTCAGCGAGACCTCACCCGTGTCGGGATCGAAGCAGAGGTTGCGCGGCGAAAAATCGCGGAAGCACAGCCCCTTCAGGTGCAGCGCCATAAAGTTGTCCACGACCCCTAAGAGGGTTGTGGCGAGGGTGCGAAAAGTCGGCTCGACCCATCGCTTGACCAGGTCTTCGATATTTTTGAAGCGCGGATTGCGCGGCGGCGTGAGGTAGCCGAAGCCGGGGACATCCGCCGATTCAACCACCGCCGTGGGCCAGAGGAAGCTCGCCGTGGGCGGGCCTTGCTGGATCAGGCTCTCCAACGCCGCGCGCTTATCGGGCGTCGCCTCGGCGGGGAAGAACCACGTCAGCATGGCCGGTTGGCCGTTGACCTGCGCCGCGTAAGTATCCAACTGCCCCTCGGTGCTGATGAATTGCTCGACGGTGTAGGTGCTGGCTAACACCCCCTGCCGCTGATCGGGTACGGTGAAGAAAGTGAAGATGCGCGGCGCAGGCGCGGGCGCAGGCTGCGGGGCGACTTGCGCCACTGGTTGCGGCGCCGGCTGCGGCGCGGGTTGCGGGACGACCTGGGGCGTCACGACCGGCGCGGGGACGACGACCGGCGGCGTAGCCGGTTGGGGGGCAGGCTGCGGCGCGGGCGTCGCCGGTACGAAGGCAACCGGGGACGCAGGGGCGGGTTGCGCCACAGGCGCGGGCTGTACGACAGGCGCCGGCTGCGGCGCGGGCGCAACCGGGCGCGGAGCAGGCGCGGCCGGCGGTTGCTGCTGCTGCGCCGCTGCGATCTGGCGATCAATGGCTTCCAATGCCTTGAGCGCCAGCGGATTGTCCGGTTCCATCGAGAGCCACTGGTTAACGGCCATTTTGGCCGCTTGCAGCTTTCCGGCCTTCAACGCGGCGTCGGCTTTGGCGCGCAGTTGATCGGCCACCGCCGAGAGCTTCGCGCCGGCGCTCACCGGCGTCTCCAGCGCCTTCAGCGCGTTCCAGAACGTGATCGCGTCGGGGTAGCGCGCGGTAGGATCCCAGACCAGCGCCCTCGCCAACACACCGGCGATCCCCGCCGGCACGTCGCCCGGCCACGTCTGCGGGAACTGCGGGCCTTGCGCGTGCGCGTGCATCGCCTGCATCACACTGGTATCCGCAAACAACTTTTGTCCCGTCAACATCTCGTAGGTGATGCAACCAAGCGCATACATATCTGCCGGGATTTCGGCGGGCGCGGTCTCCCACACCTCCGGCGCAATGTACGCCAGCGTGCCGATGACGCCGCCCTCGATGCGCCCCAGCGCGGCGCTGTTCGCCGCCATCAAGCGCGTCAGCCCGAAGTCCATCAGCAGCGGGCCGCCGGGCGGGTCAATGAGGATGTTCGATGGCTTAAGATCGCCGTGCGCGAGACCCTGCGCGTGGGCGTAGTCTAACGCTTCGCAGATGGGTTTGAGGAAGTTCAGCGCCTTGCTCCACGGCACCCGCTGTCCGCTATGGGCGGCAATCGCCTGGGCCAGGCTGCCATCTTGCGCTAACTGCATCACGACGTAGAAATCGGTCTCCGTCTCGCCGATGTCGAAGATGGGGACAAGGTGCGGGTGTTGCAAACGCGCGGCAGATTGCACGTTATGCCGCAACCGCACCATCCACGGTTCATCCTGCAACAGCAGCGGGTCAAACGCCTTAATCGCCACCAGACGACCCATCGCCGGGTCTTCGGCGCGATAGACGGTGGCAAAGCGCCCCTGGCCCAAAACACCGAGGACGCGATATTTACCAAAATCTGGATACGTTATGCTTGTACTCATATCCCCCCTTTCATTGCAGATGTCTTGATGTTAGATTTGTTGATTTTTCTCAATCGTCCAGTCTTCAATCCCACAGTCTTCAATCCCACAATCTTCAATCCCACAATCTTCAATCCCACAATCTTCAATTATCTAGATCCTGATTTCGCCTTCTTTTTTGCCGAAATTGATTTTCGTGCCAACGGCCAGGCGCACGTTGCGGCCCGGCTCAACATCGAGAATCTCCTTATCAATGGTGGTGATGACCCATTTCTCGTCGTCAAGGTTCCGCAAACCCCATATAGATGGGTCGGCGGGATGTTGGTTCACCTCGGCGACGGGTTTGGAGAAATCGTACAAATGCCCATTGTCAATGTGATGCGGATAGAGCTTCGTGTCCCAGTTCAGCATTACAATGGCATCATCAATGCGGATACGCGGCGGCAGGACGAGCGCGGCGTTGCACGCCCAACACGCGCCGGGATTGCCGGTGGCCTTGAGCATCTCGGCGCTGTAGAAATTCTCCGAGCCGCACTTCGGGCAGTAGATGATGGCGTCGCGCATCCGCACCATCGCCGCGCGCCACTCGCTCTCGCGGACGCGGGTCATCGGATCCCGTAGACCATCCGTAAACGCTTTGGTGAACAGGTTACGGATAAACTGCGGGTACAGCGGCCAAAAGGCCAGCACGTTATCGTGGAAACCCTCCACCGGCCGGTTGCTGTCGTCGTTGGGATCGTAGATGAACAGCGGATCGGTTCCGTAGAGCTTGTTCATCGCCGGCAGATCGAGACACTTGATGCTGCTCTCGCGTTTGCCTTCCAGGGGATGATGCACCATCAGCATATAAAAAAGGAGCACAGCCAGCGAGTACAGGTCGGTCTGCATACTGGGACGCGCTTCGCCGCGCACGATCTCCGGGGCCATAAAGCGCGGCGTGCCCAAGACGCCGCCTTCCGTTTCGCCATCCACGGCCACGTTGTCGTTATCGCAAATCAACGCCTCGCCGGTGTTCGGCTCAAAGAAGACGTTGCCGAACGAGATGTCGCGGTAACAATAGCCCATCGCGTGCAGATCGAGGAAGCTGTCGGCCAGCTCCAATCCCGCCGTCGCCAGCGCGCGGAAGGTCGGCTCGGCCTGGCGTTTCATCAAGTCCACAATGCTCTTGTACTGCGGCCCGCGCAGCGGCATGATGTAGCCAAACCCTGGCACTTCTGGGGATGCGGTCAACTCCATCGGCCACAGGAATTTTTCGGTCGGTGGACCTTTCTTGATCAGCACCTCCAGCGCCGCGCGCTGCTGCGGGGTGGCCTGCGCCGGGAAATACCACTTGAGCGCCACTTTCTGCCCGCCGAGGTCGGCGCGGTAAACTTCACCCTGTCCGCCGCCGCCCAGGAATTTCTCGGCAGTGCAAGGCATCTTGGATGTCACGGTCTGGACGGTCTGTCCATCTTTGAGAATATGCATTGTATACCTCCTGCGTGATGCGTGAATAATGACGGGTTGCGTAAAACGTGAGCGACCACTTAGGTTTCACATTTTACGTCTCTATTATAATGCAAAGTTTCACGCTTTCACGTTTCAGAGATGTTGTCCTTCTGCCAGACTGGATCCGCGCAAAAGGCCGCCCGCAGACGCTCTTTGTGTGTCTCAGGCAGCCACGCGGCGTGGATGCCGTTCAAAATCAAGGCCCGAATGTCGCTGCGGGAGAAGCCGAGTGTCTGTTCGAGCAGCGCGAATTCTTCCGCCAGGGTGTTGCCGAACATTTTCGGGTCATCCGTATTTATTGTTACGAGAATACCGCGCTCAAAGTAGCGGCGCGCGGGGTGTACGTCCAAAGATTTGACGACGCCCGTGCGCACGTTAGAAAGTGGGCACATCTCCAGGGGGATGGCGCGCTCGGCGAGGTAGTCCAGCAGCGCCGGGTCTTCTTCCGCGCGCACGCCGTGCCCGATGCGCTCGACGCGCAACGCGCGCAGCGCGCCCCAGATGCTGGCGGGGCCGGCGGCTTCTCCCGCGTGCGCGGTGGTGTGGAAACCCAACTCGCGCGCCCGTGCGTACACCTCGGTGAACAGCTCCGGCGGGTATTGTTGCTCCAATCCGCCAAGCCCTACGCCGATCACCCCCAGGTCGCGCACTTCGCACACTGCGGCGAGGGTGCGCGCGGCATTTTCTGGCCCAAAACCGCGATCGAGGTCGGCGATGAGCGCCACGTCAATCTCCGGGACGCGCGACAGGCCGGCGCGGATGGCTTCGGTCAACGGTTGCACGCGCAGGCCGTGGTGGGCGAAGTCTATCGGCGAGTAGAAGGCTTCCACATAGCGGATATTCTGCTGCGCCAGATCACGCGCGACGGCTTCGGCGATAAAGGTGAAGTCTTCGTATGCGCGCAGGAATTGGTTCATCCAGATCCACATTTCGATGAAGTGTGGAAAATCGCGGAAGACGAACTGCTGTTGCAAGGCCGCCAGATTGGGCAGCGCCGGATCGCCGCCGTACTTCTGCACCAGCTCCCACAGTGCGGCATGGGGGATCGCGCCTTCGAGATGGAGATGGAGTTCGACTTTAGGAATACGTTCAAACCAGTTCATCGTTTTGTCCTTGTTGAGATTTACTGTAGGGCGATTTGGAAAATCGTCCTACCTTACAATCGTCAGATCAGGGCGTTGCAGGATAGCTAAACCAGCCTCGGTGATGGACGCGCAGCCTGTCACATCCAGCATACGCAAAGATTCGAGCGCCGCCAGGTGCGCCAGGCCGGCGTCGGTGATGGCGACGCCGCCGAGATACAGGCATGTGAGGTGCGGAAGCGCCGGCAGGTGTTCCAGCGCGGCGTCTTTGAGCGGCGTCCCTTCAAGATCAAGGTGCGTCAGATGGATCAGCCCGCCCAGGCTCGTCAATCCCGCGCCGGTGATGGACGTGTGCGAGAGATCGAGGCGCGTCAGGTCGGCGAAAGGGCGGATGTGGGCCAGGCCAGCGTCGCTGATGCGCGTTCCGGCAAGCGCCAGTTCCGTCAATCCACTGAGGCCGCTCAAGCGCGCCAGCCCTTCATCCGTGAGGCGCGTCCAGCTCAGATCAAGGTTCGCCAGGCCAACGAGCGCGTGGAGATAGGGCAGTCCCGCGTCGGTGATGCCGGTATCTTCCAGGTTCAGCGCCGTCAAGCCGGTGAGCGACCGCACATGCACGAGTCCCGCATCGGTGAGCTGACCACACGCGCCGAGATTGAGTGCAGTGAGATGTTTGAAGGCGCGCAAGTGCGTCAGGCCATCGTTGGTGAGCCGCACACAGTGGAAAAGGTTCAACTGCGCCAGATGACCGAGTCCGCTCAAGGCGTTCAAACCCGCTCCGGTGATGCGCGTGTCGCTGAGGTTGAGCGCCGCCAATTCGGCCAGGTCGCCTAGCGCCGCCAGCCCCGCATCCGTGATCTGGGTGCTTGCCAGGCTCAGGTCGCGCAGACCGGTCAGTGCGCGCAGATGCGCCGTCCCCGCGTCGGTGATGTGTTGGCAGCGGCCCAAATTTAAGGCGCCCAGACGCGGAAGCGTGGTCAAGTGCGCTACCCCCGCGTCAGAGATACGCTCACACCACCACAGATTGAGGTCGGTCAAGTCGCCGAGAATCTGCAGGAAAGCCAATCCCGCGTCCGTGACCGCGGTGTGGGAGAGATCGAGACTCAGCAGGCCAACCAGGTCGCACACATGCGCCAGCCCCATATCGGTGATGGGACTGTGCTGCAGGTCCAGCTCCTGAACCGGGCCGAAAGCGCGCATCTCCTGCGCCAGCGTCTTCAGCGCGGCATCGTCGAGATAGGCGCTCAGGCGCACTTCGTAATCGGGTAACACTTCCACGCTGCCCGGCATCTTGCCCAACTCACGCCAGGCGCGGTCGCCCAGCAGGCTGGAACGGCCTAGCACCGCCGCCGGCAACGTTGAAGTAAACGCGCGCGATTTGGCTTCCGTCACCAGGATACCCACCGCTTCGGCGCACGTCTCCACCGCCCAGCGCGCGGCGTCTTCCGGCAGAAAGTAGGCGTCCTGCAAGCGCCGCGTCAG
>DAOUAQ010000018.1:0-7593 GCA_034433375.1 Anaerolineae bacterium | reverse complement strand
ATGCGCACCGCGTCCACGATGGCCCGTGACGTGGCGGACGGATACGCCGAGCAATGTCTTCGTCTGGCAGAGGCGGAGGCCGATCCCGCCCGCCGCGCCGAACTCGAACAGATGGCGGCGAACCTGCGGCGCGTCCCCTGGGAAGGCGCGACGACGTTCTGGGAGGCCGCGCAATCCCTGTGGCTCACGCACATGCTCGTGATGAGCGACGAGAACTACCCCGGCCCCGGCGTCTCCTTCGGGCGCATTGACCAATACCTCTATCCCTTCTGGCAGAAATCGCTGGCGGAAGGGATGACCATTGACTTCGGCAAAGAAATCCTCAAATGCTTCTGGGTGCATTGCAACACCGCCTACGACGCGATGATCCGCACGGGCGGCAACCAGGGCATCACCGCCGGCTACGGGCAACTGCTCACGCTCTCCGGCATAGGCGCGGGCGGCGCCGACCTGACCAACGACCTCACCTTTGCCATGCTTGACGTGCTGGACGAGATGTCGCCGATCCTGGAACCCAAGCCCAACGTGCGCCTGCACCGCGGCACGCCCGACGCGCTGCTCGACAAAGTGGTGACGATGATCGCCGACAGCCAGGGCGCGCCGTTCCTCCTCAACTTCGATGAGCGTTCGATGGCGGGGCTGCTCCTGCAAGCGCGCAAGTCCGGCGTCGAACATCTCATCCACCCCGGCAACGTCCACGACTACGCGCCAGTCGGTTGCCTGGAAAACACGATGGTCGGCAACGATCGCTCCGGCACGGTAGACAACAACCTCAACCTGCTCAAAGCCGTCGAGTTGGCGCTCACCGGCGGCTTCGACCTGCATCCGTTCACCGATCCAATGACCGGCAAAACCGCACCGCTCATCCGCAGCGGGCCGGATACCGGCGATCCTAGAACGTTCGCCACGTGGGAGCAGTTCTGGGACGCCTACGCGGCGCAAACGCGCTTTATCATCGAAAAAAGCGTGGCGCTCTACAACCGCACGGACGCCCTGCGCGCGCGGTTCTCCCCCACCCCGTACCTCTCGAGCCTGGTGCGCGGCTGCGCCGAGAAGGGCCTGGACGTCACCCAAGGCGGCGCAGAACTGGCGTACATCACGATCGAGGCCGTGACGTATGCGACGACGGTGGATTCACTGCTGGCGATCAAGCACCTGGTCTTCGACGAAAAGGCCTGCACGATGGCGGAACTCGTCCAGGCGCTCCGCGACAACTGGGAAGGTCACGCCGTCCTCCAGGCGCGCGCGCTGCGCAAAGCGCCCAAGTACGGGCGTGACGATCCCGCCGCCGACGCGCTCGCCCGCCAGGTGATGGACTTGTGGACCGAAGAGACCTGGAAGCATAAGACCGAGGCGACCGGCGCGCAGTACCGGCCCGGCATGTTGAGCTGGAACTACTGGATCGCCGACAGCTTCATCCTGCCGGCCAGCCCCGACGGGCGGCCCAAGGGCAAGTTCCTCTCCAACGCGCTGTGCCCCTCCAACGGGGCCGACACGCGCGGCCCGACGGCGAACGTCAACTCCGTGGGCAAAGTCCTCGGCGGGCGCGCACCCGAAGGCGACTGGGGTGACTTCGTCAATCTGTTGCCCAACGGCGGCAGCCACACGATGACGTTCAGCCCGTCGCTGCTGCGCGAACCGGAGCAACAGGCGAAGTTCAAGGCGTTCCTGCGCGGCTACGTCGAAAACGGCGGCACAGCCTTGCAGGTGAACATGGTGGATGCCGCCATGCTGCGCGACGCTCAACAGCATCCAGAGGACTACCGCCACCTCCTCGTCCGCGTCACCGGCTACAACGCCTACTTCACCAGCATCGGCAAAGAATTGCAGGACGAAATTATCGCCCGCGAGACACACCAGTTCTGAATCATGAATCACGAATCATGATTCATGGTTCGTGATTCATGATTCATGATTCGCCATGGAGGCACAATGATACCTTTGCCATACACCACCTTTTCCGAAGCCGACATCGCCGCGTTTATGCCGGAGATGAAGATCGGGTTGCTGGCGACGGTCAACGACGAAGGCTTGCCGCACCTCACGCTGATTTCGACATTCCGCGCCGGTTCACCGGCGCAGTTGACGTGGGGGCAATTCACCGAGGGGCTGTCCAAGCAGTACGTCCGGCGGCATCCCCAGGCCGGCTTTATGGTGATGACGCTGAACAAAGAGGTGTGGCGCGGAAAAGCGACCTTCACGCACACCGCGCGCCAGGGGTCAGACTACGACGCTTACAACAACATCCCAATGTTCCGCTACAATGCCTACTTCGGCATCCACACGGTTTATTACATGGATTTGATCGCGCACACGGGGCGACAAGTGCTGCCGATGGGACAGGTCATCTTCGCAGCGGTGCAAACGATGCTCGCGCGAACGTTGGCGCGCAAGTCGCAGAAGCCCGTGCTCAACCTGTGGACGCGCCGCCTGTTCAACAAACTCGACAACCTCAAGTTCATCGCTTACGTTGGCGACGATGGCTACCCGGTCATCATCCCCGTCATCCAGGCGCAGGCGCTCGACGCGGGCCGGGTGATCTTTTCGGCGGGCGCGTTCGGTGACGAACTGCGCGCGATTCCGGCAGGTGTCTCGCTGGCCGTCTTCGGGATGACGCTGGATATGGAGGACGTGCTGCTGCGCGGGACGTTCGCGGGCGTCCGGCGGATTGCGGGTATCCCATGCGGCGTGGTTGCTGTGGAGTGGGTCTACAATCCTATGCCGCCCAAGCCGGAGCAGATTTATCCGGCGACGGTGTTGGAGGCGGTGCGGGTGTTTTAGTGTCAACGGATTGAACGGATTTTAACGGATTCTTCCGTTTATTCCGTTGAGAATTGTGCAATCCAGCGACGCAGGAGTTCACTGGCAAAACGTACACCCGTTTCGTTCTCCAGGATAACGTCGTGGCGGTGGAGCAACATAAAGGAGAGGGGCTTTTGCGCTTGGGGGCTAAGTCCAGGCGAGGGACGGAGGATGGGTTATGAGTCGCAGGTTGCAGGTTATGGGTTGTGGTGATACTACCAAACTGTCCTCAGCCGTGAGGCTTGAATAGCGCCGTCCCGACTGATCACCGGCACATTCAGGCTAATCGCCGTTGCGGCAATGATACGATCAGGTAAATCCGGTACTTCCGGGCGAGGGATTTCAAGCATAGCCTGCGCGACATTGCGATCGAAAGGGATCTCGATTAAAACGGCATCTTCGACATCCATAGCTTGCAATAACCGAGACAATGTCTCGTTATGGATACGTCCACGTTCTGCCAGATAAACAATCTCAGCTAACGTTATAGATGAAAAGGCAATTACATCGCCAGCGGCAGCGGCTTCTTCTATTGTAATTCGTGCAGTTTGTGACAGCCGGGAGTCATTGAAGAGATACCAGATCACAGCATGTGTATCAGCCACAGCACGGATCATCCAACATCCTCCCTAGGAAACCGTCCCCAAGCCTCACGGCGCGCTCCGTCAATAACCTCCGCCGACGGCGCTGGCCCCAAATCAGCACACAGGCCAAGCAAGGAACGTCGTTTCGCCGGGCGCGCTAAGTCGCTGCGAATTTGCGGAGCGAGAAGCTCAATAAGCCGCACTTTATCAAACGCGGAAAGCTTTTTCGCTAACCCGAGAACTAAATTCAATTCAACGGTCGTCACATCCCACCTCCTACTTCTCATTCAAGCACAAAATCCGCAAATCACAACATCTGCGCGATCTCGTCTCGGTAAGCTGTCCGCCAATCGTAGCCGGGGTCACACAGCGCTTCGTAGCGGTAATGAATGGCGCGCTGCAACCTGCATAGTGGAGACTCGACCACCAGCTCAATACAACAAACGTCCTTCCCGCAGACGCATAAACAGCGCAGGCGTGGCCCAATCTCGCGTGTCTTCCAAAAGGTTGCGCGCTTGATTCAACGCTTTATCCACGACGCCGTGTTGCAGCAAAAAACGATAAAAGTGCCGGGTTAGTTCCTGCGCCGTCTTGACGCCGATCTTGTCCTGCATCGCCACCACCGCCGGAATACCGATCTGCACCAGGCGCGGCGCGAGGCCCACGAAGGGGTTGGCAGTTTTGTCGGAGCGACTCGCGCTCTCGCACGCCGCCAGGAAAATCAAGTGTGGTTTGTGATCCAGACCGTTCAGCCGTCCCGTCAACGTATTGTCCGCGACTTCCCGAACAAAGCCTTCCTCGTCTTCAAGAATCAACGCTGCCTTCCCCGCACGCTGGCTGAATGTGCCGTGCCCCACAACGTGCAACAGATGATAGCCCGGCGCATAAGCCAATGCCTCGAATATGCCGCCGAGGGTGGCGAAACCGGAAAGGAGCGTGTATCCAGCGGCGATCAGCGCATCCTTCTGAGGGGCAGAAAGCCCCGTTCGCCCCGGCATGATGGTGATGGACACCCCACTTTGTCGCAAGCCGTCCAGCGCAGCGCGCAAGTTGGCGATTTCGGCATCCACGTTCAGGGGAATGAAACCCTCATCTTCAAGATTTTGCGGATTGGCGATGACGCATAACATCCGCACCTGGCCCTCAATAGCCGACGCCTCACCACGTTGCAGGCCGAAGTAACGCGAGAAAGGCAGCTTCGCGTCCGTCGCCACACAGAACGCCCCACCCTCATTGCGATAGTGCAACCGTTCCCACACCAGCGCGTGGAGGTCGGCGGCTTCGGGGTCAATCCACAGGCGCAAGCGCAGGCGGTCGGCAGTTTTCGCGTGGGCGCGCTCGCGCGCAGTGGCGAAGGCGATGTATAGGTCACTGTGAAACAGCGCATCGAACAACGCCAGACCGTACGCTTCCGAGTCAGTTACCTCAGACAACCGCTCGCGCGCTTCAACACCCATCTGCATCGTCCCGTAGTATCTGCCTTCGCCATCTAGTTCGGCAATAATGGCATACTGACCCGCGTCTTTGTTGTTGAGCGCGATGTGGATTTCGAGGTCGGTGTACGTCTCCGGCGCGCGTTCAGCAGGTTTGGCGAGAGGCGGTGTGACGCTTTGTTGCGGCGTCCCCCCAGAGGCGACAGGCGCAACTGAGTCCGGCGCGCACAACGGCGGCGCAGCCTGCCGCTCTTTCCACGTCTGGATCAGCGCCTGCAATTCCGCCGCGCGACGCGGCGCATAAGCCGGATCAGACCATCCGCGCGTTTGATGGTCGCGCACCTGGGCCAGCTCGCGCTCACATTCAACGATTTTGCCGGCGATCAACGCCATCTGCACTTCATTAGCCAGGGCGCACAGGTCTGGTGCGGGACATTGCGCGCCACAATCCGGCCGTTCGACCAACACACAAATGAACAGGCTCAGCGCATTCTGCCCGTCGGCGTTCCAGGCATCCATAAACTGCGATATAAGAAAGCTCACCCGCGAGGCCGGCGTAGCCGCTTCGGGGACGTTGTACTTCCACGCCGCAAGCCGGCAGTCGTCAAAGAGCAAACGCAGAGCCTCGTTGCTGCCAAAGGGCGCACATCTCAATAACGCATCACGCAAGCGATTTTGTAAAGAAGGCGACAATGATGGCATAACATTCTCCTTATGCGCGGTTATAAGGTCACTTGGGGTAAACTGTCCGTTTCACTGATCCGCTTAAAAATCTCCACCAAAATTCCATTCTCGATGTCTGAAACGTCAACGCCGTAAACCTCGGCAATTTTGCGGTGATAAGCCTCGTTCGTCTCATCGCCGGGGAAATCCCACAGGCTGGAAAGGTCGGTGACCAAACAATCGTGATAGCGCATACCGATGATTTTCTCGAAAAAGTCAACGGCGAGGGGTTCGTATTTCTGTATCTCGGCCTGCGATACGATTTCGATGGTCGGCATACGCTTCACGCCCGGACGGGGGAGCTTATTGCCTGCATTTTTGTAGTCGTCGAAACGCTGACGCAGCCCTGCGTAAGCCTCTTCTTTGGTTTCGCCGTGGCTGAACATCGGCCACCAATTGACGATGCGCACAAACCAGGGGACAGGTTTCGCGCCACGGAGCGTGCAGGACGCATCCGGCGGGGACTGTCTAAACGCAACCGGGTAATCCGCCAACGTCCAGTCCGACTTGAAGAACGACTTGATGTATTTGATGAAAGTATCCATCATAGCTCCCGCAACAATACAGAAACGAATGAAATGATTGCCATTTTATGCCCATCGGAGAATAGATCAAATCTCTGCGTATAGCGCATCGGGCGATCTACGGTAGAATCAGGGTATGACTGATGACATCGTGTTCCCAATCTATCTGTCGCTTCTGGACAGTAACGAGCTAGCCACGCGCATTGCGGAGGCCGAGGCCGCAATGCGCGATTGCCATCTCTGCGGCAACGGCTGCGGCATTGATCGCACACAACGCCCTGGCCCCTGCCGCATCGGCGCGACGGCCTATGTCGCCAGCTACGGCCCGCATCACGGCGAAGAGGACGTCCTGCGCGGGCGCTACGGCTCCGGCACGATCTTCTTCTCCGGCTGCAACCTGCACTGCCAGTATTGTCAAAATGACGACATCAGCCAGCGCGTGGCCGGAAGGCCGGTGACGCCGCAAAGCCTGGCCGCGATGATGCTCAACCTGGAACAGCAGGGGACGCACAATATCAACCTGGTTTCTCCAACACACGTCGTCCCGCAGATCGTGAAGGGCCTGGCGGTCGCTATTCAGGCCGGGCTGCGCCTGCCCATCGTCTACAACACCGGCGGTTACGACGCGCCCCAGGCGCTCAGTCTGATGGACGGCCTGGTAGACCTCTACATGCCCGATATGAAGTACGCCGACGCCGCCATCGCGCAGCAGCTCTCCCTCGTCCGCGATTACCCGACGGTCAACCAGGTTGCGGTGAAGGAGATGCATCGTCAGGTGGGGGATTTGATGATGGATGAACGCGGCGTCGCCCGTCGCGGATTGCTCATCCGCCACCTCGTGCTGCCCGGTGGATTGGCAGGAACGGCTGACGTGGCGCGCTTTCTGGCAGAAACAATCTCAAAAGACACCTACATCAACGTGATGGCGCAGTATCATCCCGCCTACAAAGCGCGTCAGTGCGCCAGCGACGCTATGCCCCTCAACCGCCGCGTGACGCCGGCTGAATATGCCGCCGCTGTCCAGCAAGCGCGTGACGCCGGGCTACACCGGTTCGACGAACGCCGCCGGTTTTGAGGGGATTTTTCCCAAAAACCTCTTGACAAATGCCTCCTATTTATGCTATAGTAAGCATTGGAAGCGCTTCCAATATCGCGTGGAGAAAATATGTCCAATACCTTGACCCTTGACGAAATCGCCAAACGCGCTGGCGTCTCACGCACCACCGCATCGCGGGTGATCAACAATCATCCCAACGTGCGGGCGGAAGTGCGCGAGCGCGTGCAGCGCGTTATCGCCGAGACCGGCTATCGTCCCCATCCTATAGCACGGTCGTTGGCCTCGCAACAGTCGCACGTCATCGGGCTGGTTTTGCCGCGCCGGACGGAGATCCTGTTCAACGACCCGTACTTTCCGCGGCTCACCCAGGGCATCGCCCAGGCGTGCAACGATCACGATTACACCCTGGCGCTCTTTATGATGCAATGCGAAGCTGACGAGCAGAAGTTCTACCCGCGCATCTCCCGCAA
>DAOUAQ010000017.1:0-8199 GCA_034433375.1 Anaerolineae bacterium | reverse complement strand
AGTGTCAGCCCGCTCACGGCGACGTTGCCGATCACCTACACGTGGCAAGTGACCGGTTACACGCCTTATACCGTCGTTGGCGGGCCGAGCAACAACCAATCGTTCACCTGGCTGACGGAAGGGGCGAAGTCTGTCGTCGTCACGGCAGATAACGGCCTGGGCGCGCCAAAGATGGCGACGTATGATCTGGAAGTATCGAGCGTCGTGGAGTATCCGATTTACCTGCCGCTGGTACTGCGGAATAAGTGACTTCTGTTACGTGAACGTAGGGCGATTTGTCAAATCGCCCTACGTTTGCTATTTTCAGGCAGCGAGTTGAGGTAGATCTGCTTGTGGTTGCTCCGCCAAGACGCACGCCTGCCCTGCGCGGACGACGAGCACCGGGATTTTGAGGGTTTCCATCACCTCGGCGGTGACGTCGGGCAGATATTGGCGACGCAGGCTGTGAGAACTGTGCTTCGTCCCCATCACCACCAGATCGTATTGTCCTGCGCGCGCTTCGGCGATGATCTCATGCACCACCGTCCCCTGGCGCACGCGCAACGAGGTCTCCACACCCTGTGTTTGCGCTTGCTCCAATAAAGCGCGTAGGTGACGGGCTTGTGGAATATCTGTCTTCAGCAGGGCCTTCCAATGCGTCTCCATCTGCGTCGCGGTGGGATAGTGGTAGTGGACGGCTTCCGCAACGTGTAGAATGGTGAGGGTTGCGCCGGCGCGTTGGGCCAGGTAGAGCGCCCAACACTCCGCGCTGACGGCGTAATCGAGTGCGCCGGTGCTCACCAGGATGCGGTTGAGTTGGCGATGGGTGGTAGGCGCGTAGATGAATGGCGCTTGCAGATTGGGCATCATCCGCCGGAAGGCGCTGCCCTGAAGCCAGCGTCGCCATTGAGGACGCCCTAATGGTCCAAGTACGACCAGATGTTGATCCGGTATAGCCTCGGCGCAGATCGTGTCGCGCGCGTGACCCGCGCGCACCAGCGTTGTGTGTGCAATCCTTGCTGCTTCAAGGTTTGCCCCCACCTCGTGTAGCGTCTGTTGTATGCTGGCATCCTGAGCCGGGGTTTCCACAATACCAAGTAGCGTCACCGGTAGATCCAAGAGACCGGCCAGCCATACGCCGTATTCCAGCGCGGGCCGGCCTTCTACCGCGCCGTTCGTGCAGAGTAGTAGATTGTAGCCTGGCGCGTTCATCGCAACAACACCACACCGGCCAGCCCGGCTGCCAGCAGCACAAAAGGCGAGGGAACCTTGAGGAGATAGGCGGCCAGACTGACTACCGCGATACCAATAGCAACCTGCATCTGCCCGTCGCTATCGCCCTTGAACACATCCCAGGCCACCAACACCATCAACACGGCAACGGCGGGCGCCAGCCCTTGCACGAAGTTGCCCACCCACGCCTCGCCACGCAGCCGTTGCAGCACCGAGATGATAGCTAACATCAATACGGTCGGCGGCAGAATTGATCCGAGCAGCGCTGCCAACACGCCCGGCACGCCGCCGGCCGCATAGCCCACGAACATCGCCAGTTGCAGGGCGTCGCTGCCAGGCAGGACGCTGGAGAACCCAACCGCCTCGACAAACTCGCTCTCCGTCAGCATCTTGCCGACGGCTTCCTGGTACAACAGCCCCACTGAAGCCGGCCCGGAGGTGGTGAGCAGGTTGATCTTGATGAACGTCCAAAACAAGCGTAGCAACTCTGTGAATGTCATCGTATACCCTCCTGAAAAGTCTGATCGTCGCCAGTCAGCTAGTCCTGAGTCGGTGTCGTCTTTCGTCTTGCTCAAGTACTTTTCTGGCGATGTGGCGGCCTTGTTTGATCACCTCGGCGATGTCTGTGGGCGTGAAGTTCATCAGATCCAGGACAATCTCATTCTCAGGGCGGATCAGAGTCATAGAAATTTCGCGCCAGTCGCCGAATGGAAAATCGGCCAGCAGGTGGCTGACCACGTCCCGCGCATCTTCTGTCGCAGAGGTCGCCGGCATCGTTTGGTTCAGTTTGGCGGGCATTGCTTTGTAGGCGCGCACCCACGTGTTCACCTGCTGAAACCTGTCCAGGTCGTTGTTGATCAGTTCGTTGGTGATGACGTCCATCAGCCGTAGCGCGAATTCGAGCAAATTGCCCGGCCTGAACGTGACGCTTTCCAGTTTTCGCGGTAGACAACAGACGCACGCGATCTCCTCAGCCCCATCCTCAATTGCTTTGGAGAGCGGCGCAACCTCACGCACCCCGCCGTCCACGTAGGGCGCGCCGCCGATGTTGATGTGCGGCATCTCGACCGGGATCGCTGTGCTGGCGATGACGTAGTCGAGGATGCCGGAGTGATCCTGGTCGGCATAGACGGCTTCGCCCGAAGCCAGATTCACGGCGCACGCATAAAACCGCACCGGCGACGCGCGCAGGTTGTCAGGCTTGAGCGTTGCCGCAAGCAGCTTGCGCAGCGGCTTCATATCAATCAGCCCGGCGAATTTGCCGCGCAACGTCGCCAGGGCCAGGGGCAGGAGCTTGCGCGGCGATCCAACCTGGGCCGGAGATTTCAGCTCTTCGAGCCAGAAGCGTTCCAACTCCCGGCCAATCGCCGGCCAATCAGGTGCTTGTCCGGCCAGTGCCGCCCGCCCGGCGCGCTCCGCCAGGAAACTGCCGTTGAGGCTGCCCACCGAGGCGCCGTAGATCGCGTCGGGTATGAAGCCGGATTCCAGCAGTTCCGCGATTGCGCCGGCCTGGAAGGCCCCCTTGATGGATCCACCACTGAGTACTAATGCCGTTTTTCTGTCCATAGATTACTCCTCCTTTCAGTCCTGACTTTCACTATGGGCTTATGGTGTTGTGTGTTGTGAATTGCCTTTGATTTGATAGAACCAGATACCCCTACTGTGTGTGGGCGGCGTGAGGGTGAAGCCTTCATCTTTCAAGGAAACTGTAGCAGTAAATACAAGTCTTGTCAATCAGGACTATTCCATAAAGCGAAAATATGCGGTACAATATAAATAGTCACTCCCCTCTATGTTCGCAGTAAAGGCATACCCGATGGCGCGACTTTCTATTTTGTCGCTGGGTCCGTTGCAGATTACACTAGGAGATAGCCCGGCAACGGGTTTCGACTCCGACAAGGCGCGCGCGTTGCTGGCCTATCTGGCTATCGAGGCCGACCGTCCGCATGCCCGCGAAAGCCTGGCGGGATTGTTTTGGCCTGAGTTTCCAGAAGAACGGGCCAGGCAAAGCTTGAGCCAGGCGCTCTCCAACGTGCGCCACGTTATCGGCGACCGTGATTCCCGTCACCCTATCCCCTTTCTGGACGTTACCCGGCAGGGTGTACAGTTCGACCAGGCCAGCGACTATTGGCTGGACGTGGAACGGTTGACTGCGTTGCCCGCTCTGCACACACACGCATCTACTCCTGATCAAATCCTCAAGCGATTGGAGGAAGCAGCGGCGGTGTATCGCGGCGCCTTCCTGGAAGGGCTATCGTTCGGCGACAGTCCGGCTTTCGAAGAGTGGATGCTGATCCAGCGCGAACACCTGCACCGGTTGATGCAGGAAACCCTGACCTGGTTGGTGGCAGGTTATACGCAGCAAGGCGCTTTCGATCGTGCCCTGGATTATGCCTGGCGGCAGGTGGATCTCGATCCGTGGCACGAAGAGGCACACCGGCAGGTGATGCGTCTGCTGGCGATGACCGGTCAACGCGCTGCGGCGTTGGCGCACTATGCCTCGTGTTGCGCCATTTTGCGAAAAGACCTGGAAGTAGATCCCGAAGCGGAGACGGTCGCACTGTACGATGCCATTAAACGCGGCGCCGTGGAGGTTCGCGCCGGGCACGCGGTGACGCTCCAACCGGCTGGCGAACCGCCGCCGAAACATAATCTGCCCGCGCAACTGATGCCGTTGATCGGGAGGGAAACGGAACTGGCGGCGTTACGAGCGCGTTTGAAGGAGCCGGCCTGCCGTTTGCTCACGTTGGTCGGCATTGGTGGTATCGGCAAGACACGCCTGGCCCTGGAAACTGCCGCATCGGTTGTTTCTGACTTTGCTGACGGCGTCTTCTTTGTCTCGCTGATGCCGTTACATTTCTCAGACGCGGTCGTGGGTGCGGTGGCGCAAAGCCTGGGAGTCGCCTTCTCTGAGCAGGGCGGCCCTGCGGAACAGCAGCTTCAAAGGTATCTGAAGAACAAGACTGTGCTGCTCATCCTCGACAATGCAGAGCATCTGTTGCAGGGATCCTCGCTTGAGGACACGGTTTCTGGGTCAGAGGGCGTCGAGAAAGGAACAAGACTCACTCTGGTTGGCCTGATGATGAACTTGCTTGAAGCTGCGCCCGGTCTCAAGATAATGGTCACATCGCGAATGGCGCTCAATGCGCTGGGCGAATACCTGTTCCCGATCCGCGAGTTGGATTATTCCGACGCCGCGACGTCTTCCCTTGCAGCAGTGCAAAACCTCGCCGCTGTCCGGTTGTTTGTCCAGAGTGCGCGACAGCGGTGGCCCGATTTCGTCCTCACGGATGCCAATGCGCAAGCCGTCAGCGCGATCTGTCGTCACGTGCAGGGCATCCCTCTGGCGATCCTGCTGTGTACCAGTTGGGTCAACACGATGTCGGTTGCCGATATCGCTGCGCAGCTCGCCGGTGAACCGTCTCAAGCGTCCGGCGCTGGCGTGGATGTGTTGGAGGCCGATTGGCAAAACATCCCCACACGCCAGCGCAGTATGCGCGCTGTGTTTGACCACTCGTGGCGGCTGCTGACAAAGCGCGAGCAGGGTATCCTCCAAACTCTCTCCGTCTTTCGCGGGGCATTCACCCAGACGATGGCCCAGGCTGTCACCGGTGCAACGTCCAGGGATCTGCGCGGGTTGGTTGATGCCTCGCTGCTCGAGCGGGGATCCACGGGGCGTTACACAATGCACCGGCTGGTGCAGCAGTACGCTGAAAGTCGCCTGGCCCTGGATCCTGATGTGGCACACGCAGTGCATGACTGCCATTGTGTCTATTACGTGGCGCGGCTGCAAAGGTGGGCTGAGGACGCTAAAGGTCCCCGGCAGGCGGAGGCGTTGCTGGAGATGGATGTGGAGATTGGCGATATACAAGCGGCTTGGGCCTGGGCGGTGGCTCATGGCAATTGGTCGGTTATTAGTCAGGCGATTGAGGGGCTTGCAGGCTATTATCTACAACGACGATTGACCCAACAGGGCGAAGCTATGTGCTGTATGGCGCTTGAACGGCTGGAGGCAATGGAGCATACTGAGATGCATACTTCAGCAGAAGGTGTGCTGGCCCGCGCCAGAGTCCTGCGGTGGCATAGCAACTTCTTGCCTCCAGAACAGGCGCTCGCCTCCGCGGAGCGTAGCCTGGCGCTTCTCGAAAGCCCTACACTGGCTACGCGTGATGTGCGCCAGGACAAGGCCGCTGCTCTGCACCAGATCGCATTTGTCACAGGATCTTTCGACCGTGAGGCTGCCATTCTCTTCTTTGAACAGAATTTGGCGCTTTGCCGGGCGTGTGGTGATGTGCGGGGAGAGGGTCGGGCATTACTGGGTTTGGGAATACAGAACTACGAGATGGGTAATTACAAAGCTGCGCGGCATCACCTTGAGGAAAGTCTGTCTATTCTTCGCGGGCTGAAAGATCAAAGCAGCATAGCAGAAGCGCTCCAGATTTTGAGCTTTATTGCGTGGTCACTCGGAGATTGTAATGAAAGTGTGCGCCTGGCGACGGAAGTTCTGGCCCAATGGCGTGAGATCGGTGATCTTCTGGGGATTGCCGATAGTCTATGGGGTTTGGCCTTGCCATACATCTTTTACTATGGTCGGTTCGATGAGGCTTGGCCGTTGCTAGAGGAATTGCAGGTATTGAGCTGCAATTTGCCGGATCTGTATAGCGCCGCTGCGTACGGTCTAAAGGCCTGGACCAAGATGTACGCAGGGTATTACCAGGAGGCTGAAATCGAAGGTCAGATCGCCGCCGAACAGTTCCGCCAGCTTGAGGATTGGCCTGGTGCGTGGACCAAGCAACGCCATCTGGTGGTGGCTTATGCAGTTCTCGGCTATACCGCGTTGGCTCTGGAGCAGTACGCGGAAGCTGCGTCTTTGCTCGAGACGTGTGTCGCCAGTTTCCGATTGCTACAGCGGCCTCAAGATGTATCCCTTGCTCTCAGTATTCTTAGTTATATCCTGTGGGCGCAGGGCAGGATTACAGAGGTTGTGGTGCATCTGACAGAAGCTCTCCGGCTGGGGGTAGAGACAGAGGATCACATGGCATTGGCCTATGCGCTCGTGGGTATGGCGCTGATCCTGGTCAGCCAGAAGGATTGCGCACGCGCCATTGAACTCATCGCGGCGGTTTCTGCCAGGTTCCCGCTGCTTGATGCCTCGCGCTGGTTTTGGGATGTGGCGCTCCGGCACGTCAACGCTGTCACGGCTGCGCTGCCCCCGGATGTGGTTGCGGCAGCGCAAGAACGCGGCCGGGTGCGGGAGATACGCACGACGGCCGCAGAAATGCTGGCAGAACTAGAGATAATGGCCTGCTCAGTATGAGACGGAAAGTGTGGGCAAGCGTCCTGGCAAGGCCACTTCGCGCCAGGACGCTTTGGTTGTTAGGGGCCGGTGTTGGCGAACAACTCCTGGGTAAAGGCATCAATGTAATCTGCGACTTGTGCAGCAACATCTTTTTCTTTTATACTCGAGAAGTCAGTATCGGGCATCTCTTGCAGTTTCATCGGAATGTCTGCCTTCTCCAGGATAGCGGCCAACCTCAGCGATTCCGAAGCCGGCACTTCATCCTTTTCTTTGCCGCTGTGCAGCAAGAGAAAGGCTGGCCGCTTCCCGGCAGGATTCGGATCCGTCACGTAATAGACTGGAACGTAGGTGGCAAGATGCTGCATTGGCGCGTCCAACCGGCCCGGGTTGCGCCACTCCTCATACGGGACCAGCGCTAACCGCATGATCAGGTCTGCGGGCTTCTCTGTCGTACCAGTCGCGCGCGTTGTAAGAAAATATTCACCCCACCACATCAGGCTGCCTTCTGGAATGAGAAACCACCCATTGAGAGCCACGACGCCTCGGATGTGGACGGTAGCAGGGACCGGGCTTGGGCAGTACGTCAGCATTTCAGTCCACAGCGACTTGTCCCCCAGACCTGGCAAAGTCCCGGCTACGCCTACGCCGTGATCGAACACCAGCGCCCGGTCGATGTCGAGACCGTAGGATCCGGCGTTCTCTTCCAGCCATGCCCAGGCACAGAACCCATCGGCATAAAGGCCGTAGTTATTGTTGCCGGCGATTGTTACGACGGCATATCCGTGTGAGAGTAACTCCTCGATTATATTGGTGTAGTCGCTCGGGGAGCTATAAATGGCGGGTGTGAACAGAATCACGGGATAGGGTGGGTTGCCGCTATCCGGGTGAAGGATGCTCAATGTCCGCTTGAGCACGGGGTTATCAACGTTATAGTAAGCGATGTCCTCCATTGAGACCGGTGTGGGGCTGGGTTCAGGGGACGGCGTCGCGGTAGGGGGTGCGGCGGTTGCGGTCGCCGGTGGTGGCGTGGCTTGGCTCGATCCACATCCCGTAAGGATACAGAGCGCCATCAACAGCAAGACACAGACCCGCACGCGCCTTTTCCAGAGCGCCCAAATCATCTTTTGACGTGAAACTGTCGTTTGCATTTCAACCTCCTTTCAATTGAACACCATTTTGATCTGAATGGGGAGCCTGGCACATCCGGTATCTTAGGAATTCCTGTAACGCCTCCAGGGACCCAAACCCCCACCGTTCGCCGGTGCGCGAATCCTCCAGGCTGGCGCGCCAGGGACGGTCGGGACCCGTCCGCCAGAAACGTAACAGATAGGAAAAGTAGTCCGGCCATGGTTCTTCCATTGGCTGCCTGCCCCGTTCTTGATACTTTCAGGATACCGCGCAATCATCAAGAAATCATCAATTTACCTTCAAAAAACCGCTGAAAGGTATTGACAAAAACTATATCGTGTGATAATATATCATCAAACGATATATCAGCAAACGCTATAAAGTAAAACGATATAGGAACAGAGGTTACAAATGGAGTTACCGGGAAATCTGATCAAATATTTGCCGCTGACCGAAACAACGGCCTACATCCTGCTGGCGTTGACCGAGCCGTTGCACGGTTACGCGATCATGCAGAAGGTGGAGACCATGAGTGAAGGCACGGTCAAGGTGGGGGCCGG
>DAOUAQ010000016.1:0-4266 GCA_034433375.1 Anaerolineae bacterium | reverse complement strand
TGCGCACTACCGAACCGCTCCGCCCCGGGCGCAAGGCGCCCCGCCGCAAAGGCCAGCGCCGCAAGCGGTTCTCAATGTGCTACAAGTCGGCCCGTTAACTTAATGACATTGAGTATTCAGTATTTAGTTTTCAGTTTTCAGCATTCAGCATTCAGCATTCAGCATTCAGCATTCAGCATCCAGCATCCAGCATCCAGTATCCAGTATCCAGTATTTGAGTATAGTCTGATTGAAATTCAGAGCAAGTTGTCAAGCGTGATGCAAATTCCTGTGTTGGTGAGGCTGTCATTTACCTTGCGGCAAACGGATAAGCATCACTTGACCCTAACTTTCCGCATGTTACGATAAACGCACGAGGCAGTGTGTTTCTGTGCAGGTGAGGCTCTTGTTAAAGGTAAAACGTAATGCGTAAAGGTCCTCTTACACTGTACGTTTTACGCGTCTCTCAGGCGGGTATGCTTGAGCTATAGATAAGGAGGTGTGGTTATGCATACGGCGGACTATATCAGGCTGGAAAAGCGTCACGCTACGAACACGTACAATCCCCTGGAGGTGGTGATCGCGCGCGGGGAGGGTGTGTGGGTGTGGGACGTGGAGGGGAAGAAGTACCTGGACTGTTTGAGCGCCTATTCGGCGGTTAATCAGGGACATCGCCACCCGCGCATCGTGAACGCGTTGGTGGAGCAGGCGCAGCGGGTGACGCTCACTTCGCGCGCTTTTTACAACGACCAGTTTCCACTACTGATACAGGAGTTGTCCGCGCTGACGGGCTATGCAAAGATGATTGTAATGAACTCCGGGGCCGAAGCAGTGGAAGCAGCGTTGAAGGCTGCCCGGCTGTGGGGCTACCGGGTGAAGGGGGTGTCCGACGAGCAAGCCGAGATCATTGTCTGCGAGCACAATTTTCACGGGCGCACGATCACGGCGATTTCGCTTTCGACGACGCCGCTGTACAAGCGGCACTTCGGTCCGCTGACGCCTGGCTTCAGGGCCGTCCCGCACGGCGACGCCGCTGCACTCGAAGCCGCGATCACGCCGCATACGGTGGGCTTTCTCGTGGAGCCGATCCAGGGCGAGGGTGGGGTGATTGTGCCGCCGGAGGGTTACTTGCGCGCTGTGCGTGCAATCTGCGACCGGCACAATGTTTTGATGATCGCCGACGAAATCCAGACGGGGCTAGGACGTACGGGGCAGCTTTTCGCCTGTGATTGGGAAGGTGTGCGCCCGGACATTATCGCCATTGGTAAGGCGCTTTCGGGCGGGATGCTGCCGGTCTCCGCTTCGCTAGGGAGTGACGAGATTATGGGATTGTTTGGGCCGGGGATGCACGGTTCGACGTTCGGCGGGAATCCGATGGGCGCGGCAGTGGCGCGGGCGGCGCTCAAGGTGATCGTGGAGGAGGGGCTGCCAGAGCGGGCGCGGGCGTTGGGCGCGCGCGCCATGCGCGACCTGCGGGCGATGGACAGTCCCTACGTGGCCGAGGTGCGCGGCAAGGGGTTGCTCATCGGCATCGCGCTGAAGCCTGAGGCGGGAAGCGCGCGCCGGTTCTGCAAGCAATTGCAGGAGCGCGGGCTGTTGATGTTGGAGACGCACGACACGGTCATCCGCTTCGCGCCGCCGCTCATCATCACAGAGGATGAGCTAGATTGGGCGGTGGGCGAGATCAAGGCGGCGCTGGCAGGGTAATTATGCTCAGGCGCAAGCGGGAGCGGTCGGAGACCGGCCCGAGCGGGAGCGGTCGGAGACCGGCCCGAGCGGGAGCGGTCGTCACATTTAAGGCAGATCCAGCGGGCTGCGCACGGCGAGCGGGCCGCGATTGAGGACGTGGGTATAGATCATCGTGGTTTTGACGTCCTTGTGCCCGAGGAGTTCCTGCACGGTGCGAATATCGTAGCCAGATTCCAGCAGATGGGTGGCGAAGCTGTGCCGGAAGGTGTGCGGACCGACGGGCTTGACGATTCCAGTGGCTTTGGCCGCAGCGCGGACGGCTTTTTGCACGCTGCTTTCGTGGACGTGATGGCGGCGCACTTCTCCACTCCGCGGGTCTTTGGAGAGCCGGTCGGAGGGGAAAATGTATTGCCAGCCCCACTCCGTACAGGCATTGGGATACTTCCGTTCGAGCGCATCGGGTAAGTAGACGCAGCCGTAGCCGTGCGCTAAATCCTGTTCATGCAACGCCCGCGCGTGCGCCAGATGGTCGCGTAGCGCCGGGATGATGATTTCCGGCAACATGGTGACGCGATCTTGCCCACCTTTGCCATCGCGCACCGTGATCTGGCGCATCTCGAAATCCACATCTTTTACCCGCAAACGTAGACACTCCATCAGGCGCAGGCCACTACCGTAGAGGAGACGCGCCATTAGCAGGTGCGCGCCGGTAAGCTGGGCCAATATTTGCTGCACCTCCGATTTGGTAAGTACGGTAGGCAAGCGTTGGGGTTTCTTCGCGCGGATGGCGTCGAGGTCGAGGGGATCGAGATCTTGCTGCAGCACCTGGCGGTAGAGGAAGAGGAGCGCGGCCAGGGCCTGGTTTTGGGTGGAGGCGGCAACGTTGCCCTCGGTCGCCAGGTGGGCAAGGAAGGTGCGAATTTCGGGCGTTCCCATCTCGCGGGGATGCTGTTTGTTGTGGAAGAGGATGAAGCGCTTGATCCAATCAACATAGGCTTCTTCGGTGCGCAGGGCGTAATGTTTAATGCGCAGCAATTCGCGGACCTGGTCAAGCAGTTTGGGTGGTTGTGACATTATCCCTCCGCTGGTCTACAAAGTTTGTTTATGCATAAGTTTGACTTGTGAGAAAAAATACCATATACTGATAGTGGTTCACACGATCCTTACTATCGGCATTGTACCCCACTTTATTCTTTCGGCAAAAGCACCGTTTTTGGGGTCTTATGCGGAAAAAATTCAGGAAAAGATAGTTAAGAGGGCACTTTTGCGGAAATGAACTGTGGGGATTTAGGCGGAAGGAATTCCGTATAATTACACGTTAGCCGCCCAAACGCGGCAAGGGGAGGCGCGCGAGATGACAGAGAATGTTCAATGTCCCAATTGCGGCGGATACAAGGTGCAGAACAAAGGAGATGGTTCATTCAACAAAGCCGGATGGGTTTTGGGGTGCATCGTATGTGCTTTCTTTACCGCTGGTTTATCTTTGTTGGCTATACCTCTTGTGTTTCTTCTCGACAGCAAGCCACGGGAAGACGGCTCTATTGAATATTTGTGCCAACTCTGCGGCTACAAATGGTTTCATATTCCAGGCACTCCCTGGCCAGCAATCAATGTGCGCCCAGAACTAATCCGCGAGGGAGCAGAGAAGTTGCGACAAGAGGAAGAGGAACGACGCAGACGGATGAACGATTAACACCGAGGCCAGGCAGACAGAATAATACTAATCCTGCCGTGAAAGCGTGTTACAATGAAAGTATCTACAGAATGGGATCCGGTCAAGGCTGAGACCAACCTGAAGAAACACCAGGTTAGTTTCGAGGAAGCGAGTACAGTTTTCGATGACCCTTTGTTCATCACGTTTTTGGACGTAGCACACTCGGTTGACGAAGAGCGGTACATTACGATAGGCTTATCCAAAACAAACCGCCTATTGCTGATAGCCCATACCGAGCGTCAAGGGGTAACACGCATTATCAGTGCCAGAAAGGCCACCAAAAATGAGCGACGATTTTATGAAGAAGCCGAATGAAGACTATGAGTTGCAAGAGGAATATGACCTCTCGCAACTCCCGATTATGCCGCGTGGGAGATATGCCCCTGAAAAACGACTGGCGCGTAATCTGGTAGTGTTAGAGCCGGATTTGGCGCAAGCCTTTCCCTCTGATGAAGCCGTAAATAAAGCGTTACGCCTCATTTTGCAGGCAACGCAGATTCCAGTTAAAGCGGGGGCTTCATAAACTCAAAGGCGGCTAACATCGGTTCAAGCGGACGCGGCTATCGCCGCAGCAATCGGCGGGGAAACGCGCACAACCATACTTGCTATTGAAGGTACTACGCCGCACCCGCCGCGCCGCTTAACCAGGCCGTTGGGCGGCGGCAGGCGGCACGAAGAAACGTGTGTTGACCGCAGGTAGTCTGCGGTTGAAAGGCAGAGGAAGCGCCAAGCGCAAGCAGTCTGCGGTTGAAGGCAGAGGAAGCACCAAGCGCAAGCAGTCTACGGTTGAAAGGCAGACAGAAACGCCAAGTGCAA
Organism: Anaerolineae bacterium; assembly: GCA_034433375.1. GTDB lineage: Bacteria > Chloroflexota > Anaerolineae > B4-G1 > SLSP01 > DSWT01. The sequence continues at coordinate 68 of DAOUAQ010000016.1, read as the reverse complement.
GAGGTCTGTTGTTGAAAGACTGAGAGAACCGTCAGCCGCCAGAAGTCTGCGGCTGAAAGGTTGATGAG
>DAOUAQ010000015.1:0-41803 GCA_034433375.1 Anaerolineae bacterium | reverse complement strand
CACTTCGACCTGCCCTACGCTCACCTCTCCCCCGCGCAAAAACTCGACATCTACTGGCCGGCGGAAGGCGATGGGCCGTTTCCCGTCATCGTCTCGATTCACGGCGGGGCGTTTATGGGCGGCGACAAGCGCGACGTGCAGATCACGCCGATGCTCGAAGCGTTGGACCGGGGTTATGCCGTCGTTGGCGTCAACTACCGGATGAGCGGGGAGGCGAAGTTCCCGGCGCTGGTCCACGACGTGAAGGCGGCGATTCGCTGGATCCGCGCGAACGCCGCGACGTACCTGTTCGATCCCGGCAGGATCGCCGTGTGGGGCGGGTCGGCGGGCGGCTACCAGGCGTTGATGGCCGGCGTCACCGTGGGCATACCGGAACTGGACGACCTGAGCCTGGGCAATCCAGCGCAGTCGAGTGACGTGCAGGCGGTGGTGGCCTGGTTCCCGCCGACGAATTTCCTGCTGATGGACGCGCAGTTGGTCGAGTCGGGGCTGATTCCGGGAGACGTAGAGGATCACAGCGCCGCGGATTCGCCCGAATCCCTGCTCCTGGGCTGCAAGATCACCGGCGTCCCCGACCTGGTGCGCATTGCCAATCCCGAAACGTACATCCGGCCCGGCGCGCCGCCGATGCTCATCCAGCACGGCTTGCTCGACGATACCGTCCCCTACCAGCAATCGGCCACCTTCGCCGTCACAGCGCGCGCGATTCTGGGTGACGATCACGTGACGCTCGACCTCTTCCCGGAGGCGCGGCACGGCGATCCCGCCTTCGGTGCGCCGAAGAACGTAGCGAAGGTGTTGGATTTTCTGGATGGCGTCCTAAACTCCTAAGAGTTTCTATGTGGTTAGCCATACCAGCGAGGCCTAGAATTCTAACCGCGAATTACGCGAATGTCTGCATTCGCAAAATCTTCGCTAATTTTTTAGAGATTCGCGTAGATTAGCGAGATTAGCGGTTTATTTTCAGAGAGGAAAACCACCGATGTTTTACAAGTGCAATCACGAAGGCTATATCCAGGCTCTCCCCGGCATCCAGCGGAAAACTCTGGTCTACGGAGAGAGGATGCTGATCGCCGAATTTCACCTGGCGAAGGGCAGCCAACTGCCGCTGCACACCCATCCGCAAGAGCAGACGGGCTATTTGATCTCAGGGCGAATGCGATTTTTCATCGGCGATGAGGTGTTCGATGCGGAACCGGGCGATAGTTGGTGCGTGCCTGGCAACGTCGCGCATCGCGCCGAAATCCTTGAGGATGCGGTGGCGGTGGAGGTGTTCTCGCCGCTGCGCGAAGATTATCTGCCCTAACCGTGTTTTTGTAGGGCGAATTGCCAATTCGCCCTACAGCCCCAATGCAGCCAGGTAGCCTGGATTGACCTGGCAGGCGGCGAAACGGATGTGATCGAGGTAATCGTTTAGCGCCCGCTCCGCCACCTCACGCGATGGACGCTGCTCGCGGATCTCCTTGAACGTCGCGCGCGGATGTTCGGCAAAGGCCACGATGGCATCCCACTCCGGCGTTTTTTCGACCGAGACGACGCTGCGGTCCGTGTCCAGCCGCTTGTACGTCCAGAAGCACCAGCCGACGTTGTGCGCTTCCAACAGTTCCCGGAAAGCGGCGATCCATTCGTAGGTATTCTCGCCCGATTCGCCCATCCACAAGGGGACGTTGTGCCGCTCGCTGAATTCGAGGTAGGGTTCGACCAACGCGGGCGTAACCGGATCCCAGTAGCGGTGGAACGTGTAGGCCAGCCTGTCGTCGAACGGCGGGCCGAACACGCTGAAGTCGGTGTTCCACCGCGCGCCGCCGAGGAAGATGATGTGATGCGGATCGTGCGCGCGGATGGCGGCGACGATGCGCTTGTAGAGCGGTTCCAGCTTGGGATTGAAGAAATCGCGGTCGAAGTACCCGGCAATCGGCTCGTTGAGCAGATCGTAGCCGATGATGGTCGGCTCGTCGGCGTACCGTTCGGCCAATGACGCCCATAGCGCAATCGTCAACGCCTGGCTTTCCGCGTCCTCGTAGAGGAAGGGATAGCCCCAACTGTCGTCGATGTTGTCGCCGGTCTGCCCGCCAGGCGCACCGTGCATGTCGAGCACAACATACAACCCCTCCGCCTTGCACCACGCCACCAGGCGATCCAGACACTCGAAGCCCACGCCCACCAGCCGGCGCGGCTCGTCTTCGGTCACGAACAGCCGCCAGTTGAAAGACGCGCGCACGTGGTTGAACCCCGCCTGTTTGAGGAACCGGACGTCTTCCTGGGTGACGAACTGCTCGTACCACGTCCGCCAGAACGCGCGCGCCGCTTCCTCGCCGATCAGTTGGCAGATGACTTCGTTGATCAGTCGCGGCGAGCTGGCCCGGCGGAAGCTCCACATATAGCCTTCAGGCAGCAGCCAGTTGCCGATGCCGATGCCTTTCAGCAGCAGTGGCTGTCTGTCAGGGCCGACGATGTGTTTGCCTTGCGTCGTCACAAAATATGGGTTCATATCGCCTCTTGTTATTCGGCGTAGACCTTGTCGCGCAGAGCTTTGAGATAAGTCAGCGATTTAGCCGTCTCCTTGCCGAAGTCCACCGGTCCGCCGTCGGTGCTGACCCAGGGGCAGGCCGCCGAGACGCCGCGCGTGTAACCGATGTCCCGCAGGATGCGGAACAGGCTCAGGTAGACGAGTTCCAGATTCCCCACGCCTGGTTGCGCGTGGTCGCCGGCGATGTGGACGTGCAGGCAGTAAGCGGGATCGGCAGCGATGTGCCCAAGAGGCTGATTGCCCTTCAGGAAGTAGTTGACGTCCGCCATCACGCGCACCGCAGGCCGCGCGACTTCCTCTTTCGCAAACTTGAGACCGTCGAGATACATCGGCCACAGCGTATCCAACTCCGCCGTCGGCTCCAGCGCCACCTGCATTGTATATTTATCGGCGTAATCGGCCATCCGGTCCACAAAGCGCACCGCTTGATCCAGCGCCTTGGTCTTAGAGAAATCCGCCGGCGGGGTAAAGAAGCCGCCGTACACACCGACCGTCTCGACGCCCAGGCCGGCCAGCCGCGCAAACGCGCGTCCCATCCAGAACTCAAGCTGGTCCCAGTCCACGCCGGGGCCGACCGGCTTGAGGCCCCAAAATTGCAGGAAGTGGCTGGCAGCCTTGATCGGCGGCAGGGGCCACGAGGCGAGCGTTTGGCGTTGCTGCGCCCAGTTCGCCGCGCTCTCGAACGGCTTGACGATCAACGCCACCGGGATTTCGGCCATCTCCCATCCCGGCGAAAGCTGCGCCAGGTCGCGGCCCGGCGCTTCCTCGAACAGAATACAGAATTTGAAGGTTGCGGTCATCGTTTTCCTCCCTGATAAATTGGTTAAAGGTTGCAGGTCGAAAGTTGGCAAGGCATTTTGAAGCCTATTTGTACTCGTGGGCTGTGGTGATGGCGGTGCGGATGTGGTCCCAGTTGATGTCGCCGGGAAGCGTGCAGTCAGCGCCGAGGATGAAGCGCTCAGAGGCATTCTGGAGCACGGCTTGCACCAGCGTCTCGACCTCATTCGGGCTGGCGGTGGCGATGGCGCCATGACGCTCAATCCCGCCCATGAAGGGACGGCCAAACATCCCCGTGACGTCACAGGGCGTGAGAGTCCGCGCGCCAAGCGTGAGTGAACAGTTAACCACGTCGCCGGGATAGTCGAGAAAAGGCGTCAAATCTGTGTAGCCGCCGCAATAGTCGCAGATGTGGAGGATGTTGAAAGAGCACACCCGGTTGATTTCCTCCATCACCGCCAGATCGTAGGGCTTGACATACTGTGTGAACAAGGCCGGGTCGGCGAAGCGATGACTCTCTCCCCCCTGGGTGGAGGCGTAGAATCCATCCACACCGAGCTTGACACACTCGCGCACAAACCAGAGCGTGCTTTCGGTGATGATGTCCAGGCCTGGCTTGACCTTTTCCGGGTCGGTGAGCAGGTGCCCGGTAATCATCTGGTCGCTGGTGGTGTGCCCGGCGCTCATAAACGGGGAGTACAGCGTTTGGATGACCAAAGCCTCGCCGCGCGCCGCCTCGACCAACCCGGCGACGATGTCCAACTGCGGTGCGAAGAACTCGCGCCCGTAGAGCGGCATTTTGGCCCAATCCACCGGCGTCTGAATTTCGGCGCGGTGCGGGAAGGCGAATTCGTACTGAATTTTGACAAAATCCATCCCGGTGTAATGGAAATATTCCAGGTGTTTGTCAATCGCTGCCTGTCCGCGCCGGTATTCCTGTGGAAAGTGAATAAAGAACGCCGCCGGAACGTACTGCGGTGGGACGCTGTCCGTCAACCAACGCAAAAGCCGTTCACGTTTGTGCATAAGCTGCCTCCTTTTTCTTCAAACTGTTTCCGGTACAAGTCCCCATAAAACGGGCACATTTCCAGCAACTCCGTGTGCGTCCCGGCGGCCAGGATACGCCCGTCTTTCAGCACGATGATCTTGTCCGCGTTCTCGATGGTTGACAGTCGGTGCGCGATGATGAGCGTGGCGCGGTCGCGCATCAGTGTGTCCAGTGCATCCTGAATCTGCCGCTCGGCGTGGGTGTCCAGTGCGGAGGTGGCCTCGTCGAGGATGAGGATGCGCGGGTCCTTGAGGAACGCGCGGGCAATGGCGAGCCGCTGCCGTTGTCCGCCGGAAAGCCGCGCGCCGCGCTCGCCGATCTCGGTAGCGTAGCCGTGATCCTGCTCGCGGATAAAGCCGTCGGCGTTCGCCAGGCGCGCCGCGCGCTCGATGTCCGCGTCCGCCGCCTCCGGCTGCCCGCAGGCGATGTTGTCGCGGATGCTCATCCCGAAAAGGTAGGTCTCCTGCGGCACGATGGCGATCTGCTGGCGCAGGAAGTGCAGATCGAGGTCGCGGATATCCACCCCATCGAGCAAGATAGCGCCGGCGTCCGGGTCGTAGAAGCGCGGCAGCAGCTTGGCGAGCGTAGATTTGCCCGCGCCGCTCGGCCCGACCAGGGCGACGGTCTCGCCGGGCGCGATGCTGAACGCGATGTTTTCCAGGATCGGTTTCTGTGTGTTGTAGGCGAAGGTCACGTCGCGTAACTCGATGTGCCCGCGCACGGCGTCGAGGTTGCCGGTAGGGCGGTTTTTGACTTCGGCGGGCGTTTCGAGGATCGCGGCGATGCGTTGGTAGGCCGCCGCAGCTCTGTTGATTTCGATGTAGATGCCCGACAGCGCCGAAACCGGTCCGGCGACCATCTCCGAATACAAAATGAAGGCGATCAGGTTGGCGGGACTGAGGTAGCCGCCCGCGACTCGCAGTGCGCCCACGCCGATGACCACGAGCAGGAAGACCGCGTTCAGCAGGCCAATGAACAGCCCGGCGGCGGCCGTCACTTTGATGTTGTGGATGGATTGGTCGAGGATGCGGTCGTTCTCGTCGCGGAACAGGCCGCGCGCGTAGTGTTCGAGCACAAACGCCTGGATCACGGCAATACCGGAGACGCTCTGGTTGAGGATGCCCATCAAGTAGCCGAGGCGCTCCTGGGTGCTTCTGGCAATCGCCTTGACCTTGTCGCCCATCCGCTTGGAAACGAGCAAAATCACCGGCATGGTGGCGAAGATGATGAGTGTGAGCACGGCGTCAATGCTGAATAGCAAGACGACGACGGCCACGAGCGAAAGCGCCTGTTGCAGGATGTAGGTGAGGCCGGAGGAAAGCCCTTGCTGCAGCAGCGCCATATCGTTGGTCATGCTGGACGTGATATCGCCGGAACTCTGATGATCGTAGTAATCCAGCGAGAGGTGCAACAGTCGTTCATAGATATTAGCGCGCAGGTCGCGGATCATCTTCTGCCCGATGTGACCGAGTGCGCGGTTCTTGATGAAGTTGGCGATCTCGCGCGCTACGGACACCGCCGCCAGCCCGCCGATAGCCAGGAGCAGCGCGTCTGTGGCCTGCGCCTCGAACAGCACATCGAAGATGTTGCGTACTGCCCACGGGAACGCCAGCCCCGCCGCCGTCCCAATGAGCATCGCCAGTTGTCCCAGGGCGAAAAGCGTCTTGTAGGGCCTGAGATAGGCCAACATCCCGCGTAAGGTTTTGTTCATCGTCTCTCCTGGTCAATGAATTCAATGGACTTTTATTACTCGCTACATAAAAGTCAGCGCCTCTAGCAAGGCGTTACCCAACGGCGTGAGTTCGAAAGTGTCGAGTTTCGAGATTGTTCCCATACCCAAAGGTTCTTCGCGGAATACTACCTTGAGCACACCGAAATGCTTCAGGATGTTAATGATCATAAATTCTACGGCGCCATGCAAAGCGCCTCTGTGAAAGGTTGTATCCTGCGACGTCCAGCGCAGCCCGGCCTTCGCAATTAATTCATCGGCGAATGGCTCGAAGGCGACGATGCGCTCGACCGGCAATGTAAGCAGGTGCGCGAGCGTGATGGTGGTCAGCATTGGCGGTATAGCGTCACCCATCCCTGTAAACGGATAAGCAATTAACCAGTTCACTTGATACCACCAGGTGCCTAACAAGAATGATATTTGCAAAGCTGGCGGTGCATTCAGAAACCCTTCTCCAGAGCGGGTCAGTCGCCACCGTCGCGCCGACCCGATGTCCAGCAATTCGCCGACTTCTGCCAGGACGCGGAGGAAGTATAAAGGCCACAAGTCCATTTCACTGCGCAGTCGGTACGTGTGCTCGCCGATCGTTTCTTCCAATACCGGCGGGACAACAAAATGCGCGGTCACTTCACGCACGGCTTTCAACGGCATACTGCCTGTGCTCTGCGTCCCGACGACTTTGTTGTCGCGCACATACGCGAGCAGGGTGAGCATATCGCGCCGCAAGGGAAGTTCTTCTATCTGGACAAGCATTTCCGGGGTGATGTGTTGATTTAACCATGCTTCTGTCGGGACCCTCAAGATTTGTCTTCGCATAAGGTTTCTCCTATCTTGACTTGCTGAATAGCCTCAAGTATACCGCTGCTGAATGGTGAAGCAAGACGCCCGCGGACGCAATCACGGGTCAGGCTGGGCGTTTGAGCATTTCTTACTGGACAAAAGCCGCAAAACCGATATTATCGTGTTAGTGGCGAGTGGCGAGTGGCGAGTGGCGAGTGGCGAATGGCGAGTAATGAATAATACCTCACACCGCCGTCTTCCTAACTCCTAACTCCTAACTCTTAACTCTTAACTCTTAACTCATTTCTAATTTCTACGAGGTGACAGTCTTATGAAAATCGTCGTAACAGGTGGGGCAGGATTTATCGGATCGCACGTCGTTGATGCTTACGTGGCAGCGGGGCATGAGGTCATTATCATTGATAACTTGTGGGAAGAGGGCGGGGGACGTTTGAAAAACGTCAATCCCCAGGCGCGTTTCTATCAGCTCGATATTCGCAGCGACGAGGCCGCGGACTTGATTCGCCGTGAGAAGCCGGATGTGCTCAATCACCATGCCGCGCAGCACTCGGTGAAAATTTCTACCGATAAACCCAAGCTGGATGCAGACGTCAATGTGGTGGGCCTCATCAACTTGCTCAATGCGTGCGTGCAGGCGGGAACACGCAAGGTTATCTTTGCGGGCAGCGGCGCCAGCTATGGGACGGTGGAGCATCTGCCGATCAATGAGACGACTCCACAGCGACCTGAATCGCCTTACGGGATCACGAAAATGGTCACGGAGCACTATCTGCGCTATTACCAGCAGGCGAAGGGGCTGGGATACACCATTTTCCGCTACGGCAACGTCTACGGACCGCGCCAGGACCCCAACGGCGAGGCCGGCGTGATCGCCATTTTCGCCAACCGCATCCTCAATGGCTTGGACGTGCGCATTGATTGGGATGGCGAGCAGCAGAAGGACTACGTCTACGTGGGCGATGTGGCGGCGGCGAACGTGTGCGCCTTGTCGGCCGGCGATGACGACGTTTTTTGTATCGCCAGTGAGCGCGGCACATCGGTGAATGAACTCTATCGGCAACTGTGTGACATCATTGGGCGCAATGTGACTGTCGTCCGTGCGCCCCGGCGTCCCGGTGACATCTACATGTCTTACTTTGATTGCAGCAAGGCCAGAAATCTGCTAGGATGGCAGCCCCGGCAAAGGCTGCGCGAAGGATTGTTGAATGTCGTGAATGCTTTGAGGGAGTGAAGCGATGAAAAAGTGGGGTGTGTTCCTGTTGCTGATGCTGATGCTGGTTTTGACGGCTTGCCGGCCTTCTACAGTGACTACCTCGCCGCCGGAGACACCTACGACGCTGGATGCGTCTCCCGTGGCGATCCCTCTCGTGATGGGAGGCGCGGCGCCTGCGTCCACACCGCCCGCCGAGACCGTCGAACCGACCCCTCTGCCGCCGTCAACTGCGACGCCGCAACCGACGCTTGCGCCGCCCCCCGCGCCCCTTGATCGCATCGCGCAGGGGCAACGCCTGGGACGCGGCGTCAACCTCGGCAACGCGCTCGAAGCGCCCAAAGAAGGGGAATGGGGGATGGTGCTGCAAAAAGAGTACTTCCGCCTGATTGCGGAGGCCGGCTTTGACACGATCCGGGTGCCTATCCGCTGGTCAACGCACGCGCTGGCGGAGCCGCCCTACACCGTGGACGAGGACTTCTTCCAGCGGGTGGATTGGGTGATCGAGAACGGAATGGCGAATGGCTTGAACGTCGTCATCAACATGCACCACTACGAGGAAATCTTCGAGACGCCGAGCGCGCACACCGAGCGTTTCATTGCTATCTGGCAGCAGATTGCGGCGCGCTACAAAGACAAGCCCGACAACCTCTACTTTGAGCCACTCAACGAGCCGCACGGCAACCTCACGCAGGATAAATGGGTGAAAATTCTCAACGAGACGATCCTGGCGATCCGCCGCATTGACAACCGGCACACGCTCATCGTCACCGGCGCGGAGTGGGGCGGCTACCGTGGACTGGCGAACCTGCGCTTGCCCGAAGGCGAGGAGAACTTCGTCTGCACCTTCCACTTCTACGACCCGATGTTGTTCACCCACCAGGGCGCGACATGGTCGGGTCCCGGCTACCAGACGCTCGGCGTGACGTGGCCCGGCCCGCCGGCGACGCCCGTCGCGATGGACCCGGAGGCGGAGAAGGTGAGTTGGGTGTTCACGTGGTTCAGGCAATACAACACCTATCCTGTAGAGACCAATCCTGCCGGACTAAAAGCGATCCGGGATGTGTTCGACAGGGCGGTGCGAGCGGCTGAGACGTTGAATTGCGCGTTATGGCTCGGCGAATTCGGCGCGTTCGAGAAAGCCGATATGCAGTCGCGCATCAACTGGACGACGTTTGTGCGCGAAGAGGCTGAAGCGCGCGGCATGGCCTGGTCGTACTGGGAGTTTGGTTCGGGTTTCGGCGTCTACGACCGCGCGGCGGGGCGGTGGCACGCGGGGCTGCTCAAGGCATTGATTCCTGATGTGAGTCAGAATTGATCATGTCACAAAAAAGAGGCACTACAATGGATAACAACAATTCAGATCAAAAACAATATTCCTTCCGCAAAACCCTGACGCGCCGCGAGTTTTTGCAGGTTGCCGGTGTCGCGGCGGGCGCAATGCTTGCCGGGTGTGGACTGGAGCCACCCACCGCGTGGCCGAAAGAAAACACATCGCCAACCGCCGTGCCTGAGATGTCGCCTACGTCTGCCGCTGCGACGTCCGTTCCGGTGGCTTCGACGGGCGCACGTAAAGCCCAGGTCGCCATCGCCCGCCAGAAAACCTACGATCCCCAGGCGTTGTACAACACTATCCGCGATATGCTCGACAGCCTCGGCGGCCTGGGCGACGTCGTCCGGCCCGGCGCGCGCGTAGCGATCAAGACCAACCTGACCGGCGGGACGTATTGGGACGGCAAGACGTGGAATCGCCCGGCGGTGGAAACGTTCGTGACACACCCTGAGGTGGTGGGGGCATTGGGCAAACTCGTGTTGGACGCGGGCGCGAAAGAACTGTACATCGTCGAAGCCGTCTATCAGTGGGAGTCCTACCCGCTGTGGGGCTATGAGGCGGTAGCGAAACCGTTGGGCGCGAAACTGATTGACCTGAACGACACTGCCCCCTATCCTGATTTCGCAGCGACACCCGTTCCCGGCGGCGGTAAACTGTACAATGAGTTCACCTTCAATCATATTCTGGAAGAGATTGATACGTTCATGTCCGTTTCCAAGATGAAGTGTCACTGGGTTGCCGGCGTCACCCACACGATGAAGAACCTGTTTGGTCTGGTGCCGTACCGGTTCTATGAACTTAAAGCGCAGGATGGGTATCGTTCGGGCTTCCACGGGCCAAGCGATGAGACTGCCGGACAGCGCGTGCCGCAGATCATCATCGAACTGAACCGCGCGCGCCCGCTGCACTTCGGGCTGGTGGATGGCATCAAGACCACGGAGGCTGGCGAAGGCCCGTGGATTGAGGGGGTGAAGCCGCTTGAGCCGGGCGTCTTGATTGCCGGGAAGGATGTGGTAGCGACCGACGCGGCTGCGACGGCGGCGATGGGCTTCGATCCGACGGCGGCGGCGGGGAGCACGCCGTTCATCCGGGGCCTGAATCACATCCAACTGGCGCACGATCTGGGATTGGGCACGAACCGCCTGGAGGACATCGAGGTGCTCGGCCCGGCGCTCAAAGACCTTACGACCAGGTTCCGCGCTGCGCTCGGGTAGGGTGGATTTCTGGCTTTTTCCCCATCTGGGGGTACCCAGGTAATCGCCGGTCGAATTCTGCTTGACAAATCTTGCCTGTTTGTGCTATACTAGGTTTTGGAAGCGCTTCCAGGCCAGGTGGGTTATGACCAGTTGCGTATCCACTTAACGGTGTTACAATTTCGGGCAGTTTGGTAATTGTGACACTGCCGCTTTTTCCGTCGCGGCGCTCACATTCAGGCTGAAATTGAACTATTAGTCCCCACGAATTCCTAGATTCGTGACAATCCGTGTAGATTCGTGGCTTATCTTGTGAGGAGGCTTTGCACTTCGATGGCATTTTCGTATCTTGAGTATGAGTTGCACGATGGTTACATTCACAACTGGCTGGTCGCCGGCCCCCAGGCGATAGCCGTCCCCGATCCTGATCGTTACACGGGTGGGGAGCCGGAGCGCAAGCTCCAAATCGCACAGCACTACTATACGCCGGAAAACCTCATCCACCAAACTCCGGTGGATCGTGAATCCTTCGCTATTGACGACGTTACATTGACCTGGCGCTACACCCGCTGTCTTGACGATCATTTTGTTGATAAATCCACATTCCACCATACCTGGCATTACCTGCGCACCTGGGCCTACACCCAGCTTTACGTGTGGGATGCTCAGGAAGCCACCTTCATCATCACGACCAACGGCCCGGCAGATGTGTGGGTCAATGGCGAGCACGTGCATCGTCACGAACATTTTCACCACCAGCAGCCCGCAAGTGTGCGCTTCACCGCCACATTGCGCGCGACAGATGACAAAGGCGCGGGCAATGAAATCCTGGTGCGCTGTGAAGAGGTCGCCGCGCGCGAATGTCCCTATGTGATGGCGCTGCGGGTGGCCGATATTGAGCTTGAAGACGTCGAAGTGAAGGTGCCCTCGGCGACAGAGCGTACAGTGCGCCACGTTATGTTGGAGCGCGTCTTTGAGCAGGCGTGTATTGAGGAAGTGGCGAACTACCGCGGCAAGGTAGTGAACCTCCATTGGGCAGACGATCTTGAGGCGAACGTTAACTACGAATACAACATTCAGGGGCCGGGAGAGCTGGCGCGCATCAACGTCAGCGGCGAGGTTGAGGCCAAGCCTGGCGAGGTTTTAGATATTGGTCATGGCTTTCGTATCTGGCAAGGGCCTTTCCGGGTGGTGCTCCGCGCTAACTCGCGGGAATACGCTTTTTCAAATGTTCGTTATCAGTGGGATATGCCTTTTTATATCCTGGACAATGCGTACTCGGAGACCCCCTCTGGCACTATGGAGGAACGCAGCCACGAGGCGTTGACCTATGCGGCAACCCAGAAAAACGATCTCTACGCCGAGATTGCTAAGTTTGAGCTGGGGAAGTGGAAAGACGTTGAGCAGACCATCATCCTCAAGACGATTGAGTCTATCAATGGACGCGGCGATTGCAGCGATTTCTATCTCGTTGGGTTGCTTGGGGTGATGTATCGTTATATGGACAATGCGGAGTTCCCGGACGATTTGAAGGCTCCGCTCAAGGACTGTGTGCTCAACTTCAAATACTGGCACGACGAACCTGGCGCCGACGCGATGTGTTACACGACGGAGAACCACAGCATTCTCTTCCACACCTGCGAAATACTCGCCGGACAGCTCTATCCCGATGCAGTCTTCTCCAACACCGGGCAGACCGGTCAGTGGCATCGTGAGAAGGGTGAGCAGTTAGCTCTGGCGTGGCTCAAGACGCGCGGCGCGACCGGCTTCTGGGAGTGGGACTCCAATTGTTATTTCGAGGAAGACCTTCTGGCGCTTTCACATCTTGCCAGCCTGGCCGAGACGGAACAAGTCGTCGAACTCGCTGCGGTTATCATGGACAAGATGCTTCTGACGATGGCGCTCAATAGCTACAAAGGCGTCTTCGGTTCGACGCACGGGCGAACCTATGCGCCGCATATCAAGTCGGGGCAGTTGGAAGCGACGTCGGGTATCTGCCGGCTAATGTGGGGACAGGGCGTCTACAACCAGCACCTGCGCGGCCTGGTGGCGATGGCGTGCTCTGGGTACGATTTCCCCCTGATGATCGCCGACATTGCCACGGACCAACGCGAAGAAATGTGGAACCGCGAGCGCCACGTCATCAATGCGGTGGGCGACGAAATCAACAAAGTCACGTACAGAACGCCAGACTATATGCTGGCCTCCGCCCAGGATTACAAGCCCGGCGAGAAAGGCTACCAGCAGCACATCTGGCAGGCGACCTTCGGTCCAGACGCTGTCGTATTCGTCAACCATCCCCCGGTCATCAGCGAGGATGGCGCCCATCGGCCAAACTTCTGGTCCGGCAACTACATCTTGCCGCGTGTGGCGCAGTGGAAGGACGTGCTGTTTGCCCTGTACAATCTACCAGAAGACGATTGGCTAGGGTTCACGCACGCCCATTTCCCGGTCTATATGTTCGACGCCTATGAGGTTCTCGACAACTGGGCCTTTGCCCGCAAGGGAGACGGCTACCTCGCGCTTTACGCATCGAACGGCCTGACCTTGGTGAAACGCGGTCCGGCAGCCTATCGAGAATTGCGCTCTTATGGGCGGGAGACTGTGTGGATTTGCCAGATGGGACGCGCGGCGGTGGATGGCAGCTTCGAGCAGTTCCAGCAGAAAGTGCTAAACGCCGCTGTGGATGCGCAGGGGCTTGCGGTCACTTATGCCAGCCTACGCGGTGAGACACTGGCTTTTGGTTGGGAAGGCGCGCTTCTCCGCGATGGGGTGGAACAACCGATCACAGGCTTCAAACACTATGAGAACCCCTATTGCGTCGCTGACCTGCCGGCTACGGAGATGGACATCAACGTTGGCGGCTACGTTATGCGTTTGACATTCTAGTGGACCGGACTACAAAAGGTCGCGGGGAACGTTGCGTTGTAAGGTTTACATTGTAACCTTGCTTGTCTACCGATAAAGATCGTATATACTATAGTTGTCATTTGTCACGAAAGGGCACAGTTATCCACAATGTCAGATCTGTGGCAATACAAACGGGCGACAATCCTTCAAGCTACCCATTTGGTAGAATTTTCGCTATGCGCGTGGAATCCAGGCCATACAGCTTGTGCGTTGCCCCACTTGATTCAGATGTCCAGCATTTTAGAAAAGTGTAACGAACGCCGGTCTTAGTGCAACCGGTCGTTTGTGCTGTTTGTGTTTTTTGTGAATCGGCATACAAACATTGGAACTCGCATAAGGAGGTGAAAACTGGAGGAAATCACGATATTGTTGACGTTACCTGAAATGTCTGCTCTGTCTATTACTATGTTTACCTATCTTAAGGAGGAAGAGAAATGAAGAAGATTTCACGTCGGCAGTTCCTGCAGATTTCGGCCACAGCGACGGCCGGTGCGTTGCTCGCGGCTTGCGGCGGCACCAAAGCGCCTGTCGCTACAGAGGCCCCCAAGGCCGCTGCCCCGACCGCTACACCCAAGCCCGCTGAACCAACCGCAGTGCCGGTGGCGGAGCAAAAGTGGCCCCGCGATGTCAAGCGCGAGCGCACGTTGGTTTATGCGTTTGGCGCGGTAGAAGACGCCGTTGCCGGCATCGGCAATATGTATGCCAACAACTGGCACCAGCGCGCCGCCTCGGCCATGCTCGAATTCCCGTTCTATTACTGCGCGCTCAACAACAAGACCTATCCCTGGATCGCGGAGAGCTACGAGTACAACGACGATTACACCGAGATGACCCTGTTTTTGCGCAAGGGCGTCAAGTGGGCAGATGGTGAGGATCTCAATGCCACTGATGTCGTGTTCACGTACAATAGCCTGCGGGACAAGGCCCCGGACCTGGAAAACTCTGGGTTTGTGAAGAAATATGTCGCCTCGGCTGAGGCTGTTGACGACTACACCGTCAAGTTCAAGCTCACGGAACCGAACCCCCGCTGGCACTTCACCGGCTGCACTGCGCGTTTCGACCGCGGCGTGGTCCTTGTACCGGAACACGTCTTCTCGACGGTTCAGGGCGACTGGCGTGAGTTCATGTTCTATGATCTCGACAAGAAGTGGCCGGCTTACTCCGGTCCGTACACGGTCACCCGTATGGAGAGCCAGGTGAAGCACCTGGACCTGCGCTACGAGTGGTGGGCGGCTGAGGTTGGTTTGGTGGATGCGATGCCAAGCGTTGAGCGCATCGTGAACTTCGGTTGGCCGGGCGAGGAAGTCGGCACACAGATGCTCATCAACAACGAAGTGGATGTAACGCTCGACCTGCGCCCCGCTTCCATCGAAGCGATCTTCCTGCAGGGCGCCGATCAGATCATGACTCACACTGGCAAGGAAAAGCCCTACGGTTATATGGACTGGTGGCCCACCTCGCTGTTCTTCAACACCCTTGAAGCGCCCTATGACAACGCGGATGTGCGCTGGGCCTTTGCTTATGCCATTGATCACCAGCAGGTGATGGATGTAGGCTATGGCGGCGCGGGCGTCAAGACCAATATGCCGATGCCCGGTTACCCCGGTCTGAAGAAGTATCTGGAAAACGCTACGCCTGAAGTGAAGGCCATGGGCGAGGCTATCTATGTGCGCGATACCGCCAAGGTCGCGGAGTTAATGGGCAAAGCCGGTTTTACCAAGAACGCTGATGGCTTCTTTGCCAAGGATGGCACGGTCTTCAAGCCCGAAATCCTGACCGTTGACATCTACGCCGACATCGGCCCGGTGGTCGTGGAGCAGTTGCGGCAGGCCGGTTTCGATGCTCAGCAGATCAACCCACCCGATGCGTGGACAATCATGGGCGACGGCAATGCGAAGGCGTTCTTCCGCGGTCACGGCGGCAGCGTGCTGGACCCCTACGAAACGATGGCCTTCAACCTCAAGGCGAACTCCGTGCCCACGGGGACGAACGTGGTCAACGAGAGCTGGACGCGCTGGTGGGATCCAGAATATGAGGAATATATCAACGAAATGAGCCGTACATCCCCCGATGATGCCGCGAAGATGCAGGACCTGTACAACAAAGCGGCGAAGATCTGGTATACGGCGCTGCCGGAGGTCCCGATCTCCGAGTGGTTCCATCGCCTGGCGATGAATACAACCTATTGGGTTGGCTGGCCCAACAAGGATGACGCCTACAACACGGCGCCGTGGCACTATCCCTTTGTGCTCACCCTGAGCCGCCTCAAGCCGGCGAAGTAGTATTGCGCAAGCCCGCGAGGGGGCCGTTGTGGCCCCCTCGCGTCTTCCCATAGAGCGGCGGGACTCCGGAGCGCTATGGTGTGAACTTATCAGACGATTGGAGGTGCTTAATGCGCATACCACCCAGTTACATACTCAAACGAATAGGCTTTCTCATCGCGGTGCTCTTTACCGCAGCGACGATTAACTTTCTGATCCCCAAATTAGCTCCCCGCGATCCCGTGCAAGAACTGATCAACCAGAAGATTGCAAGCGGCGGGTTAACCTCTGAAGGCGCCGCAGAGTTCCGGGATTCCCTCAGAAAGCTCTATGGCCTTGACCGTCCACTGTGGGAGCAGTATCTCACCTACATCTGGAATACGATGCGTTTCGATTTAGGGTATTCCATCGTCAACTATCCTCAACGGGTCGGCACGATTATCGGGCAAACAGTTTTTTGGACTTTGGGTTTTGTGTCTACATCCACGATTCTCGCGTTTTTGATCGGCACGGTTGTTGGCGCGTTAGTAGGCTGGTCCAAAACATCCAAGTGGTTCTCGTGGTTGATGCCGCCGCTGGCGATGTTTTCGGCGGTTCCCGCCTTCATCTTGGCGCTCGTGCTCATTTATTTCCTGGCCTTTAAGGCCAAGTTGTTCCCGTTGCGCGGCGGCTATGCTGTGACCATTGATAAGAACTGGACAGACCCGCAATTCTTACTAAGTGTGGTCAGGCACGCACTTTTGCCGGGGCTTTCGATGTTATTGGTCTCCGTTGGCGGCTGGTCGTTAGGGATGCGCGCGATGATGGTCACGGTAGAGGGCGCGGATTACATCACGTTTGCCGAGGCCAAAGGGCTGAAAGGCTCCCGTATTTTCTTCCGTTACGCGCTGCGCAATACCTTACTTCCGCAGGTAACGGCATTGGCAATGCAACTGGGGTTAATTGTGTCTGGCGCTACACTGGTAGAGGGTATGTTCAGTTATCCCGGCATTGGCGGGCGTTTGGGCGGTGCGATTGCTTCGCTTGACTATCCGCTTATTTACGGCATCGTGTTCTTCATGGTGGTCGGGATCGCTGTGGCTACCCTGATCGTTGATCTCATCTACCCGTTCCTCGATCCGCGTATTTCGTACTCAGGAGGCTAGGTATGCAAAGAGGTCAAGGTTTCAAAGGTTTTCTCAACTACATTCGCCGTAACCCGACCTTCGGCGGCGGGTTGGTGATTCTGCTGCTGCTGCTGCTCTTTTCAACGGTAGCCGGGTTCTTCGTCCCCAAAGCTGGCGCATATCCGTTAGCCACGACTCCCAAACAACCGCCTTCGGCGCAGCATCGTTTTGGGACAGACGCGGTGGGGCGCGACTTACTCCCTACCCTGATCTATGGCACCCGGATGACACTTTCTATCGGTATGATTGCCGGTTGTATTGGTCTGGGTGTCGGCACGGTGCTCGGTTTTATGACCGGTTACTTTGGCGGCCTGTTTGATACGATTGTCAAGTTTCTCGTGGATGTGTTGATGACGATCCCCTCTTTCTTATTGCTGGTCATCATCGCCTCCTCTGTGCCCAATCCTGAGCAAATGGGCGTGCTCAGAATGGGGTTGATTCTCTCCATTGTGGCATGGGTGCAACCAACGCGAGCGATTCGGGCGCAGGTGATGAGTATGCGTGAGCGCGCTTTTGTCATGATGGCGAAGCTATCCGGGATGAGCGGCATGGAAATTATCATCAAGGAGCTGATGCCTAACCTGATGCCGTATCTCGCTATCAGTCTGGCGGGCGCGGTCAACGGCGGCGTCCTCGGCTCGTTAGGCTTGCAGACGTTGGGGATCGGCAATCTGCGCGAACCGTCGTTGGGCATGACGATTTACTGGCTGCGCTACTACAACGCCTTCTTGCAGGGCTATTGGTGGTGGATCTTGGAGCCGGTAGTTGTTATCGCCGCCATTTTTATCGCTTTCCTGCTTCTCTCTATCGGACTGGATGAGTTTGCCAATCCCAGAACGCGGAGGACCGTATGAGCGCGACGGCACTGCTGCAGATCAAGAATTTGAAAGTCTACTACTACATCGAGCGCGGGGCTGTCAAAGCGGTTGATGACGTCAGTTTTAACCTGGAACTCGGCGTGAAGATGGGGTTGGTCGGCGAGTCCGGTTCGGGCAAGTCCACGATGGCGCTGGCGTTGATGCGCATGATCAAACCGCCCGGCAAGATCGCGGGCGGGCAGATGATCCTGGACGGCACAGACTTGGTCAAGCTGTCCGAGGAGCAGATGCGCCAGATCAAGCTAAGCCGGCTCGCCATGATCCCGCAAGGCGCGATGAACTCGCTGAACCCGGTGATGCGCATTGACAAGCAGTTGGTGGACGGGATGCTCGACCACAATATCATCATGACGAAGGAAGAGCGTGAAAAGCGCGTCAATGAGCTGCTGCAAATGGTAGACCTGGCCCCCAAGGTCGCTAAAATGTACCCGCACGAGTTGAGCGGTGGGATGCAGCAGCGCGTGACGGTCGCGCAGTCCATCTCGATGGAGCCTGATCTGATCATCGCCGATGAACCTACCAGCGCCTTGGACGTTGTGATCCAGCGTCAAGTGATGGAGACGATCAACAAACTGCAGCAGCGGTTGGGGCTATCCGTGATCCTGATCGGCCACGATATGGGGCTGATGGCGCAGACGGTGGATCGGCTCGCGGTGATGTACGCTGGAAGGATGATGGAGATTGGCGAAACGCGGGCGATGTTCCACCATCCGCTGCATCCCTATACGCAGTTGTTGATTGAGAGTTTGCCGGTATTGGAAAACAAGGGTGTGTTTAGCGGCATCCCAGGGATTACGCCTTCGTTATTGAATCCGCCGGAAGGATGCGTCTTCCATACTCGCTGCCCCAAGGCTTGGGATCTCTGTGAGAAGGCGACCCCGCCGTTCACTGAGGTGCAGCCAGGGCGTTGGGTTGCCTGCCATCTTCATACCGCATAGAACTGGAGTGAAATCATGAGCACACCCTTAATTGAACTGAAGAACGTAACCAAGGTTTTCGGTGGCAAAAAAGATTTCACGGTGGCGTTGGAAGATATGACGTTCGCCGTCAAAGAAAACTTCCCCAAGATCGTCACCATTGCTGGCGAGAGTGGCAGCGGTAAAACGACCATGGGGATGTTGATGTTGGGTTTCTATCACCCGACGGTAGGCCAGGTCATGTTCCGCGGTCAACCCTTGAGCGAGTTGAACAGAACGACCATGTTCCAATACCGGCGCGAGATTCAGGCGGTCTTCCAGGACCCCTTCGCCGTGTACAACCCGTTCTACAAGGTTGACAACCTGTTGAGTATCCCGATCAAAAATTACAAGCTCGCCAAGTCCAAAGCCGAGTCTTACGAGTTGATGGAGGAGGCGCTTGAGCGGGTTGGGCTGCGACCGGAGGAGACATTGGGGCGTTACCCGCACCAATTGAGCGGCGGTCAGCGCCAGCGCATTGCCGTGGCGCGCGCGCTATTGCTGAAGCCAAAGCTGTTGATTACCGACGAACCGGTTTCGATGGTGGACGCCTCGCTGCGCTCGACGATCCTCAAGGCGCTGCGTGGGTTGAATCGTGACTTCGGCGTACCAATCTTCTACATCACCCACGACTTGACGACAGCGTATCACATCAGCGACTACATCATCATCCTGTATCACGGCTCGGTGATGGAAGTGGGCAATGTAGACACGATCATCCGAAACCCGCAACACCCATATACCAAGTTACTGGTCTCGTCAATTCCCTGGCCTGATCCCGACCTGCCGTGGGGGGGCGCCGAGGAGATGATTCAGAAGAGCCAGGTAGCCTTTAAGGCAATTACAGGCTGCAAGTTTGCGCCGCGCTGTCCTTATAAATTCGATATCTGTGAATCGAAAGCGCCGGAGCTTTTCTCGATTGAACACGACCGGGCAGCCGCGTGCTATCTGTATCGTGACAATGAGATTTTATCGCGCGAGGAGTTGGGCAAGGTTTTTCCTGAGGCGTAGCCAACCTGCTGCTATGGGGTCTGCAAACTGACGCACAGTAAATCGGCTGCGGCCGGAAAAGGTGCAGGTGGTATCGAAGACACTGCAAGGCGTGCTGCGCTTTGCAGTGTCTTGTCTATAGGATTTTATGTAAGGTTGGGAGAATAGTCTGGTGATGATTCAAAGCGTCGGGCGCAACGATCTGTGCCCTTGTGGAAGCGGCAAGAAATACAAACATTGTCATGGCCGGCCCAAACCGCCCGCCGACGTGTTGTATATTCACCCACCCAAGCAGGACATTGATTTCTACGAGCAGAACCAGTCTGCGCGGGATGTGCCGCTGGGCCGTCCCTACGGTTTGATCCCGCTGGGTGTGCCGGCGTTGGTCAACGTGCTGCGGGCTGCGGGGGTGGAAGTGCAGGGCCTCAACTATCCCCTGGAACGCGAACTCAACCGGGGGTTTGATCTCCGTCAATGGCTGCGCGCGCAGACACACGCGCGGGTGATTCTGATTGATCTGCACTGGTACGAACACAGCTACGGCGCGATCAGCCTCGCCAACGTCTGCAAGGAAGTGCTCCCGGATGCCTGGGTCGTCCTCGGCGGCTTGACGGCCTCCGGGTTTGCCCGCGAGATCATGGAGCGTTTTCCGGCGGTTGATTTCGTGATTCGCGGAGACGCCGAACGGCCTTTGTTATCGCTCGTGCAACGCTGTGGCGGTGCGACGGCGGCGCCCTCGGATTTAGCGCAGATACCGAACCTGACCTACCGCCACGATGGCGAAGTGCTGGAGAATGTCATCGGCTATTGCGCCAGCACGGAGGACCTGAACCGCCTTGACTACGTTGACTTGAGCTTCATGGAACACTACGCCGAGTACTTCGTCCACGAATACCTGGTGACCGATCTGCCAAAGGCCCGCGCCGCGCTCAAGACCGATCCTTTTCTTGGGCGGTGGATTGCCACGGCGCGGGGTTGCAAGTACGAGTGCTCCTACTGCGGCGGGTGCAAGAGCGCGCATCAAGTCCTGGCGACGCGGGATGGCCTCGTGCCCCGTTCGCCCGAAGCTGTGGTGGATGAACTGGAACGTCTGGCGGGGATTGGTGTGGAGCAGGCCTCGCTCTCTTACGACATCGCCGAGTTGGGCGACGAATACTGGCGCACCTTCTTTGCGCTCATGCGCCAGCGGCAGATCAAAATCGGGCTGTACAACGAGTGTTTTCAGCTTCCGACCCCGGCTTTCGTCAAACGCTTCGCCCAGATCGCAGATCGGGAGCACTCCTGCCTGGCTTTCAGCCCACTCTCCGGCGCTGAACGGGTGCGCCGGCTCAATGGCAAGATCTTCACCAACGTGGAGCTGATCAATATCCTGGATGCCCTCAACCTTTATGATATTTTTGCGCTCATTTACTTTTCCCTCAACCTGCCCGGCGAGACCCCTGAGACACTTAAAGAAACCATCGCTCTGGCCGAAGAAATTTGTCAGCTTTATCCGCCCTCGCGGATACGACTGATGAATTCCTGCCATACCCTGGACCCGCTCTCACCGATGGCGGTTCATCCTGAGAAATACGCCATTGATGTCACGATGCGCAGCTTCAATGACTGGTATAATTACTGCCGTGAGACTCAGTTGGGTGGACCGGCGGCGCGCACCGAGCTGCACCGTGGCTTCGTGTTGCGTGACGAGAACGCGCGCGCGCTGGAAGCCATGGCCGATGCCTGGGACGCGGCGCGGCAAGGCCACGAAGAGTGTTGGTGGCCCATCCCGCCTGGCTGGTGAATGGACGAAGACCCGCACTCTTTACAACTTGATGTAACTTTCAACCTGTGACCTGCAACTTGCAACTTGCAACCTGAAACTGTCTTTTTGGAGGATAGTGTGGACGAAGCTCCTGCTGCTCTGTATATTCACCCGGCCAAACAAGCCGTTGATCTCTACGATACGCCGGCGCGCTATAAGTTTGGGCGACCCTACGGCCTCATCCCCATGGGCGTGCCCGCGCTGATGAACCTGCTTTGCGACAACGGGATTCCTGTTAAGGGAATCAACTTCCCGTTGGAGAAAAAGTTGAACAGTGAATTCAATCTTCGACGCTGGTTGTATGCTCACCGGGCCGCGCGGATGGTGCTCATTGACCTGCACTGGTACGAGCACAGCTATGGCGCGATCAGCGTCGCCCAGGCGGTGAAGGAGATCCTCCCAGACGCCTGGGTGATCCTCGGCGGGCTGACATCGTCTGCTTTTGCCGGCGAGATCATCAAGGATATTCCTGTGGTTGATTTTGTCGTGCGCGGCGATGCGGAGCGTCCGCTTTTGGCGTTAGCCCAGGCGCTGATGAGCGTGGAGCGAGGTATACTGCCCGATCTTTCCGGCGTTCCCAACCTGACGTACCGCCTCCGTGGGCGGGTGGTGGAAAACCCCAGAACGTACTGCGCGCGCCCTGAGGACTTCGCGGACTTCAATTTCATTGACTTGCACTGGTTGGAACATCAGGATGAATACTTTGTCCACGAATATCTGGTCATTGACATGGATTTAGCGCGTCAGGCCCAGGAAGGCGCGGACATCAGCAAGTACCGGGGACGGTGGATTACGACGGCGCGTGGGTGCGACTTTGAGTGCTCGTATTGCGGCGGCGCGAAGAGCGCGCACAACGCTATCGCCGGGCGCGATGGCATTGTGCCCGTGCCGGTAGAGACGATCGTGGACGAGATCAAGCATTTGATCGAGCACAAAGTGATTCAGGTGTGCTTCTCCTATGATCTCGCGGCGATGGGCGAGCACTATTGGCGGTCGCTCTTCCGCGCACTACGCAAGGAGCAGATCAAGATCGGTCTCTATAACGAGTTTTTCCAACTCCCGCCTCCCGGCTTTATCAAAGAATTTGTCCGCGCGGCTGATATGCAGCACTCCAGCGTGGCCCTGAATCCCTACTCCGGTTCGGAGCGGGTGCGGCGTCTGAATGGAAAACGCTACAACGACGCCCAACTTATGAACGCTCTGGATGAAGTGAATATGTATAACGTCCCCATCATTGTCTATTTCTCGCTCAACCTGCCGGGGGAAGACGAAGAAGCGGTGCAGGAATCCATCAACCTGGCGCAGAACGTCTACGATATGTATCCCCATTCCAAGCTGAAGATCCTGAATTCATGTCACACCGTCGAGCCAATGTCGCCGATGGGCCAGCGGCCTGGACGTTACGGGGTTGACGTGCAGTGGCACACCTTCAGAGATTGGTACGAGTATTGCCGGAACACGCAATTGCAACTCCCCGGCGCGCGCACGGGCGAATGGCGTGGATTTGATCTGTTGCCGCCCGCGCAGCGCTCTATCGAAGCGATGGCTGATGCGTGGGACGCGGCGGCTGAAGGGCGCGAGGCAACCTGGTGGCCCATTCCTCCTAGTTGGTAGAAGGTACAGCGATGAAGATACCTCTACGGTATCTTGCCAAACGAGTGCTCAACTTGATCGCCGTGGTGTGGTTTGCCGCTACGGTTAACTTTCTGGTGCCGCGCATGACGGCTTACGATCCTATCCTCGAATACCTTCTGCAAACGACGACCCGGTCGGGAGATCGCGGCGACCGAATCCAAAGTTTGTTGGAGTTCTATACAAATTGGGCCGGGCTGAACCAATCGGCGTGGCGTCAGTATCTCACGTATATGAATAATATGCTGCGCTTCGACTTTGGCCGTTCGTTCCGTTACTTTTGGCCGGTGAAGGATATTGTGCTGCGTTCGCTACCTTACACAGTCGTGTTGTTGAGCGTCGCTACGATTTTAGCCTTCGTCATTGGCACAGCTGTGGGTGCCTGGGCCGGCTGGAAGCGCGACGCCAGACTTTTCAAGGCGCTTGTCCCCGTCTTCATGGTTCTCTCGTCCATTCCGCCGTTCATCATCGCGCTCATCGTCCTCTATTATTTCGCGTTTCGTTTCAACCTCTTCCCATCGCGCGGCTCTTACAGTGTGACGATACCGGTGGACTGGGCCAACCCTACATTTCTATTGGACGTGGCGCATCATGCGGTGTTGCCAGTCTTGACCATGATTCTCGTGTCGGGCGGCACGTGGGCGATGTGGATGCGCGGTATGATTGTCACGGTCGTCGGTGAAGATTTTATGCTCTATGCCGAGGCCAAAGGTCTCAGACCTCTGCGCCGCTTTTATCACTATGCCGTGCGCAATGTGATGCTCCCGCAGGTGACGCAATTGGCGATCTCATTGGGCACACTGGTATCGGGTTATGCGCTCGTAGAGACAATGTTTTCCTATCCGGGGGTGGGAAATCTCCTCTCCGAGGCTATCCTTGCCAACGATTATGCCATGATTCAAGGCATCGTATTCTTCCTAATCGTGGCGATTGCGCTGGCGACCTTTACCCTGGACTTGATTTATCCTTTGTTGGATCCGCGGATCCGGTACTAGCAACGGATCGTCAAGACTTTGGACTTAGGACTTTCGGCTTTGGACTATTTCCGAAGGAGGCTGACAGATGGAAGACCCACTGCTCTATCAAGCGATTGAAAACGTCCGTTTGGGGTTTTACGACGATGCCCGACGCTCGCTACTCCAGTTTGTGCGTCAGGACCCGAACAACGCGCTGGCATGGCTGTGGCTGGCTCAGGCGCTCGACGATCCCAAACGGCAACTCGACTGTCTGCGTCAGGTTGTGCGCCTTGACCCCAATAACCAGGATGCGCTCGAGGGCATAGAAGCGTTGCGGACCGGTCGTCTCTTACCCGAACCGGGGGGCGGTGTCGTCGTTGCGCCCGCAGCAGAACCTGAGCCTGAGCCGGAACTGTTTACGCCGGAACAGGCTTTCGGCTGGGGCGCATTGTTCGACGAAGAACCTGCCGCCGAGAAACCTGTCGCCGCTCCTGCGCCTATGGCTGCGCCGCCACCTATGGCGGCACCCCTGCGCGTCGAGGAAATCGCACCGTCCGTGCAATTTATGGAAGAGCCGCCGCCGCCCAAAGAACCGGCGCTTGCGGTGGAACCTGAAGCTGCGCCGGAGAGCTTTCTACAGCGGGCGCGCCGACTGCGTTCCCAGGGATTTTCCGCGCCAGCAGCGCCCGTGATACCTGAAGTAAGCCCAGTCGTGACGCCGCAGCCGGCCCACGTGCCGCCTTTCCTCGAATCGGTGGCAGAAGTGGCGCTGGAAACGCCAACTCCTGCCCCAACTTCGTCGCCGGCGCGCAAGTTCCGTCTGTTTGACCGGCGGGTGTTTTTCAGCATTTTGGGGCTGATTGAATTGCCGCTCCTGCTGGCGCTGGGTTGGCTGCTGCTGCGCGGGCGTTCTGTGCCCTTGTCTTTGCCGGGAATTCCAATCGCAGCGCCGCAGCCAGAGCGACCTGCATTAAAGCTGTGTCGAGACCTTGACCTCGGCACATTCACCCTGGCGGAATCGTTGGGCGGCGCATTGACCGCCGATACAATCTTCACCGGCACGCAAGTGGTGATCACGGAAACACTGGTTGTGCCAGAGGAGTACCGGCTGTTAATCTACCCCGGCGCGACGCTAGTTTTCTCCGGCGGGACGACGATTGAGGTGTATGGCGTCTTGTACGCCTGCGGCAACGAGGCCGCGCCGGTCACGTTCACGGCCTGGGATAAGACGCCAGGGGGATGGGAAGGCGTCCGCCTTTATAATCCCAGTGAAGCAGCGGTGTTCAGCCACGCGCGCATTGATTATGCCGGTGCGCGCGCGCTTTACCTGGTCAACAGCGTTCCTGACCTGTCGGATGTCACCATTGCAGACAGCGCCCTCTTCCCCATCAGCTTTGACGGCGTCACACCGCCGAACCTGTCCAAGAATGTGAAGATCGCCGAAAATCCAGTCAACGGCGTGGAGGTGCGCTCCGGCACATTGACGGCCCCAAGCATTGCATGGCCCAATACCGGCGTCGCGTATGTTGTCACCGGCCCGCTGTGGGTGGAGGATGAGACGGCGCTGGATATTCAGACCGGCGCCATCGTCAAGTTCTGGCGTATGCCGAAGGGCAAACTGCCGGGGATTTGGGTCCGCGGCCTGCTCAAGGCAACCGGCGCGCACTTCACCTCGCTGTACGACAGCCGGCCTGAGGTGGGGGGCGTGACGTACCGGGAAGCCATTGACCCGCAGCCCGGCGACTGGGGCAGCCTGTCCTTCTACGAGAGCAGCGAGAAATCGTATCTGCGCGACGTTTCTATCCGCTACGGTGGGTACGGAACAGCCGCGGTTTTCATGCAAGCCAGTTCCCCGGAGCTGCGCCAGGTGACCATCGCCGATAGCGCCGGGTATCCGCTCGGCGCTGACGTCAACGCCTCCCCGGTGCTGGATACTTTGACGTTAACCGACAATCGTTCTGGAAATGCCATGGAAATCTATGGCGGTGGCACCATCGGTGGTGAGGAAGAATGGACGTGGGCGAAGCTCGGCGGAGAGACCCCGGTTGCGCGCATCATCCACGATACCATCACCGTGGGATCGCAGGCCAGACTGACGCTTCAACCGGGTGTGGTGCTGAAATTTACCGCGACAGGCAAGCTGGTGATACGCGGCGCTTTCTCCGCAGTCGGCGGGACTAATCCAGAAGAAAAAATCATCTTCACCTCGCTGCATGATGACGAGTACGGCGGCGACATTGACGGCGTTACGACTGTCCAGGACAGCCGCGCCTGGGGCGGGGTCAGGCTCGAACGGGTGGATGCCGCGGCGGACATTCAAAATGTCATCGTGCGTTATGCCCCCATTGTGCTGGTGGATGCTGCGCCTAAGCTGTCCAACATTCAGCTTTTCGCCACGTCGGGCGCCGGCTTGCAAATGACGCCGGCATCGTCCCCAACCTTGCGCGGGATACAGTTTGCCGGAAATGGCATAAAGGGGATTGCCATTCTGACCGGCACGATTGAGACCGATCAAACCTGGGCGCTGTTTGGGGGAGTGGCGGATCAAGTGGTGCGGGTCCTGGAAGGTGAAGTGATCGTGAAGCCGAACGCCGTGCTGAAAATTGATGCCGGCGTCGTTACGAAGGCTGGCGCAGCCGGAAAACTCACGGTGCAAGGACATCTGACCGCGCTAGGGCGTTCCAATCAAGAAGTCGTTTTCACCTCGTTGAACGATGACATGCTAGGCGACACCAATAACCGGATGCTCAACCCTGGCGCCACCGATTGGCTCGGCATTACCCTCGGCCCCGACTCGAACGTGCATCTGGCCTACGTCGGCATCTACTACGCGCAGGTCGGCTTGACCGTGCAGGGTAAACAACTGCCGGCTATTGATGAAGGGCGTGTCCACATCGCGCGCGGGCGGCAGCCGTTGTCGTGTGCGGCGCGCCTACAAATCTCGCCGGCGTTTTTGTTTGAAGATAACGAAGTCGCAGTCACACGCTGTCCTTCGCCGTAAAATAAGGGGATTTTGATGACAACACAACTTCGCATTGGCATGATTGGCGTCGCCGGGCGCGGTGGGCTGTGGCGGAACTGGCACCAGCCCGACGGGCGCTCGGTGGTGGTGGCGGGGGCGGACGTGAATCCCGCGCATCTGGAAGCGTTCAAGACGCGGCACGGCGGCGCGCCGTTCGTCACCGCGGACTACCGCGAGTTGCTCGCGCGCCCCGACGTAGATGCGGTGGCGGTCACGTCGCCGGATTTCTGCCACGAAGAGCACGCCGTCGCCGCGTTGGAGGCCGGGAAGCACGTCTTCTGCGAGAAGCCGCTGGCGATCACCATTGAGGGCTGCGACCGCATCCTGCAAGCCTGGCGGCGCGCCGGGACGCGGCTCATGGTCGGCTTCAATATGCGCTACATGGCGATGTTCCGCGTGATGAAGGAGATTGTGGACGCCGGGACTATCGGCGAAATCAAGGCCGTGTGGGTGCGGCACTTCGTCGGCTTCGGCAGCGACTTCTACTTCCACGACTGGCACGCCACGCGCCAGAATGGGACCTCACTGCTGCTGCAAAAAGGCTCGCACGACATTGACGTGATTCACTGGATCACCGGACGTTATACCACGCGCACGGCGGCGTTTGGCGGCCTGGATTTCTTCGGCGGCGACAAACCCAACGATCTCACCTGCCCGGCGTGCGCCGAACGCGACACCTGCACCGAGGCGATCCTGCGGGGGCGGCGCGTGCAGTGCGTCTTCCGCCAGGAAGTGGATGTGGAGGACAACCAGGTGATGATTATGGAGTTGGAAGGCGGCATCAAAGCGTCGTACTTGCAGTGCCACTTCACGCCGGACTATCATCGCAACTACACCTTCATCGGCACGGAAGGCCGCGTCGAAAACTCCGAGCCGGACATGAAGGTGTGGGTGAAGACGCGCCGCTCCAACACCTGGCGTGACCTGGCGGATCGCATCTATGATGTGAAGCCGGAGGAAGGCGAGCACGGCGGCGCCGATCCCGTCATCTGCAAGGATTTCGTGGAGATGTGCCTGGACGGCAAAGAGCCGCTGGCGACGCCGTTGGCCGGCCGGATGAGCGTCGCGGCCGGCGTGTGCGCGGCCTACTCGCTGCGCCACGGCGGCATCCCGGTGGACGTTCCGCCCGCGCCAGAGGAATTCCTGTAGCGTGTAATACCCGTTTTACAACTTTCAACCTTCAACCTTTAACCTATAACTTTCAACTATTTTTAGAGAGGAGGTGAGTATGGCTAAACTTGGCGTGTATGAAAATGTCGTCGCACAATTCAACAAAGCCGCGGATCTCATGCAGCTTGATCCTGAGATTCGCAAAATTCTCTCCAGCACGACGAACGAGATCGTCGTCAACTTCCCGGTGAAGATGGACGATGGCCGCGTGCAGATGTTTACCGGCTATCGCGTGCAGCACAACAACGTGCTAGGGCCGTACAAGGGCGGTTTGCGCTTTCACCCTGCCGTGGACATTGACGAAGTGCGCGCGCTGGCGACCTGGATGACGTGGAAATCGGCCATCGTGGACATCCCCTACGGCGGCGCGAAGGGCGGTATCCAGCTCAACCCGGCGGATTTCTCGCTGCTAGAATTGGAGCGCATCACTCGCCGCTTCACCTACGCGCTTGGCAGCAACATCGGCCCGGAATACGACATCCCCGCGCCGGACGTGAACACGAACGCGCAAATTATGGCGTGGATTATGGACACTTATCTCTCGATGATGCCGCCGCTGGAGCGCAACCGCAGCATCCACGTCGTCACCGGCAAGCCTATCGAGTCGGGCGGCAGCGTGGGACGGGACAAGGCTACCGGGCAAGGCATTGTCTTCATCCTGGAGGCCTGGGCGCAAGACAATAACTTCGATCTGGGACAGGCGACGTATATCGTGCAGGGTTTTGGCAACGTCGGTTCGTGGTCGGCGCGGCTGCTCAAACCGCACGGGGCGAAGCTGCTCGCGGTGGAGGATCACACCGGCGCTATCGCCAACCCCGACGGCATTGATGCGGACGCGCTCGCCGACTACGTCCGCGTTCACAAAGGCGTCGCCGGTTATCCGCACGCCGCGCCTGTGGATCACGCGACGTTTATGCGCACCCCGGCAGACTTCTTCATCCCGGCGGCGCTGGAAAACCAGATCACCGGCGAGACTGCGCCCGGGCTGAACGTCAGACTCGTCATCGAAGGCGCGAACGGCCCCACCAACGTGGATGGCGATAGGGTGTTGCAAGATAAGGGCATCCTTCTGTTGCCCGACGTGCTGTGCAACGCCGGCGGCGTCATCGTCAGCTATTTTGAGTGGCTGCAAAACAAACGCAGCGAGTTCTGGGACTTGGAAGAGATTGACGCGAAATTGTACAAGAAGATGGTCAGCGCCTACCGTCGCGTCCGCGATACGGCGCAACGTTTCAACACCGATTGGCGCACAGCGGCGTACATCGTTGCGATCAATCGCCTGGAGAAGGTGTACAAAGAGCGTGGCATCTTCCCGTAAACGTTGGGGATGGTTAGCGTGTGGACATGCTGTGTAACTTACTATGGTGATGCGGAGATGATACGATGAAAAAACGAACAATGATGACGATTTGGGTTGTGGCTGCACTGGTTGTGGCGGCGCTGGTGCTTGTGGCGTGCGGCGGTTCATCTTCACCCGCGCCGGCGGCTACCGCTGTTGCGCCGGCGGCTACCGCTGTTGCGCCCGCGCCTACTGCTGTTCCGGCAACTGTTGCCCCCACCGCGATTTCGGCAACTGCTGCGCCTACCGCCGCACCTGCAATTGACGCGGCGGCGCTACTGCAAGCGCGCTGCACGGATTGCCACGGCTTGAACAAAGTGACGGCGGCCCGTTACACTCAAGAGCAGTGGCAGCAGAGCGTGACCCGCATGGTGCAAAAGGGCGCGCGCCTCAACGCTGAAGAACAGGCGGCCCTGGTCGCTTATCTGGCGGAGACGTATAAGCCGTAAGGGATACCCAACTTTACTTTCGCGCGTATCTTCCCAGAACCAGGCCAACGTTTCGCCGAGAGTCTGGCGCATAGCTTTTGGGAGATCGTTTCGAGCGGTCGGCAACTTTCGGCCTGACAGGTTTTGTAAAAAACCTGTCAGGCTTTTGTGAGGGGGCATCTCGGTTAGCGCCTGGACTGGTATGGCGCGGATTTGTCCTCAATTTGCAACGTTTTTGCAAGGATTATGGTTTTATCTCTCGTCGTTTTTGCTGTAGAATAGAAGGGTACTCATACGCGGCTTGAAAGGAGTCAGGTATGCGCTTCGTCATTGTGGGTGGAGGAGTGGCTGGCATTACAGCAGCGTTGGAACTGTCGTCCCGCAAGGTCGGCGCCGTCGAAGTGTACTCGGATGAGGCGTATCCGTATTACTATCGCCCGCAGCTCACCGAGTTTCTTGCCGGCGGCATCACGCTGGAACGGCTGCTGCGCCGCGACCTGGCGTGGTACAAAGGGCGCGGGATCAACGTTTACTTGGGGCGCAGCGTCACGCGGGTGGACCCCGCCGCCAAGACCATCGTGTTAGCTGACGGGACGCCGGTGGCGTATGATAAGCTGTTGTTGGCGACGGGCAGTGTCCCTTTTGTCCCGCCGCTTCCGGGAAGCGATAAGCACGGCGTGTTTACCTGGCGCACCCTGGCGGATACGTTGGAACTTGAGCAGCGGGCATCGTCGTGCGGGCAGACCATCGTGCTGGGCGGCGGGCTGTTGGGATTGGAAGCGGCGCGCGGCCTTTTGGGCTTCTGCGGGCATGTGACCGTCTTGGAGTTCTTCCCTCGTTTGCTGCCCCGCCAATTGGACGTCGAAGGCGCGACGTTGTTGCAGCAATTTGTGGAATCCCTGGGCATCAAAGTTGTTGTAGGCGCGCAGGCCGAGGCGTTTCTCGGCGACCATGCGGTGACCGGTCTGCGGCTCAAGGATGGGCGGGAGTTTCCGGCCGGCATGGTGTTGGTGGCGGCCGGCGTGCGCTGTAATGCGCGTCTTGCCCAGGATGCAGGTCTGACCGTGGATCGCGGCGTCGTCGTGGACGACCGTATGACGACAAGCGCGCCCGATATTTACGCAGCCGGCGATGTCGCCGTCTACAAGGGATATTCGTGGGCCATCGCGCCCATCGCGCAGGCTCAAGGACGAGTCGCTGCCATCAACATGGCCGGGGAAGAAAACATCTACGATGTGGTGGTGCCTTCGACAACCCTGAAAGTCGTCGGCATTGACGTCAGTTCGGTGGGACTGGTCAATCCAGAAACCGATGCCTACACCGAAATCCGGTCGTTGGACAGCGCCGCGCGGGTTTACAAAAAGATCGTGCTCCATGATGGTTGTATTGTTGGTTCGATTGTCATCAACAACAAGGTGTTGGCGAAAGATTTGGAGAACCGCATCGCTCAGCGCGCGGCCATGACGCCTGACCAGGCCCGCGCTTTGTTGGCCTGACTTTCCTAAGCTACCATTGCGCGGTTGTGGCGTAACTTTGCCGGAGAACGTATTGGAACTCGTCGCAGATCGAAACATTCAGTATATCGGGAGAGCCATCCCAGAGGGCAGCCTTGACGCTGTTGCGGCATTTGCCGAGGAGAATCGTCATCTGGCGCGTCTGATTGACCATTTGCCGGGGATGGCCTACCGTTGTCGTTACGTCACCAAGGGGCGGTGGACTTTGGAGTTCGTCAGCGCCGGTTGCGCCACGCTCACTGCTTTGCATCCCGATGAATGGTTGGATAGTCGTCGGGATGCTTTTGTGGATTGGATTCATCCAGAGGATTATCCAGACATTGCTGCGCAGCAGGAGGCTGCGTTCCGCGACCGGCAACCCTATCGTTGTGTGTATCGTCTGATCACTGCCGATGGGACGCCGAAGTGGGTTCGTGATCAGGGCGTGGGTGTGTTTTCCGGGACCGGCGATGTGCAGTTTTGTGAAGGCTTCATCACCGACATCTCTGCGGAGAAGCAGCGCGAGGGCATCCTCATCCATTCCGAAGAACAGGCCGAGCGGCTGCTCGCCAGCATCCAGGATGGCGTTGTTCTGATCAAGAGCACGCATATTCGGTTTGTCAATGCCGTACTGGCCGATATGGTCGGTTATCCCGCTGAAGCATTGGTGGGGAGGGATTATCGCACCCTGATTGATCCAGAGGACGCTGCCAAACTGATGGGCTATTATCGTGACCTGCGTGGCGGATCGGATGTCCTTGCCGAACACGCGATCCAGCTGCTGCACCGCGACGGCGTGACCCGCGTGCCGGTCAATGTCAGTGTCGCGCCGGTCAACTTCCGCGGATCAGGGGCGCTGGCGACCATCAAAGATATGAGCATCGCCCGGCGTGTGGAGGCAGAGCGCATCCAGCTTCTCGAACGTGTGCAGCGCCAGCAGGGCGCGGTGATTCAGTTGAGCACCCACCAGGCAGTCATCGAAGGCCGTTTGACCGAGGCGTTGTCCTTGATCGCTGAGACGGCTGCCGCAACACTGCATGTCGAGCAGGTGACGATCTGGAAAATGGGGCCTGATGACAGCGAACTGCAATTCCTGGCCGGTCACAGAGCGTCGGTAGGCGCGTTGCCGTACAGTGAGGGCGTGCGTGTTAGCCAGTATCCGGCGTACCTCGCGGCCATGCAGGAGGGATTTGTTCTTGATGTCGCGGACGTGAGAAGCGATCCGCGCACCGCCGCCCTGACCGAGGTGTACTGGAACCCGCTGGGCATCAATTCGACGCTGGAAGCCCCGGTCCGCGTGCATGGGCAGGTTGTCGGGGTAGTGTGTCATGAGCACGTTGGTCCGCAGCGGGAGTGGCTGTCTGACGAAATTGCCTTCGCGCGGCAAATCGCGGACCTGGTCGCGCAGGCGCTCCTCAACGCGCATATTCGCCGCCGGGCCGACGAACTGACGGCCATCACTCATGTCAGCCAGATCATCTCGGCCAGGCTAAATTTGCAGCAGATTCTGGATTCGATTGCGCAACAAGCAGCTGAACTTTCGGAGGCTGACATCGGCAGTGTTTTCACCTTACACCCGAATGGGGAAGTTGTTGTGGCGAGCTATGGGCTGACGCCAGAATATGTCAAGGCGATTGTGGAGGCCGGGGACGCTTTTTTGTTCGAAGGGGCCATCGGCCAGGCGCTCAGTGAACGCCGACCTATCCAGGTTTACGCTGACGGCGCCGAGCCGGGGTCCTCTTTGCAGGAAATGTTGGCGCACGATGACATTCGGGCGATTTTGATCGTGCCGATGGTCGAGGAGGATGAGATTATTGGCGGCATCGTGCTTGCGCACCGCCAGCCCTGGCATTTTACTGCAGCGGAGGTGGATTTCATCCAGGCTTTGGCGCAGCAATCTGCCAACGCTGTAGCCAACGCGCGCTTGCTGGAACTGGAACGCAGCGCGCGCAAGCGCGCTGAGACCCTTTACCGCCTGACCCGTTCGCTGATTACGTTCGACAACCTGCCCGATCTGTTGCGGGCTGTGGTTGATGGGGTGGTCGAAGCCCTGGACGCGCCCTGGGTGATCCTATCAACCTTCGACATGGAGACTCATCAAATCCTCGATTACGTGCTAGGTGGGCAGGACGCTGATCCCGATGTACGTTTGTCGTTCGACGAACTGTGGGAAGGTGTGGGAGAATCGTTCCGCCGCACCGGGGCTGCCGCGTTGCTCACCAGGGAATGTTTCGATGCGACTGTCGCGGCATGGCCATTCTGCCGGCGCTTTGAACACTATCTCAGTTCTGCCATCGTTACACCACTGCAATACCAGAATGTGATGGTCGGCATCCTGCTCGCGCTCCGTCCTATAGGGCAGTCGGCGTTCACCGAGCAAGATGTGGCGCTCATCTCCGCGATGGCAAACCAGACCGCCGCAGCGATTGAGAATTTCCTGCTGCTTGACAAACTGAACCGCGAAAAGACGCAACTGGGGCTGGTATATCGTCTGGGACAGCACTTATCGAAAAGTCTCGACACGCACGATGTGTGTCGTTTGGCCCTCGATGAAATCTGCACTGCTTTGGGGCCTTTGTATGGCTTGCTCTTCGTCGTTGATGCGGCGAACGGGGCGATGCAGTTGATGGCCCACGTGCGTTACGACCCTGACGTGCTTCAGACCCTCATGCAGAATTTCCGGGTTGGCCGGGGGTTGAGCGGCCGGGTGGCGCAGCACCGGCAGGTGGTGGTGGTTGACGACGTGAAGACCGATCCGCATTGGATTAAAATATCCAGCACCTCGGAAATCCAATCCGCACTGAGCGTCCCCTTGTTTAGCGGCGCTGAGTTACTCGGCGTGATGACGCTTGGCAGCACACAGCGGGCCTTTTTCACCGCAGAATATCGTTGGTTGGTGGAGTCCGCTGCCGTGACGGTCGCTATCGCACTTTATAACGCGCGTCTGTTTGACAGAGTACGGCGGCGCGCGCGTGAACAGGAATGGGTCAGCGACATGGCGCGCGCGCTGAATACCCTGGACATACAGCGCGCTTTTCCGATGTTGGCGCGTGGCTTGTCGGCATTGGCAGAATGTGAGCACATCGTGTTAGCGTTATACGACGAGGCGCGGCGCATCTTTACGGTCATCGAGTCCACTTTCCCGGCGCTGCCTGCCGGAAGCGCACTACTGTTGCCGCGAGACGTCAACGCACAGATATTGAGCGGACAGCCGCATGTCACGCTTGATCTTGGCACCCGCTCCGATGACCCGCTGTTGCGTGAACTTCACACCCTCGGTGCGCGTTCGCGGGCGCTGCTACCATTGCTCGTCGGCACGGAGGTGACAGGGCTGCTGTATCTGGGAAGTCGCCAGACGCTCATCCCGGCCCAGATTGCCACACTGCAACAGGTCGCTGACATCGTTGCTATCGCTGTCGAAAACGATCGCCTGTTCCGCGCCGAGCAGCGTCAGCGTATGGTGGCCGAGCGCCTCCAGGAAACGGCGCTGGTGGTCAATACGCTGGATTTGCAAGAAGTGCTGACGTTGATTATGGATCAATTGGAAAGCATCTTCCCTTACGACAGTGGCACCATCCAAATCCTTGAAGGCGACGCGATGCGCGTCATCGCCACACGCAACGCGCCTCATGCGCCGGTAGGATTCTCTTTTCCGCTGAACGATCATCCGTATAACCGCCGCTTGGCCGCCGGTGAGGTCGTTGTTATTGAAGACAGCCAACAGAATGATATGGGTTTGGTCCCTTTCAATGAGGCGCTCTACCTGCGCTCGAACCTCGGCGTGCCGTTGTGGGTGCGCGATAAAGTCATCGGCGCGTTGACGATTGATAACCGGGGCGTGCGGGTGTATACGGACGAGGACATCCGCGTGGTCCGCGTGTTCGCTCAACAAGCCGCCATCGCTATCGAAAATGCGCGTCTCTTTGAAGCGCAGCGCGCTCAACGGGAACTGGCCGAGGCGTTAGAAGCCGCGGCTGCGGTGGTTAGCAGCGTGTTGAACTTCGATCAGGTGTTGGACTACATTCTGGATCAGGTAGCGCGCGTTGTGCATGGCGATATCTTCAACATTATTCTGATCGAGGGGCAGATAGGGCGGATGATTCGCTGGCGTGGCTACGAGGAGCACGGGATTCCCACGACGCCTCAAGCGCGCGCGAGCATCCCGATTATGACCTATCCGAGCCTGGTGCAGATGATCCAAGAGGCGCGCCCAACCATTGTGGCTGATATTCAGCACGATCCTCGCTGGGTGCGTATCCCTGGTCAGGACAAGCTCAGGGCGTATGTGGCTGCGCCGATTCGCATTGCGGGGAAGACCGAGGGCTTTATCAACGTGTCGGGCCTGTCTGTCGGGCAATTTGACGAGCAGGACGCAGAAAGGTTGCAGGCTTTCGCCGATCACGCCTCCATCGCGCTGCAGAATGCGCGCCTGTTTCAACAAACAGTGCAGCACGCCGAAGAACTTGAGCGGCGCGTGCGCGACCGTACCATTGAGCTTGAGGCCAAGAATGCCTGGCTGGAGGCGATCCTCAGCGGAACCGCCGATGGCATTGTCGTCACCGACAGCGATGGGCAGATTGTGGATGCCAATCGGGTTGCCCGGTTATGGCTGTATCATTCGCTGCCGGCGCAGGACGCGGAGCGACTGCGCGCGACGATCCGCGACTTAGCGATTCATGCGGATTCCCATCCCGATGCCGTGCTCGAATTAACCGGCCTTGACCTGGAACTGAGCGCGTCGTCCATCTTTGGTCAAGGCGCTGAGGGGCCAGCGGTCGTTGTCGCCGTCCATGATGTGAGTTATCTCAAGGCGCTGGATCGTGTGAAATCACAGTTTGTTTCTAACGTTTCGCACGAACTACGCACCCCGTTGGCGTCCATTCGCCTCTATTCTTCATTGCTGCAACGCAATTCCCAGGAGAACCGGCAGCGTTATTTTGAAGCCCTGGATCATGAGGTTGTCCGTCTGTCCAAACTGGTTGACGATATCCTCCAAATTTCACGGATTGAAGCCGGTCAATTGGAGTTGGATCGCCGGCTGGTTGACCTCAATGCGTTGACGGAGATGGTTGTGATGAGCCACAAGGTTCTGGCCGAGTCACGCGGGTTGACGGTTCGTTATCACGCCGCCGACCGCAGAATAACCGTCTCAGCCGATCACGACAGATTTGTTCAGGTGTTGAACAACCTGATTGAAAATGCGATAAACTATACGTCAGGGGGAGGAGATATTGCAGTTTCCACCGAACGGCGTATAAAGGATAATCGTCCCTGGGGCGCTGTGACGGTCGCGGATACGGGTATGGGCATCCCGGAAAACGAGTTGCAGCACCTGTTTGAGCGGTTTTTCCGGGGCAGTGAGCCGCAGGATTTGCGTATCCAGGGCAGCGGTCTGGGACTTGCAATTGTCAAAGAAATCGTAGAATTACATGGTGGTAATGTAACAGTCGAGAGTCAGGTGGGGGTAGGGTCCACTTTCACAGTATGGATGCCGCTCATGGAAGCATGAATGGCATGGAATGGCGGCCTTACAATTCAGACGCAGGGGAGGAAGGACGTATGCAAAAGAAGCAGATTCTTGTTGTGGAAGATCAGGACTTATTGCTGATGGCGATCCGCGATGTGTTGGAGATGGAAGGCTATGCCGTGATCACCGCCAGCGATGGCGTTGAAGGGTTGGAGATGATGGGAAATTATGTCCCCGATCTTATCATTGCCGACATTTCGATGCCCCGGATGGACGGATACAAGTTCTTTGAAGCTGTTCACGCCCGCCCAGAATGGATACCGATCCCTTTCGTCTTCCTGACAGCGCGGGCTGAAAAAGAAGATCGCTTGAAGGGGAAGGCCATGGGCGCCGAGGATTACCTTGTCAAACCCTTCGATCCTCAAGAGCTTTTGGTCGTCGTTCGCTCGCGGATCGGGCGCGCCGAAGCGATCCGCGAAGCCACCGAGGGTGAATTTGAGGAACTCAAGCAGCAGATTATCACATTGTTGAGCCACGAGTTGCGCACGCCTTTGACCAGCGTTTACGGATATACCGAACTGGCCCTGGAAGACGCAGCGCAACTGCCCTCCGGTGAATTTCAGCAGTATCTCATCGGTATCCGCCGCGGCGCCGATCGCTTGCGCAGCCTGGTTGAGGACTTGCTGATGATTGTGCGTCTGGATACCGGCCAACTGGAGCGCGAATTCCGCATCCTGGCGACGACCCATTACAAAGTGGGGGATGTTGTCGAGCGTGCTGTCAAAATGTGCGCCATACAAGCCAATAAAGAAGGCATCGTATTGGAGACGCACGTTGCGCCCAACCTGCCGCCGGTGCAAATTTACGAAAACTTCCTGTCCGATGCTCTGGGCCGGTTGGTAGATAACGCCATAAAATTCTCCCGCAAGAAGGGCAAGCGTGTGACAGTGACGGCCTCTGTCGTTCAGAATTGGGTGGAGATCGCTGTTACTGATGAGGGTGTTGGCATTTCCCCTAGCGGCGTCGCGCATCTCTTTGAGCGTTTCCGCCAGATCAATCGGGAAAAGATGGAACAGCAAGGCACCGGTTTGGGGCTTTCGATAGCCAAAGCGTTGATCGGCTGTATGGGAGGAGAGATCACTGTCGAGAGTGTGGTGGGCGAAGGCAGCACCTTTGCGATTCGCCTGCCTGTAGCACAGTCGGCTTGACCGTGCGCCCCACAAGGCTACTATTGGTTACACAGACTCCCCAGACTTATCTGGGGAGTCTGGTGTTAACTACATTTTGACCAGGACTTTCAGTGCGCCCGGTTGACCGGCGCAGTGGAGCGCCGCCAGAATATCCGCGAACGCATAGTGCGCCTGGATCAAAGCCGTGACGTTGACCAACCCCCGTTCAAGCAGGCGCAGCGCCGGCGCGAACGGCCCGCACCGCGACCCCACAAACCTGATCTCGTCTACGACGGCTCGGCTGAGGTTGGTTTCCAGCGCGCCGTGATAGGTGGACTTCAACACGAGGGTTCCGCGCGGGCGCAGCAGGGTGTGTGCTGTGGCGTACCCATCGGGATGTCCCGTCGCCTCAACGACGGTATCCATCGTGCCCGTGATCTCTTCCAGTTCGGCAGTCGCCCCGCGCTGAACGAGCACCGTAGCGATCCCCAATGGCGCAAGGATGTCCAGTCTGTCAGCGTGGTGTCCGATGACGGTCAACTGGCAACCACTGAGCGCCAAAACTTGCGCGCAGAGCAGCCCAAGCTTGCCATCCCCGAGGACGGCGACCTGATCTGTCGGATGGACGTGAATCTGTTCGAGAATTTCGCAGGCCGCAGCCAATGGTTCGGTGAAGACGGCCACCTCGTCGGGGAGTGCGTCTGAAACGGCATAGAGATTTTTAACGGGCAGCGTCAGATATTCGGCGAATGAGCCATCGCGCCCATCCATGCCCAATGTCGAGCGGTGTGGGCAATGGGTATACCGCCCGGCCCGGCACGTCGCGCAAACACCGCAGGCGGCGTTGATGTCGCCGACGACGCGCCGCCCTTCCCACGCCTCCGCGCCAGGCGCCGCCTCCACCACACCGACGAATTCGTGTCCTGCTACCCCGCGATAGTGCAGATACCCCCTGGCTAACTCCAGGTCGGTGTTGCAGATGCCTGCCGTCAGCACACGGATCAGCGCCTCGCCGGGCGGCGGTTCTGGGGTAGGGTAATCTTCGACGAAACGCCAATTGTTATCAAGAACCAAAGCTTGCATACTATCTCCTCGCGTAAAATCGCCCAACATCCGTATCTTCTCGAAAATCTGGGGGTGGGGGTTTGGGGGCGGGATGTGCCCGTCCCCAAACCCCTTTTTATTGAGATGATACCAACATCCTTTATCAGAAATAATTACCGATTACGTAATAAGGTTATAACCAGATTTGTGTATTATAACCTGATATGGAAACTTGGCACACAGGTTAGCGCTGGTGCGCTTATCTTCAGGCAATTCGCCATTCACCGGCACTGGAATGTAAATTTGCCATTTTGAAAGCGGATAAAATCATTCACTTGACAAGTAAACTGTACGGCGTATAATAAATACATTGTATAAATTATACGTTGTAAACTTATATGGGAGCGCCATGCCAAGACCAAAACAGACTGAAGAAGAGCGTGAGGCTATGCGTGAGCGCATCCTCAATGTTGCTCACGAGCTGCTACTCGAACACGGCTACGATGCCCTTACCACGCGCGCCATCGCCGACCGGTTAGGTGTGTCGCATATGGTCTTGTACACCTACTTTGACAATCACGATGCGTTGGTGCAGGCCCTTCGCGCGCGTCAACGTGAGGAAAGGGAAGCGTCGCGCGCTGAGGCGCTGCGCCAGGCCGAAACCGGCGACGTCGCTGCCGTAATGCGTGAATCTCTCATGCGCTACGTCATCAATGCAAAAGAACATCCCAAGATGTACACGTTCATGTGGGTACAGCCGATTTCCCATAATTCACTGTGCCCGGAACCGCATCGCCCGTACCAGGGCAACGTGCGTTACCTGGCGCAGTTGGTGCAACTGGGCATAGAGCGTGGCGTCTTTGTGCCCCGAGACCCGGCTCTGGCTGCCGCGACCGTCTTCGCCATCATCCACGCCCCTTCCCTGTTCTACCACAACGGCCGCTTGACAGACGAAAACCTGCGCGACCGGATGTCCGCCGAGACGCTCGACATCGCCATGCGCTACCTGCTGGGTGATGTGAATCATGAATCATGAATCATGAATCGTGAATCGTGGTTCGCAATTCGTAATTCATGATTCATGATTCATGATTCTTCCATTCGCTGATTCGCCGATTTGCCATTTTTAAGGAGTCCCGATGAAATCATTATGGCGTTTGTACAAGTACATGAAACCCTACCGCTGGGAGGCGATTGTGGCGCTGCTGCTGTTGATTGCTGTGGTTGCCGCAGACCTGGCAATTCCCCGCCTGACGCAGCGGGTGATCGACGAGGGGGTAAAGGCGCAGAATATGCCCGTCATCATCGACACCGCGCTCTTGATGTTTGGCGTGGCGGTGTTGGAGGCGCTGATCTCGGTGGGCAACATCATCCTCTCCGTGCGCGTGGGCTTGAAGACGGGTACCGACATCCGCAGCGCGTTCGTGCGCAAAGTGCAGACGCTCTCCTTCGGCAACCTGGATCGCTTGCAGACCGGGCAGTTGATCGTCCGCGCCACCAGCGACATCACCCAGGTGCAGATGATCATGATGATGAGCCTGCGTATCCTCACGCGCGCGCCGTTGTGGGCTGCCGGTTCGGTGGTGATGCTGATCCTCACCGCGCGGCAGTTGACCTGGATATGGTTGGCGATGCTGCCGGTGCTCTTTGGCATCGTCGTACTTTTTCTGGTCAAGGCGCGCCCATTGTTTCTCATTGTCCAGGAAAAGCTGGATAAGTTGAATACGGTGATGCAGGAAAATCTGGCCGGCGTGCGTGTCGTCAAAGCCTTCGTCCGCGCCGAACACGAAAAGCAGCGGTTTGCGCGGGCCAACGACGATTTGATGGCGCAGAACATCAAGGTGTTGAACTTCGTCGTCTTCCTAATGCCGTTGATGATGACGATCACCAATCTGGCGACCGCGGGTGTGATCTGGTTCGGCGGCAATCTCGTCATCGAGGGCGAGATGAGCGTGGGGCAGATTATGGCCTCGGTCAACTACATGATTTTCTCGCTGTTCCCGCTGATGATGCTTCTCAGTATGATCGCGCCGCTCTCTGCCGCTGACGCCTCCGCCGGCCGCATCCTGGAAGTGCTGGATAGCGAGGCGGAAGTCCAGCCGCCCGCCGAGGCGCAGAAACCGGCGACGACAGCCGGGCGCGTGATCTTCGAGGACGTGTGCTTCAGCTACAACCACGGCTGCGCCGACGCCGTCTTGACGCATGTCAACTTAGTCGCCGAACCGGGTGAAACCGTCGCTCTCCTCGGCGCGACTGGCTCCGGCAAGTCCAGCCTCATCCATCTGATCCCGCGCTTCTACGACGTGGATGGTGGCCGCGTGCTCATCGATGGGGTGGATGTGCGTGAGTGGCCGATGCACGACTTGCGCGCGCAGGTCGGGATCGCGCTGCAAGAAGCGGTGCTCTTCAGCGGCTCTGTGCGCGACAATATCCGCTATGGGCGTCCCGACGCCACCGAAGAAGAAGTGATCGCCGCGGCGCAGGCCGCGCAGGCGCA
>DAOUAQ010000014.1:0-12607 GCA_034433375.1 Anaerolineae bacterium | reverse complement strand
GGGTGCAGCCCGCCCCCCAACCCCCACCCCCAGATTTTTGAGAAGATACACCATTTTGCTATTCTGAGAAATCGGACTAAAATATAACCAGAGTGAAGTGGAAAAACATCGCTCGTGGTTGTAGATTTGAGGGAACGGCAGATTTCACAACCTTGCCTTGACAATGTAGTATTCCTATGGTAACCTTTCTAAGGTGTGACCTCAAGATAGTGCATTTTTTATAAAAGGGTATAATTCCCTAGCGGAGGACGGATAGCATGGCAAGCAGATCTCGGAATGAACGGATGGTTGAGCGACTACGCGA
Source organism: Anaerolineae bacterium (assembly GCA_034433375.1). GTDB lineage: Bacteria > Chloroflexota > Anaerolineae > B4-G1 > SLSP01 > DSWT01. The sequence continues at coordinate 12,303 of DAOUAQ010000014.1, read as the reverse complement.
GCTTCAAACCAGCAGCCCCGACATTGAGGCAGCCGCCATTATCAGTGTAGATGGACTTCCCATTGCCTCTTCCCTTCCCCAGAGCGTAGAAGAGGATCGTGTTTCGGCGATGTCCGCAGCAATGCTGTCGTTGGGTGAACGCATCGCGGGAGAGCTGAAGCGGGGAATGTTGGATGAGGTTTATGTCAGGGGCGAGAAGGGGTACGTCATCCTTCGCGCTGTTGGAGAGGAAGCAGTACTGACCGTTTTAGCTCGACAACAAGCCAAGTTAGGGCTTCTCTTCTTGGATATGCGTCGAGCGGCTGAAGAGCTTTCAACGATTCTGTAGCACGGAGGAGGTTGATACAGTGGCTAATACCCCTGAACCCAGCGGATTTTATTACCCCAATCGTTTCGGACTGATTTTGTTCGACGCACTCGAAGAGATCATGGGGCGCAACGGGCTGAACGCCATTCTGAATATGGCCGGCCTGGCACAATTCATAGACAATCCACCTGCCGATGTGATGGACAAAGGCTTTGACTTCGCCTACATTTCTGCGCTAAACAAAGCCCTCGAGGAGATGTACGGGCCACGCGGCGGACGAGGCTTACAACTCCGCCTCGGTCGTGTTCTCTTCGCGCAGGGTTTGGCAAACTTCGGCGCGTTGGTCGGCGCAAGTGATCTCGCGTTCAAAGTTCTGCCGTTACAGGCAAAGCTCAAGGCCGGTTTGCCCGCCGTTGCGAAGGTCTTCGATTCGTTGAGCGATCAAACTTCCTACGTCAAAGACCCCGGCGGCGACCATTTCCATTACATCATTGACCGCTGTTCGATGTGTTGGGGCCGGCAAGTCGAGCGACCGGGCGGCTTTATCGCTGCTGGCATCATTGAGGAAGCGTTGCGGTGGTTAAGCGGCGGGCGCACCTTCCGCGTAGATCAGCTCACCTGTATGGGAATGGGCGCCGAGAACTGTACTTTTGCCGTCTACAAAGAGCCTATCGGTTAGGATATAGCTGTTATGTCTATGTCTATGTCTATGTCTACAGACGGGGCGCCTCGTCATATTCTCATTGTAGAAGACGATCCCAACACGGCGGAAATGCTTTCTGCCTATTTCTCTTCCGTGGGATATCAAGTGTCTCATGCTGCCTGGGGGCAAGATGCCCTGCGGATTGCCACCGAGACACTGCCTGATCTGGTAGTCTTGGACATTCACTTGCCCGATATTGATGGTTATGAGGTGTGCATGACACTGCGCAGTCAGAGGCGCACTGAACACACGCCGATTATCTTTCTGACCGAGCGCCGCGAGCGGATGGACCGGTTGACCGGTTTGCAACTTGGCGCGGTGGATTACATCACCAAACCCTTCGACGTGCAAGAATTGCGCTTTCGCGTGCGAAACGTCCTCCGCCGCAGCAATCTGGACACGCTCCTGCACCCTATCACCGGCCTTCCCACCTCGATGCTGGTGGAAGAGCAAGTGGAGCGGGTCATCGAAAACGCGAATCTCGCCATCATCGGCATCGCGCTCCGCGGTATGCCCGATTTTGGCGACGCCTACGGTTTCGTCACCCACGACGATGTGCTACGCGCGGTCGCGCTTATCTTGCGCAACACAGCGGCGGAAAGTATGAGCACAGATCCCTTTGTCGGCCAACTGGATACCTATCAGTTTCTGGTCGTCGCGCCGGCGAGTCAAGAAGGATACCTCGTGATGGGCCGTCTGAACCAACGGTTAAGCGAGGCCATATCGTTCTTCTATCCGCACCTCGACTGGGAGAAGGGTGTACGCAGCGACGGCTCTGCACTCCCGAAAATCAGTTTTGACATCCGACTTCTGGCAAGCGAGCAGCTTCCCAGAGAGGGGGAACTCCTGCCGTTGAAGCAGGCCTTGTTTGGCAATAAGAAACAGGGCTGAACTGGTTGACAACGCTGTGGGGCCTGGAATGATTTCCAGGCCCTTTTTGTATGCGCGCAGCGCAAACGATTGCCTATTAACCATTGCATGATAGGATTGTGCATACAGTCGGGCAGTCGGATAGTCGAGTCGGCAGGTGGTCAATCTGTATGAAGCTGAGGATGCGAAAACTATGGCGTGATTTCGCCGCAGCAGGCGTGCTGCTTGTCTTGCCGCTCCTGATTTTCGCTCCCGTTGCTCTGGGCGATAAAACACTGCTCCCGGCGGACGCGCTCTACACTTTTGCACCCTACAGCACCGCAGCCGAATCGTTGGGCGTGACCGACGTGCAAAACGGCCTGGTCGCCGACCTGATCCTCCAAAACTATCCCTGGAAGCGCTTCTTGACGACGGCGCTCCACACGCGCCAGCTTCCGTTGTGGGACCCCTATATTTTCGCCGGACACCCTTTTCTAGCCAATGGGCAACATTCCGCGCTTTACCCGCTAACCTGGATTTTCTTTCTGCTGCCCCTGCCGCGCGCGTTTGGTGTATTTATCGCGCTGCAATTGGGTTTCGCCGGCATCTCGATGTATATGCTGGGGCGCATACTGGGTATGAATCGCCTGGGATCATTTCTGGCCGGCGTGACCTTTGCATTGAGCGGCTTCCTCGTCGCCTCAGTCGTGCATCCGATGATTATTGCGGCGGCGTCATGGCTGCCGCTGCTGCTGGCGCTCGTTGATCTGACGGTGCGGCGCGCGCGCTTTTTGCGCCAGGAGCGCGCGATGTTGCCCTGGGCCTTATGCGGCGCAATCGCCTTGGGGGTGCAAATTCTGGCGGGACATGCCGAAATCACCTATTTCGTCCTGCTGGTGATGGCGATGTTTGCGGCCTGGCGGCTCATGCACACGGCGTTGACTCATCCACGCGCGGCATGGCGCGCCGACGTGCTCAGCCCGGCGCTCGGTCTGCTGCTGATGGTCGGCCTCGGGCTGACGCTCGGCGCGATCCAGCTTCTCCCGCTGTACGAGGTCGTCAGCGGCAGCTTCCGCCAGGGAGCGGTCACGCTGGCCGAGGTGCTCGGTTGGGCCTACCCCAAACGGCGAGTGCTCGCGTTCCTGGTCCCCAACTTCTTCGGCAATCCGACGCACAGAACGCTGTGGAATTTCTTCACGGGCGAGACCGTTCGGGCTACTGTCAATGCGCACGGTGATGCCATCTCCAGCTTCGACTGGGGAATGAAGAATTACGTCGAAGGCGCGGCTTACGTGGGAATTTTGCCGCTGTTGTTGGCGTTGATTGCAGTCATCAGTCCAAAGTCCAAAGTCGAAAGTCAAAAGTCAGAAGCTGCAAATCGAAAATCGAAAATCGAAAATCTAAAATCGAAAGTGTACGACTGGCTGCGGCACCCCTATGTGCCGTTTTTTACGGCGCTATCGCTGTTTTCTTTGGGATGTATCTTCGGGACGCCGATTTACGCGCTGGTCTACGCTTTGCCCTTCCTGAGCCAATCACACTCGCCCTTCCGCTGGGTTTTCCCGCTGACCATCGCCGTCGCCGCGCTTGCCGGTTTTGGCGCAACGAGAGTCAGCGAATCGGCGAATCGGCAAATCGGCAAATCGGCAAATCGGCAAATCAACCAATCACCAATCACCAATTACCAATCTCCAATCCGCAATCAAAAATCGAAAATCAACAATCCCATACCGCGCAGCCTATTATTCGATACTTCTCCCAGTGCTGTCAGCCTCGTCGGCGCGGGCGCGATGTGGGCCGGGCTGGCGATGTGGGCCGGGTTGTGGCTCTCGCGGCTGGCGTTTGGGCGCATCGAGCTACTGGTGGAGCGCGCGTTCTGGTCGCTGGCGCTGGCGTCCAATGCGTTCCCGGATCATCGCGCATTCTACGCTTACCTGTTTCCCTGGATTCAGCTTGCTGCTATGCTGCTGGTGGGCGCCGGGATTGTGTTGCGGGTGTCGCGCTGTCCCATCTACCTGCCCAAACGTTTGGGAGGCCGTCCGATTTGGGAAGCCCTGGCGATCATCGTCCTGGTGGTAGACCTCGTCGCCTTTGGTGCGGGATTCAATCCCGCCGTCAACCCTGACCTGCTGACTTATACGCCGCCCGTCGTCGAATTTCTGCGCCAGGATACCGGCTTGTGGCGTTTTTCCACCTTCGACCCGCACGGGCGCAAGACGTTTAACGCCAACACAGGAATGTTCTACGATTTCCAGGACGCGCGCGGCTACGACAGCCTCTTCTCGGCGCAGTACGCGCGCTATATGAGCTGGATCGAGCCGCAGAACGAGCTGCTCTACAACCGCATCGCCCCCTTCACACAGTTCTCCAGCCTCGACAGCCCGCTCACCGACCTGCTCAACGTCAAATACATCGTCACCGAGGAAGAAATTCCCCTGCCCAAATATAAACTCGTCTATCAGGACGCTGCCGTGCGCGTCTACGAGAACCTGGGCGTCACGCCGCGCGCGTTCACCCTGCCCGCAACAGCGACGCTGGTTGCGCCGGATATGGAGGCCGTGGGGCAGATCATCCAAAGTTACGATCCACGGTTCTACGCGATCATCGAAGAAAACTTCACGGCTAACGTGCCCACGCTGCCGTCCCCCCCTACCCCATCCACACCACTGGCGCAGCATGTGCTTGCCTACGGACGGAACGAGGTGCTCATTGAAGCCGCCATTGACGGCCCGGCGTGGCTCATCCTCACCGACAGCGACTTCCCCGGCTGGAAAGCGTTCGTCCGCCCGCCGGGAACCGGAGAGGATGCCGAATACGAGGTTCCCATCGCGCGCGTGGCCGGGAACTTCCGGGGGGTGTGGCTCGCAGAAAGCAGTGTCGTGCGCTTCAAATACAGCCCCAACAGCGTGAAAATCGGCGCGTTCGTCTCGTTCCTCGCGGGAATGGTCATCGTTTTTCTCGCCGTCGTGTGGGTTTGGCGGCGCGCCTACCGCGAGCAGGACGACCATTCGACGGTGCAACGGCTGGCGAAGAACAGCGTCGCCCCCATTCTCCTGACGCTCTTCAACCGCGTCATCGAACTGGCCTTCGCCGCGCTGATGCTGCGGATTCTCGGCCCGGCCAATACCGGCGACTACTATTATGCCATCAACGTGTTTTTGTGGTTCGACATCCTCACCAACTTCGGGCTGGATGCCTATCTCACCCGCGAAGTGGCCCGCAACCGCGACCGGGCCAACCGCTACCTGTTCAACACCACCGCCGTGCGCGTGGGATTGAGCCTCGCCGGCATCCCGCTGCTGCTCGGCTTCGTCGCGCTGCGGCAGACGCTCATCGCCGATCTCGCCGCTCCGGCCTCCCAGCAGGCGATGATCGCGCTGGTCTTGCTCTACATCGGCCTTGTGCCCGGCTCGATTTCCAAAGGACTGACCTCGCTCTTCTACGCCTACGAAAAAGCAGAGTATCCGGCCGCCATTTCGACGGTCTCAACGCTCGTGCGCGTCGGTGTGCAGACGGCGGTGCTGCTGGCGGGATGGGGCATCGTCGGCCTGGCGGGATCGGCCATCGCCATCAACCTGGTCACGCTCGGCATCCTGGGCGGCCTCGCGGTACGGCTGTTCTTCCGCCCGCACTGGGAAAGTGAGCGCGCGCTGCGCCGGGATATGGTCGGCGAATCATGGCCGCTGATGGTCAACCACTTTCTCGCCACCTTGTTTTACAAAATTGACGTTTTCCTGATGGAACCGATCCTGGGCAACATCACCCTGGGATTATACAGCGTCGGCTATAAGTTCCTGGACGCGCTGATGGTCGTGCCATCCATGTTCACGCTGGCGCTGTTCCCGGTCATCTCGCGCCAGGCCAAAGAAGACCGCGCCGGTTTCCTGCGCTTCTACCAGCTCGGCGCGAAAATCCTGCTGACGCTCGCACTGCCGGTTGCCGTCATCGCCACACTGACCGCGCGCGAAATGGTGCTGGTTTTGGGCGGGCCGGAATATCTGCCCGGCGGGATGATCGCTCTGCAGCTTATGGCCTGGTCTATGCCGATCGGGTGGCTGAACAGCCTGACGCAGTACGTGCTCATCGCCCTGGATCAGCAACGCTATTTGACGCGCGCGTACCTGGTTGCGTTTGCATTCTCGCTCATCGGCAACTTGATCTTCATGCCCGTCTACGGCTACCAGGCATCCGCCGTCCTGCACATTTTCGCAGAATTGGCCTTGTTGGTCCCCTTCGTGGTGGGCGTCCAAAAACAACTGGCGCAGGTGCGTTGGGCGCACATCGTCGGCAAGCCGCTGCTGACAACGTTAGCGATGGTTGGTGTGGCGGTGTTGTTGATGCCGCTCGGGCGCGGCGCGGCGCTGGCAGGTGCAATCGTCGTCTATCCGCTGGTCGCGTGGCGGCTGAAATTGCTGTCGGCGGAAGAACAAACACTACTGGCGCCGCTGTTCCGCCGTAAATAACGTTGTTTGCCCTCTACGAACAGGTATAATACCCTTATCAAGAAAACACTTTAAGCAAGTTCCGGCAGACTTTGGACGTGCAACTTTCGACTTCAGACTTTAGAGGAGCGTAACGTATGGAGCTTTCACAACTGGAGCAAATGATCCGGTGGCTGGATGAAGAGCGCAAGCGCGATAAGGCGCTCATTCTGGCCCTGCAAGAACGCACCGAACAACAAATCCACACGATTGAGGCGCAATCCGTCGAGATTGAACGGCTGCACCAGGACATCGTCGAGCTGCGCACCGATTTGCGGCGCACCGACGATTATCCTGCTCTGGTGGAGAAGACCCACCGCGACCTCAACAGTAATCTGGAAGAATTCAAGGCCCTGGTGCGCCGCGAGCGTCTGGAAAGCGAGCAGATGCGCCGGTCCGAAATCGAGATCGTCAACGAACAACTGACCGAACTAGACAAGAAAATCCGCGCCGTGCTGCGCTACGAAGAGCCGCTCAAGGCCCGCGAAGCCGGCGAACAACGGCTGCAAGGCCAAGTCCAGGTTGTGTCCAACGCCATCGCCGACCTGACCAAGCGCACCGAAGACCGCCTGCAATCCATCGTCTACCTGGAAGAGCAGCGGCGAGCGGACACGCGGCGCGTTGCCGCCGTCGAGGGTGAGATTCCGGGGCTGCGCAAGGGGATTGATGAACTGGTCGCCAAACAAGTGCGACTGGAAGACAGCATCCGCAAGATTCCCGCGCGGGTGGAAGAGGCCATCCAGATCGCTAAGTCCTACGATCCGCGTATCGAAGAACTGCGCGTGGCGGATTTCCAGCGCGAGCAGCGGGTGAAGCAGTACATGGAACAAGGCGCGCGCGTTGATGTGGAGGTCACGCGCCTGGTGGAACAGACGCAGAAGTATGCCCTGTTGTACAACCAGAACAAACAGGCGCTTGATGGGCTGGACGCCTTCCAGGTGCGGCTGGAGAAACGGCAAAACGAAATCGCAGAGATGCAGCGACTCACCGAAGAACGGCTTAGACGGCAATGGGAAGAGTGGCAGACCACCTTCGCGCGCGACTGGCAAAAGCGCCTGGTGGCCGAGGAAGATCGCTGGCGGCGACAAGACCTCGCCAATCAGAAAACGACTGAGCACTTCGCCGGCGTTGATGAGCAGGTCGAGATCTACTACCGGGAGATCGTGGCGCTGTGGGAAGAACTACGCGCTGCGGTGGATCGTTGGGGCAAGGCGATTCATGAGACGCTCGCGCCGAACCAGGAAGTGCCAATCCAACGGCTCAAAGTGCTGCGGCGGTTTGCGGAGGAGAAACACAAAGAGCTTTTGTAGCGCAAGTAAGCAAAAAACATAATGCGTAAAACGTAAAAAATCCCTTACGTTTTACGCATTATGTTTTACGAGGTTCAGGCAAGACCCTTCTTCATAAACATTGATGGCGGCAGATTAAAGCCATACTGCTTGAAGACGCTGTCGCTATCAGGCCGCACTCCGGTCGGGCCGTGATAGCCAAGAACTTTGCCGTCCGGCCCATCCCCCTCGTCAAAAAATTTGTAAATATCCTGCATGATGACGGTTTCCCCTTCCATCCCCAAAATTTCGGTGATGTTGGTGACTTTGCGGCTGCCATCGCGCAGACGACTGGCTTGCACGACCATGTGAATGGCGGAGGCAATCTGCTTGCGCACAGATGCAAGCGGCAAATCAACGCCGGCCATCAGTACCAGGGTTTCCAAACGTGAGATGCAGTCGCGCGCCGTGTTGGCATGGATCGTCGTCATACTGCCATCGTGGCCGGTGTTCATTGCCTGAAGCATATCCAGCGCCTCGCCGCTCCGGCACTCGCCAACCACGATACGTTCCGGGCGCATCCGCAGCGCGTTGACGACGCATTGCCGGATCGTCACCTCGGTAGGGCTGATGGGGTTGGGCTTCTTGGTCTCCAGGCGCACCACGTTGCGCTGGCGCAACTGCAACTCAGCGGCATCCTCAATCGTGACCGTGCGTTCGTGTTCGGGGATGTAACTGGAGAGGATGTTGATGAGCGTCGTTTTGCCGGAGCCAGTGCCGCCGGAGACAATGATGTTGCGCCGCGAAACGACGGCGGCCTCCAACAACCGCGCCATATCCTCGGTGAGTGATCCAAAGCGCAGCAGGTCGTTGACGGTGAGTTTGTCCTTAGAGAATTTGCGGATAGTGATATTCGGGCCGTCAATAGCGCAGGGGCGGATGACGGCATTCACGCGCGAGCCATCGGGCAAGCGCGCATCAATCAGTGGATGATCCATAATGACTTGCCTTCCCAACGGCAGCACAATACGCTTGACAATGCGCTCGACGTGATCATCATCCAGGAATTTGTAGCCGGTCTCGCGCACGCGACCGTTCTTTTCCACGAAGACGATGTAAGGCCCGTTCACCATAATTTCGGTGATGTCGGTGCGTTCGGTGAGGGGTTGAATAGGGCCGTAACCGAACGTCTCATTCAACACGTTGGCGATGAATTCCTCTTGAGGCACACTGGAGGGGAGCCGGAAATTAGCACTGCTGATGAGTTGCTGCAACCGTTCCATAGCCATCTTTTCATATTCTGGCGTGCGTTCCAACGGCAGGTCCAGAGGAATGGTAGGAGCAAGAAATTTCTGACGCAGGTTGTCGGCAATTTGCAGTTGCATACGCAACAAGGCCGCCTCTCTATCGGTAATAAAGCCACGCTGCCGGGGTGTACCCGGCGGATCCGGTTCAATCGGACGAAACATCGGATCAGGCTCTTCTTTCTTCTCGACTTTCGGTTGTACCACCGGCGCCGGCTCGGGATGCGCAGACGGTTCCGCTTGGTCTCGACGTTTGAATAGCGACATAGTGCCTCCTAAAAGTGACTAAACAACAGAGAAGAGAGGAATTTCTATTCGAGATAATAGCACAAATCTGTTAGTGTGTCAACAATCATTCTTACCAAAGTCTAACTTAAAATCACAAAGTACTATTTACAGCAAAATAGCATATAATGACTATAACAAACCGGGATAGAAACTGTTGCAACGGAGAGAAATTATCTGTACGTTCCATGCTTTTGCGCAATCTCTGCAAGGCAAATCGAATGATCGCAGCCGTGAAAGGAGATCGAAAAATGGCGAAACGGTGGCAGCGTGCTATATGGGCGGGTGTCGCCCTCTCACTCTTTGCCGTCGGCGCACTGGGTCAGGCGGCTGCGGGGGTAAAAGTGTTCCCGGCCGAGGCAAGTGTTGCCGTCGGACAAACCATCGAAGTGACAATACAAGTAGAAAATGTCACCAACCTCTTTGGCAGCGAATTGTCCGTCAGGTTCGATGCGAATTTGCTCGAAGTTGTGGACGCCGACCCCAACAAACCGGGAACACAGATCAAGGCAGGCGGATTCCTGAGCCCCGATCTCGAAGCCGTCAACGAAGTCGCCAACGACGTTATCAACTACACCGTGCAACAGGTCAGCCCGCACAGTCCCGTGAGTGGCAACGGCGTTCTCGCGCGGATCACGTTCCGCGCCAAAGCCAGCGGATCATCCAACATCACGTTGGAGGACGTGTTTTTGTCTAACCAAAACGGCGACGGCATCACCACTGTTCTGCACAGCGGTGTGCTGGTTGTGACGCCTGCCGGCGGGCAAGCGCCGCCGGCAACATCGGCGCCCTCCGCGCCAACGCCGATTCCAGCCACACCACAGCCAGCCGTCACATCACAGCCAGCCGCCACACCAGCGCCCGCGAGCGCGCCTTCAGCCGCCGGCTATAACTGCACCAACATTCAGGGCTACCACATCGTCAAACGCGGCGAGACGCTTTACGCCATCGCCCGCGCTTATGCCACCGATCCCTACGCGATTGGGGCGTGCAATCCTACGGTCAACCCACGCCGCATCCACGCCAGCAACCACCTGGCGATCCCTTACGCGCCGTGGACGCCCCCACCCGGCCCGACCGCAGCGCGGCAATTCGGCCCCAGCCTGATTCCTGCGCCAGTTCCGACGCCGGAGCCGGGATGTCGCGCCCGGCACGTCGCCCAGCCGGGCGAAACGCTGACCGCTATCGGCCTGCGCTATAACGCCGATCTGTGGAACATCGCCCGCGCCAACCGCATCTACAACCTGCACCTGATCCACGCCGGGCAGGTGTTGTGTATCCCCTAAAAAACCCGTGTAGTGACGACTTCAGTCGTTCCGCAAAAAGCGACTGAAGTCGCCACTACCCATGAGTCTACTGCAAAAAGCCCTGTCTAACCGCCAAGACGCCAAGTTCGCCAAGAGAATCAAATAATTGATGAATAATCCCAAGACATTCGCCTGTTTTATAAATTATCTTGATCTAGCTATTAAAAAACCTTGGCGTCCTTGGCGACTTGGCGGTTTTTTCAGTGGAGTCACCCATGTTCGCGCGTAGTAACGACTTCAGTCGTTATAGGCGTAATAGTACACCGTCACACCCACGTAAGATTGCTGATCCACCAAACGCGCGTGTTTGTCAAGCCACTGCATGACCAATTCCCGCTCGTCCCACAGCGTCACTTCGGAATACACCAGCCACACATTCGAATAACCATCCAGCAGCTTCTTCATCTCCGCATCCACATACGGCATATCCACCTGATAGCTGCCATCCTCTTTTTTCCAGTTGGTGAAGGGCGCTTCGGCCCACGGATCCAACGGCGCTTCGGCGTAGTAGCTTACAACATGGTGGTTGTAGGGGATTTGGAACAGCAGCAGTTCACCGGGCGTGCGGGCCGCCTCAATGTAGCGCGTCGCCGCCTGGAATTGCGGTTTTATGGGGATCGCGGCCTGGCGATACAGGCCCACGCCGTTCAAGAACAGCGCGTGTAGGAGCAAAATGACAATTGACCAGCGGCGGAAGGTGTAAATCGTCGCCAGTCCCGTCCCCGCCAGCGCATAGAAGGCCGGCGCCGCCCAGATGAGGTAACGGTCGGTGAAAATCGGCCCGCGCAGCGAGACCAGCCACAGCAGCAGCAGCGGGACGAGCATCCACAGCCACAGCTGTGTCAGCGCGGCCAATCGCTTGCGAAACACCAATGCTGCTATCCCCACCAATGCTATCATCCCCAGAAACAACGCGCTGTAGAGCGGAAAAGGCCCGCCAGAGAGACTTTGCGTCACACCGAGCGTCCATCCACTGAACAGTGTCGTCGTCATCGCGCCGAGGGAATAGGCCGGATAGCCGGTCTCGCGCTCGGCGAGCAGCAGCGGCGCAATCCAGCGCAACATCGGCAGGTAGGGGAGCGTCAACAGCGCCAGGGTAATCACGCCGCCAAGCCAGGCGTCTCTTTGCCGCCGTGGGTGCAGCCAGAACCACAGCACTTCCACGGGGATGAGCAGCGCCGCCAGCAGGTGGCTGTAGAAGGCGAGTGAGGTAGCGACCAACGTTGTCGCCCACCAACGCCAACCGGGACGGACACAGGCGCGGTCCAGCGCGTAGAGCGCCAGCAGCGCCAGCATCGGCACCCAGGTGTACATCTTGATTTCCTGCGCGTACCACACCATGTACGGCGCTAGCGCCATCAGCAGCGCGCTCCACAGCGCGGGTTCCTCGTCAATCAACCGCTTCACCAGTACGTAAAGCAGCGCGACACTCGCCACACCCCACAACAACGAGAAATAGCGCATCGCAAAGGCGGAATCGCCCGTCAATGCGATCCACGCGCGCAGCAGCGGCGAATAGAGCGGCCCGTTCCACCCGGCGCGGGTGAAATTCCGCAGCATTTCGCCCCACGGCTGCAAGGCGAAGCGCCACTGATCCACCTCGTCGCGCCACAAGCCCTGCGTATCCAACGCAATGATACGCACGAGAAAAGCCAGCCCCAGAATCGTGGTTCGTGCCAGGCGCATGGGTGGGGAAATCTCGCGTTCAAGATGATGACGTTCTGACATTGTCAAATCCTCCGCGCTCAACTATAGTACAAATTAGGCATGAAAGCAACAAGTCAGAATCTTACCACGAA
>DAOUAQ010000013.1:0-9947 GCA_034433375.1 Anaerolineae bacterium | reverse complement strand
CAACCAAGTTTGACGATCAGCTTAGGGACGCGGGCGCGGTCCTGATCGAACGCGACGCGCAAGACTTTGAGCGCGTCGCCGTAGGTGTGGCTGGTGTGGAACCAGACGCCGGCGTCCATTGCCGCGCGCGCGATAGCCACACGGTCGTCGAAGGGGATGTGTTCATCGCCGAGGCGCGTCGTCCCGTAGATGTACGGGGAGAGGTCGGTCAGCAGGTCGGATTTGTGAATGTAAGCTATAGGGCACATAATAGATTCCTCCAGGCAGGGTCAACGGATGGAACGGAGTCTCCTTCGATGGGTCAAGGTACAGCATCATCCTCGGCTGCAGCCACTAGATTCTCCGCCCATTGTCGTGTCTCGGTCATCCACAGATAGACTTCATCCTTTGAAATGACTTCGACGTCCATATCATCATAACGAAAAGTGACAGCAAAAGGGTTGAGCTTCAGCAATTCATCATCGGAAACAGGCAGTTCGATCCCGTTGTGGCGCAGCAGAGCGCCAAATCAACCAGATTGTGCGTACGCCTGAACTCGATCTGGTGCGTGAACAATACCGCTTTGAGTGATTTCTCCACGGCTTGTTGCGCATGAAAGCAAATGATACTGAGATGGACATCCGGCGACTTCTGTAACACGTGAAATGCCTGGATGTCACGGTCAGCCAGACGTAAGGCGCGCCAAGCCTCTTCAATATGCGGCTTCATATACTGGTCTACCCTCTTTGCGCGCCCAATACAGCACCGTGCCCGGTACTTGACTGCGCCGGCCGTATTCCGCCTCTGAATACACCAACACATCTACCCCTATGCCAAAATGGCCTACAGCTTTATGCAGATCAATCATCTCGGCGTACTGGTTATCAACGTGCGGCTTGATCACCATAATGTCCAGGTCAGAACCCTCGTCGGCATCGCCGCGCCCGTAGGAGCCAAACAATATCACGCGGCTAGGACGCGCCGTAGCCACGATGCGTTGGACAATTTCTTGCAACGTATGCTCATCAACCATGATGCTGAGTTCCTATGAACCACATATTGTCCTGCGTCAGCCCGGCCTGTTCTGCCATCTCCAGACAGTAGTGGAAGTTTCCGGCGTTGTGATTGCGGGCATTGGTGCCGAAGGTGAATTGGATGCCAGCCTCTTTCGCCATACGGATGAATTTCAAGCTGGGGACGCGGACATTTTCGGCGATCTCCAGGGCGATATTTCTGGCTTTCGCCAGGTCAATAATCATCCGCATACGGTCTGCGGTCCAGACCTCGTCGTAGTGGCGGGCAAAGTTGATGGGCAGGTAGGTGGGGCGCGCGAAGATGTGGAGCGGTTCGTGCGTCAGAATGTGGGCGATGTGCTTGAGGTAACGCGCAATGAAGGCGTCCATATCCTCGATGAAATTGTCGTGCCGCCAGATGGAAAGCCAGGTCCCGTCATCGAGGGGAACGGTGTCGGCGTCCATCAAGACGTAATCCAGTTGGGCAATGGCCTCGGCAGAAAAATCCCGCGCCCAATGGATGCGCATCGGCTGCAAGCCCACATACACGGGATACGTCCTGAGCCTTTGGATGTACGCGAGCATATCCGCGTCCGTTTTGATGGGCGATTCGGCGCCGGGATGCTCGACAATGCCGAACTTCATCCCGCGTCGTTCGGCCAATGCGACGGCCTGCGCGACGGTCAGATCGTCGCTCTGATGCACGTGATAATCAATGATCATGTCAAATCACCGTGTTGTCGGGAACGACGGCGCCTTTGGGGATGACAACAATGCCGTCGCGTACCACGTAGTTATCCGTCTCGATATCCGGCGCATCCATGTGACTACGGATGACCACGTTGCGCCCGATGCGCGCGTTCTTGTCCAGGATGGCGTGCTCAACGACACTGCCACGTCCCACCCCCATGTCGGGCAGGCCGAGGCGCTGGTTCTCATCGCGCTGCGCCAGTGACTCAAAATCATCCGCGCCCATCATCACCACGCGATGCAGGTGCGCGCCGCTGCTGACGATGCTGCGCAACCCAATCACGCTGTCGGCGACGGCGGCATGATCCAGCCGGCAACCGGGCGCGATCCATACGCGCATCAAGCTAGAATCAATAATCTGGCTGCACGGCAAGAAGCGCGCGCGTGTGTAGATGGGCCATTCCGCCGCGAAGAAATCGAACGGGGGATTCGGGCTGGTAAGCGCCAGATTGACCTCGTAAAAGGCGCGGATCGTGCCGATGTCTGCCCAGTACCCCTCAAATGGATAGGCGAACACACGCAGCCCCTTGTCAATCGCCGCCGGGATAATGTTCTTGCCAAAATCGTCGCCGGTTTCGGTGCGCAGTAAATCCACCAGCGTCTTGGTGCGGAACACGTAGATGCCCATTGAGGCCATATAGGGGCGTTCGCCCTCCAAACTCTCCAGGCCCTCCAACTTGTTCAGCGGCGGCTTTTCCGAGAATTTATGAATGCGCCCTTCCTTGTCCGCCTGCAAAATCCCCAGACCGGTCGCATCTTCGGCCTTGACCGGCTTGACGGCGATGGTAATATCCGCCTCATGCACGCCGTGGAAACGCACAAATTCGGCGTAGTCCATCCGGTAGAGATGGTCGCCGGCGAGGATCAAAATATCGCGCGGGTTGGGCACCTGGAGCTGAAAGAGCTGCTTGCGGAGCGCATCCGCCGTTCCCTGATACCAGGATTCGCTCACCGGCGTCTGTTCCGCCGCCAGGATGCGCACCCATCCGCCGGAGAAGTTATCGAACTGGTACGTGCGCACGACGTGCCGGTGCAAGGAGACGGAATTGTACTGCGTGAGCACGTAGATGCGATTGACGCCCGAATGGATACAATTGCTGATGGGGATGTCAATCAGCCGGTAATAGCCCGCCAGTGGGACGGCGGGTTTTGCGCGCAGTTTGGTCAGTGGATACAACCTTGATCCTGCGCCCCCACCCATAATCACAGCTAGAACGTCTTTCATGAAGCTTAACATGAGCTGGCCTCCCTTAGTTTGTGCGTGATGGCGAACTGATGCTATGGTGCATACTCTCACAAGTTATGCTCTTATTATAGTAACAGGCGCGAAATAAAGCAACACACATTTGCCCCCTATCCTTTGAAACATTGGCAGATTGCTGTTTCACCCTTTTGTTGTATCCTCTAGCCTTATGACAGCGTACAAAATATCTGTAGCTGAAACGCTGACCTGGCAGGTGTGCGCAATCGAATGGCTCAGTCAGTTCTTTGAAGAAGACCCGGATGCCCTGGCCTTTGTGCTAGGCGGGTCCCTTTCCGCAGTGACAATGCAGCCAGATGTATGGAGCGACGTAGACGCCAAGATTATCCTGGCCGATCAAGCTGTGGAGCGTTACGCCTTGTCTACAGCCTGGTTGACGCCTCTCGGACGTCTCATCGGCTCAGAAAAACACGCGGGCCGCGTGACGAGAACCTTGCGCGTTTGCCTGGAAGGCTTCCAACGGCTCGACCTGACGTTTATCGCAGAATCGGCGCTGGCTGAACTATTCGCACAGAACGACGCTCTCTTCCACCCCACAGATGTAGTGATGTGGTCCAGGTTGCCGGATTTAACGACGCGTCTGGCGGCGGCCCCCTCATCCCCAGGTTATCAGGATGTCGCCCGTGATGAGATTGAAAAGCTGATCAACACATTCTGGTTCAAGGCGGCTCTGGCGATTGTGAAAGTGGCGCGAAACGATTTACTGATCGGATTGCACCTGGCGTTGGACCTGACGCGGGACTGTCTCGTGCTGCAAATGATCCGGCGCGACCAAGAAAAAAGGACCACCATCCACCGGCAAGGCGGTTGGGGCAACGAGCTGGTCGCCGGTTTTTCCTGGGATAGTCAGGCAAGTTCGGGAGAAGGGATCCTCAACCTTATTCAAATGAGTGGTGAGATTTTCGATGAATTGGCCGCGGCGCTGCTGCCAGATTACACCCAACGCGGCCCGCTTCTATTGTCCGCTCTCGAATCTGCCAGACAATCTACACGCACGGTGTCGGGATAATGTAGCCCTGTCTCTCCAGAGAATGGACCGGTGAACAACAAAAACGGCAGGTGATAAAGTCCCACCTGCCGTTTTCACTAAACCAGGTTCGCTACAATTCCAATCCCATCAAATAGTGATCGAAGTACGCGCTGCGCAAGAAGATTCCCCGGCCGACTGTGCCCTCAACCACAAACCCTTTGCGGCTGATCGAGCTAATGCTTATGCGGATGCGGATCGGGCGTTGCAGCAATGACGCCGGCGACGACCTCCACAAGCGCCCCGAACTCACCGTTAGCATACGCCTCGATCTGCCCGGCGTCGCCGAGGCGCGCCATTTCTGGATCAATGCCCAGCTTGCCCAGGAAGCGGGTGTTGAAAGCGTTCGCCATCTCCTCCGAGTTGCCCTTGCCGAACAGCTCAAAACGCTCGCCGCACTTAGGGCAGGTGACGTAGCTCATATTCTCGACCACGCCGATGAGGGGGATGTTCAGATGCCCCGCCATGTTCGCGGCCTTGCGGACGACCATCTCCGCCAAATCCTGCGGCGACGTGACCAGCACGATACCCGTCACCGGCAAGCCTTGCATCACGGTCAGTGCAGCGTCAGAGGTGCCGGGCGGCATATCCACCACCAGCACATCCAGATCGCCCCAGAAGACGTCGCTCCAGAACTGGTTGATCGCGCTGGCAATCATTGGGCCGCGCCAGATCACGGCGTCAGCTTCGTTTTGCAGCATGAGGTTGATGGACATGAGCTTGATGCCGCCCGTCGTTTGCGGGGGCATGATGCCCAACGGCGAGCTACCCGGCGCTTCGTGGACGCCAAACAGTTTGGGGATGCTCGGGCCGGTGATGTCGGCGTCCAGCACGCCCACGCGCGACCCTTGACGCCGCAAACCCACGGCGATCATCGCTGCCACCGTGGACTTGCCCACACCCCCCTTACCGCTCATCACGGCGATCACCGTCTTGACGCGGTTGAGATTCCCGGCGGGGAAGTTAGGCTGCTGCTGGCGGGAAGATTGTAACACCTCGCGCAGGCGTGTCTTTTCCTCTTCATTCATCGCCGTGATCGCAATTTCGACGTCCAGTCCGGCCTCCAGCGCATCTACAGCCTGGGCAGCGTCGGTTGCGATGCTATCTTGCAATGGGCAGTTCGCCACCGTCAGCGCGATCGTCACCTTGACGCGCTTGCCGCGAATGCGCACCTGGCGCACCATGCCCAAATCTACGATATTGCGCCGCAATTCGGGGTCCATCACTTTGCGTAGCGCGTCCATCACTTGTTTTTCCGTAATCACTTTATAACCTCCTCAAAATGAATCGCCAATAAAGAGAGGGAAACACGGGTTTGGGGGCGGGAAACCCCGCCCCCAAACCCCCACCCCGCACACATTTTTCAATTGCGGTTAAGTTCGATTATCAACCAGCCTGGGCGGCCGCGCGTTGCCGCGCGGCTTCGGCCTCGACCTGCTCTTCCTCGCCGGGCTTCACTTCCCAGATGCGATCCGGGGCCACCAACCGGTCGGTGTACAGCACGCCGTTGCAGTGATCAATTTCGTGCTGGAAGACGCGCGCCAGGTAGCCGCGCGGGCGGAAACGAAATGGTTTGCCGTGCCGGTCCAACCCGCGCACGACAACTTCGGTCGCGCGCTCGACTTCCCCCGCGTAGCCGGGGACAGAAAGACAACCCTCAGTCCCAACCTCTGTTTCTTTGCCGGTTTTAGCGATTTCCGGGTTGATAACGACGTAGAGTTTGCCGCTGGTGGGATCGCCGTCTTCTTCGGGGGTCTCAATCACGATCACCCGCACAAGCTCGCCAACCTGCACCGCGGCCAGGCCTACGCCGTTCGCCGCGTCCATCGTCTCAATCATATCACGGATCAACTCACGTATTTCCGGCGTCACTTTTTCCACCGGACGCGAACGTTTACGCAAACGCGGATCTCCCACTGTAATGATTTCCCGTAAAGCCATTTTCCCTCTTTTTCAAGTCCTGAATCCCGATGATGCAGCCCATTTTACCACAGTTGTCAATTGCCCTCTTTGCGCAGGTTGTCATACGTGGCGAACCAGCTCAGCAGTTCATCCTGCCGGCGCGTCGCTTCGACTTGACGCTGGCGCTGGTTATATTTGTACTGCCGATCAGAAATCAGCGACCGCACCTTGGCGGGATAGCGCACCCACTTTAACTCGAAGTGCCCTTCTCGCCCCGCCGTCTCGAATTGCACATGGCCGTACTTCAACAGCTGCCCCCAGAAGCCCGGCACCTGGAAACTGAGGTTTTGGATGCGATCCAGCCGCGCTTCACGCCGCGACTCGCGCAGCAAGAGCGGCTTTTGTTCCACCAAAATGACGTGAGTGGGGGTAAGCTGCACGTAGTCGTTGCGCCAATCTTCGACAAGCCATAACAAAGCTCCCAATAAAATTGCTTCGAGAATAAGCCAGCCTGCCAGCCAGGCGCTAAAGTGCGCTGCCCCCTGGTCGGCAAGTGTGAAAAGGTACGCCCCACCCACCAGGGTCGAAATCCCCAACGGCACAAAGACCCCTGTGTAGCGCAGCAGTCCGAGCAGCCAAAATCGGCGCAGAACGACTGTCCCGCCGTCGCCGACTTCCGTCCACGAAGGCGGGAAGAGGTACTCCCACAACCAGCTAAACGTCAACAACATCCACAGACGACGAGTTGGAGGCGTCGGAGGCAAAGTCTTGCTGGGCGGCGGCGTCGGCGCTTTCTCAATCTGGAGCCGGCGCGCCAGTAAGTCGCGGATCTGGCCGCGCGAGCGCAGCAAGTCGCGGGCCTTCGTGCGCTCGATTTGCTGGAAGATCATCGCCCGCAAACGCCCCGGATTATGGATGTAATTAATGTCAATATCCACCGTCTCGCCGGCGGTCTGGAGGATGAGGTTGCCGTAATTGAGTACGTTGGCGGTGACACCGGCTCGCATTTCGTAAATGTCTTGAATCGTATCCAGCGGGCACTCTTCATAATGGACGTTGAACGGCCAGTCACGCTCGATATGAACGACGCGCTGCGTGGTCAACACGAAAAAGTCATTGCGCCAGTTCAAATACTGCCAGATGACCACACCAGACAGGGTGAAGATCGGAATCGCCACCAGGACCGCAAAAACAGTCGCTACTGTCGTGGTCCTGGCGGATAAGTAAGAGAGCGCCGGCACCAACAGGAGCAAAAAGATCAAGGGCGCTGCGACCTGCCGGAAAAGACGCGACCAGTGACGTTTCACGACGAACACGGTCCACTCGTCATCGCGCAACCAGTCGAATTCCTGAGTTCTGCGGCGAATATCAACAGTTTCAGAGACGCGCAGGCGATGCCACAGACGCGGACGATCTTCTAACAGTGCGGCAAAGTCATCGCGCAGCAAGTAGAGCACCCGCGCTTGACCATCGGCGGTTGCCAGCACGTCGTGAAAGTCGCCCACCAACAGCCCTGTTTCTCCGGCCTCATCGCCGACTTCGAGCCATCCCACTTCTTTCACCAGGCCGTCAGGGTCAATTTTCGTGAGTTGGATGCGGCCTTCCAACACGAGCAACAGGCGGTCGGCAATCTCACCCTGGCGGAAGAGCCACTCTCCATTTCCATAGACCTGGTCGTGCATCAACGCGGCAATCCGGTACAGTTCCATCTCCGCGCGGTCATCACGGAAGTCCTGGAAGAGGGGTATCGTCTTTAACGTGGCGACCAACTGTTTGAGGTCGAGCGGGCCAGGCACGCGCTCCCGCAGATAGGTGCTCTGGTCGTAGATTTTGACCAGTTCCCTGAACAACAAGTACAGGATGCGCGTCTTCTCCATAGCGTCTGCGTTGACGCCCTCAAGCTGCTGCACGACCAGTTCGGTGCGCCCGAAGGTGTCGCCGGCTTTGAGTTCCGCAATCTGGCTCACGACGCCCATTTCATTGGTGCGCGTCAAACGGACTTTGCCTTCCAGGATGATGCACAGACGATCAGGGGGCTGATCCTGGGGCAGAATCCGCTCCCCGACTTCGTACACCCGCTCACGCACGAAAGGCACCATGCGCATAAGCGCATCTTCACCGCCAGCGTCGGTCAGGCCGCGAAATACGGGGATTTTTCTCAACTGCGCGACAACTTCTTTCGGTTCCATACCGTTAGCCTCATACTAAATTATACTACAATCTTATGACCTTTTCCGTTTCGGCAGCCAGGGGATGAACGCGCTGGTGGAAGCGATGTAGGCTTTGTACTGCGGCTTGGTTTCTTTCAACGTATTCTCCAGCAGCGCCACACCCGACACTTTGAGCAACAAGGCTGTATGTCACTAAAAATGGCATAGTCACCCCACTTTTGATACTGGAAGCTGGAAGCTGGATGCTGTGGATGCTCATGGCTCCGCCGTAACACACGTAAAGCCTATCGCGCCTGGGCCGAGGTGCGCGCCGAGTGCGGTAGTCACATCCACAAACAGTGGATACGACAGGCTGGGAATAAGAGCGTTGATCTGCCGCCATAGCAATTCGGCCTCCTCACGCGCGTAAGTATGCACCATGACCAGAGACTCGATAGGCTGGAGCGCGTCGAGGATGGACAGCAAGCGTTCGATGGCCTTCTGGCGCGTGCGCACGCGCTGCATTCCAATAACGTCATCGTTCATCGTGAGCAAAGGTTTGATGCGTAACGCCGCACCCATCATCGCCTGAAAACGCGAGAGTCGTCCGCTGCGCCGCAGGTATTCCAGCGTATCCAACGTCGCGGCGGTGTGGATACGCTTCGTATAGGCTTTGAGCATCCCGGCGATGGCATCCAGCGTATGTTTAGCCCGCGACGCTCGGACCGCTTCGAGCGCCAGCAAGCCCGTGCCGACGGTCAACTGCCCCGCATCTATCACCCGCACAGGCGCGCCCGTGACGGTCTCGGCGGCCAGCCGCGCTACGTTGACAATGTTGCTCAGTCGGGCCGAAATGTGGATAGAGACGATCCCACTGGCGCCCTCGGCAATTAATTGTTCGTACTTCTCGACAAAAGTTGCAATCCCAGGCGCGGACGTTGTGGGGGGCGGATTATGGAGTGGAAGTTGTTCGTAGAATTCCTGACGTGAGAGTTCGACGCCATCCAGATAACTCTTCCCGCCCATGTTGATATAGCAAGGCATGACCGTAATGCCATATCTGTTAACCAACTCAGGCGGCAAATCGCACGTGCTATCGGTGACGATCTTGATGGTCATAGCGGCTACACGGGCGTGACGCCCTTCTTGAGGATGATATTGCCGTACTTCGCCGTTTCGCCTGTCATCACAACGGCAAACGCCTGTTTAGCGCGTTCGTAGAAGGCGAACCGCTCGAGGCGCGCAATCGGCGGCGTCTGCGGCCAATGCCGGTCAATGGCAGCGCGGTAGCCGGCCTCGACGGCGGGATCGAGTACGTCGCCAGGGACAGGGGCCATCATCATCACCGGGCTATCCACATAGGAGTCCAGCACGAACAACGGCAAGATCGCGTCCAACAAATCGGCCACGCGCAGCCCATCAGCACGCAACACACGCGCGTTACAACTTTCGCCGGGGAAGTGCGCGTCCGCCAGGACGATTTCGTCGCCGTGCCCCATCCGGCAGAGTAACGCGAGCAGATCAGGACCAAGCAACGGAGAAATGCCAACTAACATAGATGACCTCCTTGTTTGAAATGAGAAAATCAGAAAATCAGCGAATCAGCGAATCAGCAAAACCACCTGACGACCCAAACCACCCGCCACTCATAACTTTCAACTTTCAACCTTCAACTTTCAACTTTCAACCTTCAAACGGCTCACCGGTTTCTACGTTCCAGCCGAGTTCGGCGTAGGCGCCGGCCAAGAGTATGTCCAGGTCAGGGACGTTGCCTTCGGTGCCGCCGTCGAGCGGTTGGCGCAGCAGCGCCGGCATCCGCTCATCCGCCCGCGTAAGGCCGCGCCGCACATTGAGCCGCCGTTTGA
>DAOUAQ010000012.1:0-5928 GCA_034433375.1 Anaerolineae bacterium | reverse complement strand
TTGGAGGCGCAGACGATGGGCATGGCGCAGACTGTGGCCGTGTTCCTCACCGAGAATCTGCGCCACTCGAACGGCCTGCCCGTCGAGTGCGTCATTGCCGATACGTGCATCGGCGGCGCAGCGGAGGCAGCGCAGACCGCCGAGAAGTTCGCACGCGCGGGCGTCGGCGTCTCGCTCACGGTGACGCCGTGCTGGTGCTACGGCGCGGAGACGATGGACATGGATCCGCTCATCCCCAAAGCCGTGTGGGGCTTCAACGGCACCGAGCGGCCCGGCGCGGTCTACCTGGCAGCGGTGATGTCGGCGCACACGCAGAAGGGGCTGCCCGCGTTCAGTATCTATGGGCGCGACGTGCAGGACGCGGGCGATGACAGCATCCCAGAGGACGTGCAGGAGAAGCTGCTGCGCTTTGCGAAGGCCGGCCTGGCCGTGGCGCAGATGCGCGGCAAGTCGTACCTGGCGATGGGCGGCGTCTCGATGGGCATCGCCGGTTCCATTGTCGAGCCGTGGCTGTTCGAGCAGTATTTGGGGATGCGCGCGGAATTTGTGGATATGACGGAATTCGTCCGCCGCTTCGACGAGGGGATCTACGATCCCGTGGAATTTGAAAAAGCGTTAGCCTGGGTCAAAGCGCACTGTCCCGAAGGCGTGGATCGCAATCCGCCGGGAAAACAGCGCAGCCGCGCGCAGAAGGACAAGGATTGGGAACTCTCGGTGCAGATGGCGCTCATCGCCCGCGATCTGATGGTGGGCAATCCGCGCCTGGCGGAACTGGGCTACGAGGAAGAAGCCCTCGGCCACAATGCCATTGCCGGCGGATTCCAGGGGCAGCGTCAGTGGACCGACCATTTCCCCAACGGCGACTTCATGGAAGCCATTCTCGATTCCTCGTTCGACTGGAACGGCATCCGCCAGCCCTACATCGTCGCCACGGAGAACGACGCGCTCAACGGCGTCTCGATGCTCTTCGGGCACTTGCTCACCGGTACGGCGCAGATGTTCTCCGACGTGCGCACGTATTGGAGTCCCGAAGCCGTCAAGCGCGTGACCGGCTACGCACTGACCGGCGACGCGGCGGGCGGGTTCCTGCATCTCATCAACTCCGGCCCGACGGCGCTCGACGCGACCGGGCAGCAGGAACGCGACGGTAAACCGGTGATGAAGCCCTATTGGGAAATCACGCCGCAAGAAGTTGAGAAATGCCTCAAGGCGACGACGTGGCATCCGGGCAACGTCGAGTACTTCCGGGGCGGCGGCTGGTCAACACACTTCGTCACGCGCGGCGGGATGCCGGTGACGATGTCGCGCCTCAACCTGGTCAAGGGGCTTGGGCCGGTGTTGCAACTGGCGGAGGGCGTCATCATCGAGCTACCGGAAGAAGTCCACAACCGGCTCGACCTGCGCACCGATCCGACGTGGCCGACGACGTGGTTCGTGCCGCGCGTCATGGGCAGCGGGCCGTTCCGCGACGTGTACACGGTGATGTACAACTGGGGCGCGAACCACGGCGCGATCAGCTACGGGCACATCGGCGCGGATTTGCTCACGCTGGCCTCGATGCTGCGTATCCCCGTCTCGATGCACAACGTCCCAGAGGAGAAGGTCTTCCGCCCGGCGACGTGGAGCGCGTTCGGCGCGCTGGAACCGCAAGGCGCCGATTATCGCGCGTGCGCGAACTTCGGGCCGCTGTACGGGTAAAGCAGCAAGAGGCAGGGTGCAGGATGCAGGGTGCAAGAAGCAAGATTCTTGCATCCTGCTTTTCTTTGGCTAAGAAGAATCAAGACTGTCCCGGCTTTTGAACGATGCGGGTATATCCTGGTTCAACATCGCAGCTTTCGTCGGCGAGGAAGCGCAGAGCAGGATCGATCATACCGGTTGTAGCAAAACTGTTTCGTGGGCCAGCGCTGCGGCGGCATAGGTCAACGCCGCTTTAATATCGGTGCGCGTCAAGCGTGGATAAGCATCCAGCAAATCGTTTTCGGTAGCGCCTTCACCTAGCTTGCGCAACAGCAGTTCTACAGGGATACGTGTGCCGCGAATTACCGGTTTGCCAAGCGCCACATCGGGATTGATCTCAATACGGTTGAAGATTGTCATCGCTCTTATCACTTTCAAGACTTGATTTGATTTTCATCGTTATTATAATCCCTGATGAAAAGAAGGACAATCCACGATTGTACATTTAGCGCAGTGGAGGAAAAGTGATGGGTGAAAAAGATGGACAGCGTCCGTTGCGGGTTATTAACAGCGTCGCGCCGATTCGCATCTGCGACAACGGCGGTTGGACGGACACGTGGTTCGCCGAGCACGGGAAGATCTTCAACATCGGCGTGTATCCCTACGTCGAAGTGCAGATCGAGGTGTTCCCCTACGAGCGGGGGACGGAGCGTATCGTGCTCTACGCGGAGAACTACGGCGAGCGGTTCGCCGTCCACCCGGATGCGCCGGGCTACGCGCGCCACCCGTTGTTGGAAGCCGCTATCGAGCGGATGGGCGTCCCGCAAGAATACGCGATCCAGGCCACACTCTACTCCGAAGCGCCGAGCGGCTGCTCGACGGGCACCTCGGCGGCAGTCTCCGTCGCGTTGATCGGCGCGCTGGACCGGCTCACGCCGGGGCAGATGACGCCGCACGAGGTGGCGAATACTGCGCACGCCGTCGAGGTGGAGATGCTCGAGCAGCAGTCGGGCGTGCAGGATCAACTCTGCTCGGCGTATGGCGGCATCAACTTCATCGAAGTGTACAAGTACCCGTACTCGTCCGTGTCGCAAATCCAGGTCTCCAACGCGATCTGGTGGGAGCTGGAACGACGGCTGGCGCTGGTCTTCCTGGGCAAATCGCACGTCTCGTCGCACGTTCACGAAAAGGTCATTGCTGAACTGGAAAACGAAGGCCCAGACTGCCAGCGCCTGCAAGACCTGCGGGTGACGGCGGAGAAGTCGCGGGATGCCGTCTACGCGGGCGACTTACCGTCGCTAGGTCAGGCGATGATCGAGAACACGGCAGCGCAGGGGCGCCTGCATCCCGACCTGATCAGCCAGGACGCACGGCAGGTGATCGAGATCGCCCAAAGCTACGGCGCGCTCGGCTGGAAGGTCAACGGCGCGGGTGGCGAAGGCGGCTCGGTGACGCTGCTCTGCCCGGCGCTCTCGTACACCAAACGCGAGATGTTGCGCGCGATCGAGGCGGCGAATCCGCTGTACAAGCATATCCCAATCTACCTGAGTCGTCACGGGTTGCGGATTTGGGAGCAGGAGTCGCATAACGGAGGGTGTTGAGGAAACTAATCGTCACCGCAAATTACTCTTGGACTCGCGGATTCACTGAATTGAGATAAAATGAGAGTGTCTGACGATTAGTGTGCGACACGGGAGGTGCTACGATGCTGATCCGCGAGCAGATTCAAGAATATGTTGTGAAATTGCCGGCTTCTTTTCAGGCGGAAGTCTTGGATTTTGTCGAATATCTCATTGCTAAGGCAGAACGTGAAGGACTCGGCGAAGAAAATCGGGAGTGGTCAGAGTTCTCGTTGGCTTCTGCGATGCGTGGTATGGAAGACGAGGAAACATCCTACACTTTATCTGATCTGAAAGTGGTGTTTTGATGAAACAGGCGGGACAAATCGTCTTGTTTAGGTTCCCTCATACCGATTCGACAAAAGGGAAACTGCGGCCTGCGCTTATGTTGAAGGCGCTACCGGGTGAGTTCGACGATTGGTTGGTTTGTATGATCTCATCACAGATACACCATTTTGTTCCAGAGTTTGATGAGATAATCCAGAAGACTGATGCTGATTTTGTTAAGAGCGGCCTTAATTCGGTGAGTGTCATACGTGTCGGGCGACTCGCTGTTGCGGAGGAAGGCATCCTGATGGGGGCTATAGGGGAAATAAGCGCAGAAAGGTTGCGACGCATCAAGCGACGCTTGTCTACTTGGCTTGGAAATGCGTAGCAAAAAGATCGGACGACGAAACCGGCCCTGATAGCAGTATGATCAGGGCCGGTATGTGTCAATCAGAATTCAATGGCTGCTGCGCGGCATCTCGCGGCTGGCGAGGATGTCGATGCCCGTATCCAGCGCATTCGCCAGCACGACCTGGCCCAGCGTCACGGGCGCTTCGAGTTCTACCTGGCGCAGCGCATCCAGCAATTCGAAGAGGCGCGGTTTGGGGAACGCCTGTGCGGTGTAGACCGGCACCAACGGGTGGATGCCGCCTTTCACCCGCACCGTCGTCGCGGCCATGCGCCGTGGATCGGTCAGTTCGCGGCGCACGTAGTCTTCGCCGCGTTTGCAGGTGTTGCCGTCCACGCTGAGCAGCGTTTGGCCCTCGCGGGTCACTGCCACCGAACACCCCATCGGGCAGGTGATGCAGATCATCTTCTCGGTAATGGGCATAGCGTCCTCCTGAAGTGTCAACGGATTCAACGGATGAAACGGATTTCTGTTCTCTGAATCCGTTAAAATCCGTTCAATCCGTTGACAAAACCTCTATTTGGTTTCAATACAGCCGGTTTCGGCCATCACCTTCCGCAGCGCGGTGACGGCGATTTTCATCCCTTCCGCGCCGCTGAAGCCGCTGCTGTGCCCGGCGACCTTCAGGTGCGGCTCCAACGCGAGCACGCCCTGGTAGCCGGTCGCCTTGAGGTGTGTCAGCAGTTCCAGCAGTTGCCCATCGCCTTCACCGGCGGGGACGACGTGCCCATCGCTGAGCACCGCGTCCTTGATGTGGACGTAGCCGATGAGATCGCCGACCATCGGCCAGCCGCGCTCGACGACGCGCTCTTCACCCACCTGGACAAAGTTTGCGGAATCCCACAGAAAGCGCAAGTGCGGGTTGTCAATCGCTTTGACGACGGCCTCGCAGCGCGCCAGCGTGTCGGTGACGATGCCTTTCTCGTTTTCGAGCAGCAGGACGAAGCCCTCGCGCTCTGCCATTTCGGTCAGCTTCGCCAGACGCGCGGTCGCTTCTTCGACGTAGTCATCGTAGTGTTCGTTCGTGCTGGTGTCCGGCGGATAGAACGAGAACAGGCGCACGCGGCGGCAGCCGACGATCTCGCCGGCCTGGAAGATGCGCGTGAGGTTGCCGATTTCATAGTCGATGGGTTCCGTGATGGGCGATTTGCCGATGGGACTGCCGAGGCAAGCCACGAGGACGTTGTGCGTGTTGCACACTTCGACGACGTGCGCCAGATCATCGTCGTCCATCCGCAGCACGTTCTTGCCCCACGCGCCCCGCAAATCCAATCCGCCGATGCCCAAGTCGTTGAGCGTTGTCAATTGTTCGGCCAAATCCGGGGCGATCTCGTCGCCAAAAGCACTGATGGTAAAGGTTGCGGTCATCGTATCAACTCCTTGTCAGTCATTGGGTAAAGAGTAATGAGTAATGAGTAACGGGTAATGAGTAAGAGTAATCGGTAATCGGTGATTCGTAATTTGTAATTCGTAATTTGTAATTCGCTCATTCGCCGCTTAACGCGGAACGACATGCACGGTGAGTTTTTCGGCAGCGCGCACGGCGTCGTAATCGCGTCCGCGCAGGGTGAGGTTGACCATCTCGCCGGGACGGGCGTAACGCTCGTTCTTGCTGGCAATCACCGTCTCACCGCCGCGCACTTCGATGCGCACGGGCTGCTCCAGCGGGCGCGTCACCCGCATTTGCAACATCACCGTGTCCTCCGTGAGCGTCTCCGGGTCCACCTTATGCGGTACCACATATCGCACGTTCTCCCCTGCCCGCGTCGATACATGATTCATGATTCGTGATTCATGATTCGTAACTTGCTGCGCCGCCCGTTTCCCCGCCGTCATCCCGGCCTGCGTGACCCAGTCCACCAGATCGTAGACGTGAACGACGTTGCCCGCAGCGTAAATGCCCGGTACGTTCGTCTGGAAGCCGTCATCCACATACGGCCCGCCGGTGATGGGGTC
>DAOUAQ010000011.1:0-13036 GCA_034433375.1 Anaerolineae bacterium | reverse complement strand
AACTACACGCTCAGCTTCGACGCGCTGCGCGCATCCCTGCCGGGTGTGGACGGCTACATCCTGGTGCTGGACACAATGGGCGTCAATGTGTGGTGCGCCGCCGGGAAAGGCACGTTCAGCACCGATGAGATCGTGCGCCGTGTCGAGGCCGCGCATTTGTCCGAGGTGGTCAGCCACCGGACGCTGATCCTGCCGCAGTTGGGCGCGCCCGGCGTCGCCGCGCACGAGGTCAAGCAGCGGACGGGATTTAGAATAGAGTATGGCCCCGTGCGCGCCGCCGATCTGCCAGAATACCTCGAAACGCATCAAGCCACGCCGGAGATGCGGCAGGTGCGCTTCCCCTTGTGCGACCGGCTGGTGTTGATTCCGGTGGAGTTGGTCCACTTGGTCAAGCCGACGGCGTTAGCGGCGTTGGTGTTGGCCGTGCTGCTGGGGCCACTGGCGGCGGCGGGCGCGGTGGCCGCCGTGCTGGCGGGAGCGGCGTTGTTCCCCATCCTACTGCCGTGGCTCCCAACCGACGACTTTAGCAGCAAGGGCTTCATCCTGGGCGGACTGACCGCGCTGCCGTTTGCGCTGGCATCCCGGCGGCGCGGCGAGGGACGCGGCTGGCCGCTGGCTTACCTGTTGAGTCTGCCGCCGGTGACGGCCTTCCTCGCGCTCAACTTCACCGGCGCAACGCCGTTCACGTCCAAAACCGGCGTGAAGCGCGAGATGTTCCGTTACATCCGCGTCATGGCAGGGCTGTTTGGCGCTGGGGTGTTGTTGGCGCTTGGGTTGCGCCTGACGCGACGGACCAAACAGGCTGCAACAACGTAACGCAAGCTGTCAGCTTGCGGCTTGCGGCAAAAGCAAACTAACACATTTGGCATTTTCGAGGAGAACAGAAATGGCAAGTTGTAACGGAGCGCTAGGCGCAGTCGCTGCGCAAACGGAATTCGTGCCGTTGAGCAAGCGCAACACGTTGGCGTTCAATGCGGACGCCTGCATCAACTGCGGAATGTGCACCGCGGTATGCCCGCATAGCGTGTTCGCGCCGGGCGCACGGGGGACGCGGCGGGTGCAGATCGTGCGGGCCGATGCCTGTATGGAGTGCGGCGCGTGTATGCTCAACTGTCCCACCGGCGCGTTATTCGTGGACAGTGGCGTGGGCTGCGCAGCGGCGATGATCAACGCGGCGCTGCGCGGATTGAAGGAGCCATCGTGCGGAGGGCCGGAGCCGACGTGCTGCGGTCCAGAACCGGCTGCGTGCTGCGGTTAAGGGCGATAGAGCACGACAACGAATAAGAAATAAGGCCGGTATCTTGACAAACTTTGTGTACCATGTATATTATATGCATTGTTCTGCATATAGCATAAGATACCGATGAGCAAAAATTCGATTCAATACACGCAAGGCGCGGCGGTTTTCCGGCTGCTGGCCCATCCTTCTCGATTGCACATTCTGGACGAGTTGCGGTGTGGCTCGGCATGCGTATGCCATCTCCAGGCTGTTTTGGGTCGCCCCCAGGCGTATATCTCGCAGCAGTTGCGCGTTCTGCGCGAAGCGGATGTGGTAGTGGACGAGAAAGATGGCCTCAACGTGTATTACCGAATTGTGGACAGTCGCATTTTACGGCTGTTGGAAGAAATCCTGGGCGAAACCCAACCTGCACAGCGTATGGAAGGATGTCCCTGTCCCCATTGCACCGGACAAGAAGTGTGTTGTAGTTAAGAATCCAATTCGACCTGGCTGTTGTTTGATAGTCAGGTCTAATTTGCGACCCCAAATATGCAATCTCTTGCATATAAACAGTTTTCTCTGTGATGGGGAGTATATGAACGTTTTACGATATCTGGCTATGCTCTTCCAAACCGGCCTGGGCAGTCTGGCGGCATATTTGGCGGCGCACGTGCTGCTGTGCTTATTGCCGGCGTTCTTCATCGCGGGCGCACTCGCTGCGTTGATGCCCAAGGAGGCCATCACCAAATACCTGGGCCGCAGCACGTCCAAGTGGATTTCATACCCGGCTTCGGCGCTCGGTGGTTTTGTGTTGGCGGTGTGCTCATGCACGATCATGCCACTCTTCGCCAGCATCTACAAAAAGGGCGCGGGTCTCGGACCGGCGATCACGTTCCTCTTCGTCGGCCCGGCGATCAACATCCTGGCCATCTCCCTCACGGGTGTGGCGATCGGGATGGACATCGCATTGGCCCGCATCATCCTCTCTATCATCTTCGGCACCGGCATTGGCCTGTTGATGGCGTGGGTTTTCCGCAAAGACGACGCCGCGCACGACACAGAAACCAACAACAGCGCATTTGGGGCGGAAGCCACCGTCCCGGCCCACGTCTGGGTTTTCTTCGCGCTGTTGCTCGGCGCGCTTATCGCCGGAACGTTGCGGGTGGGTTTGCTCACCAATAGCTACGCGACGTTCACACTGGGGGAAACGTGGGCGCCCGGTTTTCAGAGCTGGCTAGACAGTGTCGTCCCGCCCAATCCTTCCCTGGGGATCGAGGGGGTGAGTGTCCACGGCGTCCTGCTGATCGGCCTGCTTATCCTCATCGGCGCGACGGCGTGGAAGGGCCTGAACTCCGTGGATGAGGGCTACAACCACTGGACGTTCGTGGCGCTGGGACTGGTCACACTCACAATTATCGTCGCGTCGTTCAAGGTGACGGCGGTAGCGTCCGGGCTGACCATCGGCATCACCGGCAAACTCATCGCCGAAATCCTGTTACTGGCCGCGGTTTGGTGGATGGCGGCCAGGAAATTCGCAGCCTACGAAATTCAGGAATGGCTCTGGGAGATGTGGCGCTTCGTCAAGCAGATCATCCCGCTGCTGCTGGTGGGCGTCTTCATCGCGGGGATGGCGCGCGCGGTGATCCCCGCCGCGTGGATCACGACCCTGGCCGGTCGCAATACCCTGTGGGCCAATCTGGCGGGGGTGTTGTTTGGTGTCTTCATGTACTTCCCCACCCTGGTCGAGGTGCCTATCGCGCAGACCTTCCTCTCGTTGGGGATGCAACGCGGACCGCTGCTGGCTTACCTGCTCGCCGATCCGGAATTGAGCCTGCAATCCATCCTCATTACCAACTCGGTCATCGGCAAGAAGAAAACGGCAGTGTACGTGACATTGGTGACTGTTTTTAGTACGCTGTCTGGATTGATCTTTGGCTGGGTGGTCGAATAGCGAGTTGCGAGTTACGAATTACGAATTGCGAGTTACGAATTACGAATTGCGAATTACGAGTTACGAATTGCGAGTTGCTAATTATCACAGGTTACGCATGAGGAGGTTACGATGTTACAAATCAAAGTCTTTGGCACAACACCACCCTGCGCGAACTGCAAACGTGCGGAGGAGCAGGCGCGGAAGGCTGCGGAGCAATTTCCGGGGCAGGTGGAAGTCGTCCATTTGAATGCGCTAGGCCCCGAGGCGGAAGCCTATGGCATCATCTCTACGCCCCTGGTGGTGGTGGATGATGAAGTGGTCGGGCGCGGCAAAGTCGTCCCGGCGGCGCAGCTCGTCCCGATCATCCAGAAGCATCTACAGTAGACGGTAGACAGCAGACGGTAGACGGTAGACGGTAGACGGTAGACGGTAGACGGGCGAGAATTACTTTCGCCGATTCGCTCATTCGCCGATTCGCCGATTCGCTCATTCTTAACAGGAGGTTTTCTATGGTCAAACTGGAAGTGTTCAGCGGTGATCCACCGTGTCCTGGCTGCGTGGCATTGGTAGAACTGGCCGAGAAGGTCACGCCCAAGTACGCGGGCGAATTGGAACTGGTCATCTACAAAGGCGCTGAAGGGATGCAGAAGTTCGAGGAGTACCGGCTGTTCTGCGTGCCGGCGGCGGTCGTCAACGGCAGCATCCGCATCGAGGGGATGTGCCCCAGCGAAGCGACACTCAACAACGCGCTGCGGGAAGGTGGGCTATGTCTAAAATAAGAATCGAGGCGTTTGTCTCCATTCCGCCGTGCTCCGGCGGCGTAGCGGTGAAGCGGCTGCTCAAGCAGGTCGAGGCCGAATACGGCGATCAGGTAGAGATCGTCTACCACACCGGTCCCGGCGATCCGGCCTGGGAAGAATACGCCATCAACAACGCGCCCGCACTCGTCATCGGCGACCTGGTCAAATTTGTGGGCCTGGCCCCCAGCAAGGAGAGCCTCGTCGGGGCGCTGCGCGAGGCAGGACTCGAATAACTTTGATCGTCAACTACTGAAGATGAGCAGGGAAACCTGCGCATCTCTTACCTCGCACCAATCGAGGGCTGCGAAATTGCCACCCGTGTCTATAGAGGTTAGATCCAGCCAAGCCTAAATTCGTTTATTCGCTCCTCTGATTCGGGATCGGCAAACCCGTACCCCGTGATACGCCGCCATCCCCACCAAAAACCCCAACGCCATACTGCTCAGCACGGAAACGACCACCGTGAGCGCAACGAAAACCAACTCGTCATTCACCGCCAGCGTCTTGACGCCCTTGAGCAACTGCAACCCCACGTAGAATAGCATCGCGCCGATAATGGCTTGCGGGAACACGGAGAAAAGCTGCGCAATCGAAGCCGAGAGGAACAACCCTAACGCCACTTCGATGCCGCCTTCCAGGATATTCGCCCCACCCGTCCGCGCGCCGAAGCAATACTGTCCAGCCAATCCGCCCGCGCCGTGGCACAGGGGGAAACCGCCGAAGAACGGGGTGATGACGTTCATAATGCCCTGGTTCAGCGCGAGTTTGCGTTCGGACACAGGCTGTTCCGGCCAGTAGCATTTGACCAGCGCCGCCGTAGCAATGACAGCATTGGCC
Source organism: Anaerolineae bacterium (assembly GCA_034433375.1). Taxonomy (GTDB): domain Bacteria; phylum Chloroflexota; class Anaerolineae; order B4-G1; family SLSP01; genus DSWT01. The sequence continues at coordinate 8,247 of DAOUAQ010000011.1, read as the reverse complement.
GCCGTGAGGGGAATCTGCGCCAGGCCTGCGCCCAGGAAAGTATCCCGCATCTCCGCGAGGGTGAAGCCGGTAAGCGGCGGCAACCGCACGCCGGGCGGCGCAAGGCCGCGCAAGTCGCCGCGGAAGAGCGCGACGCCCACGCCGAGCGCCATCACCACCAACCCGGCGGGCGCGCGACGGCTATCGCAGAGCAACAGGATCAACGCCAGGGCCACTGCGCCCCACAGCCAGCCCGTCGCTGCCATACGCAACGCCTGCATCAGCAGCAGCGCCGCCAGCGAGAACTGGATGCCGCGCACGATGCATTCCGGCGTATTGCGAGCGATCCAACCCACCACGCCAAACGCCGAAAAGAGCAGCCACACCAGCCCCATCGTGAAGCCCGCCGCATAGACCATCGAGGGCGGCCACGCCTGCGCAATCGCCATCACCGCGATCACCTTCATCGGCTCGATTGGCAGCGGCAGACGATAAACCAGCCCGGTAACGATGTTCGCCAGACCCATCATCACCAGAAAGCCGGCGGGGTCCATGCCACAGACGACGATGTAGCCGACGGAGAGGGGGAACAGCGTCCCGAAGTCCCCCATCGCGCCGCTCAGTTCGCGCAGGCTGAACTCGAAGGATTTGATCTTCATTGCGCTCCTGAGAAAGTCGCATAGTCGTTAGTCGAGTAGTCGCATAGGCTACAGTGTAATATGATTCGGCGAACTGGCAAAACGTCCACTCTTGACAATAAAGCAAAACATTGTATACTTTACATTATCCCCCCCCAGGGGGGAGGGGATAAACGAGAAGACAAACCCGTGAAAGGACAAGCTATGCACGAACACGATCATACTGCACACGCGCGCCACGGCGCGCATCACGAGGAGGCGCTCAAGCGGCTCAAGACCACCGAGGGCCACCTGCGCGGCATCCAACGGATGCTGGAGGAGGACGCCTACTGCATCGACATCCTCCAGCAGATTCAGGCGGTTCAGGCAGCGCTGAACAAAGTGAGCGCCCAAATCCTGGAAGAGCACCTCAACTCCTGCGTCATCACCGCCGTGCGCGGCGACGACCCGCAGGAACGCGAACGTGTGCTCAAAGAAATCAGTGACGTATTTGCGGCGGCGACGAAAGTGTAATCAGGAGTAAGGAGTATGGAGTACGGAGTATGGGGCGAGAAAACAGTATTTTCCCCCTACTCCATACTTCCTACTCCGTACTCCATACTTCAAATGGAGGCTACTATGCAAACGGTAACGTATACGATCCCCAATATCTCGTGCCATCACTGCGTGCGCACAATCAAGACGGAAGTGGGCGATCTGCAGGGTGTGTGGTCCGTCGAAGCGGATGCGCAAACCAAGCAGGCGACCATTTCCTTCGAAGCGCCGGCGTCTGAAGAGGCGATCAAGTCGCTGCTGGCCGAGATCAACTATCCGGTAGTCGAGTAGTTAGACAGTCAGGTAGTCACATAGTCAAGTAGTCAGCAGTACAACTAAAGACTACCAGACGACACGACTATGTGACTTAAAGGAACGCTCTATGACCAATACCATTACTTTGCCCATCACCGGGATGACGTGCGCGAACTGCGTGGCGACGGTCGAACGCAATCTGAAACGAGTTGACGGCGTGACCGGCGCGGTGGTCAATCTCTCGTCGGAGCGCGCCACTGTGGAGTTCGATCCTACGCTGGTGTTCCTGCCGGACATCATCGGGCGGGTGGAGCGCGCGGGCTATGGCGTCGCTGCCGGAGAGGCCGAACTGATCATCAAGCGGTTATCCGACGACAACGACGCCCGGCGGCTCGAAAAAGCGCTGCTCCAGGTCGAAGGGGTGCTCGAAGCGCAGGTCGCGTTGGCGACCGAGAAAGCACGCGTGCGCTACGTGCCGACCATCGTCAGCCAGGCCGAAATCCGTAAAGCCGTCGCGCAGGCCGGCTTCGAGACGCTGGAATTGGGCGGCGACGCCGACGACGCCGAAGCCAAAGCGCGCGCTGCCGAAATCGCCCACCAGAAGCGAATGCTCATCATTGGACTGTTGTTCACCGTACCGCTATTCACATTCTCGATGGCGCGCGACTTCGGGCTGTTCGGGATGTGGGCGCACGCCGATTGGGTACATTGGCTGATGTTGGCCTTTGCGACGCCGGTGCAGTTCTACGTCGGCGCGCAGTACTACGTGGGCGCATATAAGGCGCTGCGCAACGGCGCGGCCAATATGGAAGTGCTGATCGCGCTCGGCACGACGGCGGCCTACGTTTACTCGCTCCCCATCGTCTTCGGCTGGCTCGACGGGCACGTCTACCTGGAAATATCCGCCGTCATCATCACCCTGGTGCGGTTGGGCAAACTGTTGGAAGCGCGCGCGAAAGGCGGCGCCTCCGAGGCTATCAAAAAGCTGATGGGCCTGCGGGCGAAAACCGCCCAAGTCGTGCGCGACGGTGTCGAAATCGCCATCCCGGTGGAAGCCGTCCTCGTGGGTGACGTCGTGCTGGTGCGGCCCGGCGAAAAAATCCCCGTGGATGGCGTGGTCGTCGAAGGCCGTTCATCGGTGGACGAATCGATGCTCACCGGTGAATCGCTGCCGGTGACGAAAGGGCCGGGCGATCCCGTCATCGGCGCGACGCTCAACAAGCTGGGCCTGCTCAAGTTCGAAGCGACGAAGGTGGGCAAGGAAACCGCGCTGGCGCAGATCATCCGTCTGGTGGAAGAGGCGCAGGGCAGCAAAGCGCCGATCCAGCAGTTAGCGGATCAGATTTCGGCGGTGTTCGTACCCATCGTGATTGGCATCGCCGTACTGACATTTTTGGGCTGGTACTTCCTTGGCCCGCCCTTGCCGATCAATGCAGACACCAACGCCTTCACCCGCGCGCTCATCAATATGGTCGCCGTGCTGGTGATTGCCTGCCCGTGCGCGATGGGCCTGGCGACGCCAACCGCCGTAATGGTCGGGACAGGCAAAGGCGCAGAGTTGGGTGTCCTGCTAAAGAACGGCGAGGCCCTCGAACGCGCCGGTCGCATCACTACCGTCGTCTTGGACAAAACCGGCACGATCACGAAGGGGCAACCGGCGGTGACGGACATAATTACGAATAACGAATTACGAATGACGAATGGTGAATCGGTGAATCGGCGAATGAGCGAATCGGCGAATCGGCGAATCAGCGAATCGGCAAATCAGCGAATCAGCGAATCGGCAAATCAGCGAATCGGCGAATCCCCGATCCCCGATTACCAGTTACCGATTACCGATTACGAGTTACTACGCCTGGCGGCATCTGTCGAAAAGGGCAGCGAGCACCCGCTGGGCGAGGCGATTTGGGCGGAGGCGACGACGCGCGGATTACACCTGTCCGAACCGGAAGGCTTTCAGGCTGAGGCGGGTCACGGCGTCTCCGCCGAGGTGGACGGGCGCGCGGTGGCGGTGGGCAACCTGCGGATGATGGAGGCGCGCGGCTATCCGCTCAATGGCTTGCAACCCGAGGTGGAACGGTTGCAGGCGGAAGCGAAGACAGCCATGCTCGTCGCCGTGGATGGCGCGGTGCGCGGCGTGATTGCCGTGGCGGACACGCTCAAAGACGGCTCGGGCGAAGCGATTGCCGGCCTGCACCGGATGGGCCTGCACGTGGCGATGATCACCGGCGACAACCGCAAGACGGCGGAAGCCATAGCCAAACAGGTGGGCCTCAACGCAGTCCTCGACGCAGTGCTGGCGGAGGTGCTGCCGGAAGGCAAAGCGACCGAAATCAAGAAGCTGCAAGCGGAAACCGTCAACGGCAAACCGGCAGCCGTGGCGATGGTCGGCGACGGCGTCAACGACGCCCCCGCCCTCGCCCAGGCCGACGTCGGCATTGCGATTGGCACAGGAACGGATGTGGCTATCGCCGCCGCGCCGGTCACGTTGATGTCCGGCGATTTGCGTGGCGTCGTGCGGGCGGTTGCGCTCTCGCGCAAGACGCTGCGCACGATCAAACAAAATCTGTTCTGGGCGTTTTTCTACAACGTCATTCTGATTCCGGCGGCGGCTTTCGGCCTGCTCAATCCGATGCTGGCCGCCGGCGCGATGGCTTTCAGCAGCGTGTTCGTTGTCACCAACAGCTTGCGGCTGAAGAAAGCGAATGTGTAGGGAGTAAGGAGTAGGGAGTAGGGAGTAAGGCTGCCCCAGGAAATTAAATCGCCCACTTCCCGAGTAAATTGCGTCAAGTTTGGAAGGTTTTGAATCTTGGAACGGCCTAAGAGCAGAAAACTTGTACCCCATACTCCATACTTCATACTCCATACTCCATACTTCATACTCCATCAATAGAGGTGTAACGATGAAAAAGATATGGATTGCCACAGTGTTAGTGGGCGTGATCGTCTTGACGGCGTGCGCGCCAAAGCAAAAAATGGGCACAACGGCCATTATGCCGGCCGGGATGGCCTACGCCGAAGGGCGCGAGATTTACTTCATACACACCGAAACCTCCGACGCGGACGTAGCGCAATTGCTCACAGAGATGATGGATTCGCCGGTGCTGCACGTTCCGTCTCTGGCCGAAACGCCTGACAGCGCGCTGGCGAACGTGTATGTGTTCACCAACGGCATCGAGGGCATGGGACCGCTTGGGTTTGCGGCGGATGTCTTCGACAGTCCACCCGGTATGGACGGCTACACGCCCTTGCGCCGCCTGGTGCTGGTGACGTGGGCCAATCCCGCATCCGCGCGCGTGCTCAAGTCGGCGGCGGAAGTAGTGGACGCGGCAGCGACAAGCGAAGTCACCCTCGAAGAGCCGGGCGTCGTCATCAACATGCCGTTCGTTGTGTGGGATGGCGGAAAACGGTGAGGTGAATCCCGATGAATCAACTACTCATCGCTTTTATCACGGGATTGACCACAGGCGGATTGAGCTGTCTGGCGGTGCAGGGCGGCTTGTTGACGACGGCACTAGCGCCTCAGGTCGCTCCCGCGCCAAAAACGTCCTCGCACAAGCACAAGCAAACGGCGGCGCAACCGACATCGCCGGGCGCGCTGCCGATTCTGCTGTTTCTGGCGGCGAAACTGGTTGCGTACACCCTGCTCGGCTTGCTGCTCGGCGCGCTCGGTTCGATGCTGCAATTGACGCCGCTCACCCGCGCGTTGTTGTTGATCGCTATCGGCGTTTTCATGGTGGGCAACGGCCTGCGGATGTTGAACGTGCATCCGATCTTCCGCTACTTCATCTTCGAGCCGCCCGCCGCCGTGACGCGCTATCTGCGGCGCAAGGCTAAGGCCAACGCGGACGCGGTTACGCCGTTGATCCTCGGCGCGCTCACCGTGCTGATCCCCTGCGGCGTCACCCAGGCGATGATGGCGCTGGCAATGGGAACGGGGAACGCGCTCCAGGCCGCCAGCTTGATGGCGTCATTCACCCTGGGCAGCAGCATCGTCTTCTTCGTCGTGGTCTACCTGGCCACCCGGATGGGCGCGCTGTTGGAGAAGAATTTCGCGCGGGCCGTGGCGGTCGTCCTGCTGATTTTAGGGCTGGTTTCCGTGGACTCCGGCCTGAATCTAGCGGGCGCACCGTTCTCGTTGGCGCGAATCACGCAGGCAGCTAACGCTCCGGCTGCGGCGTCCACACCGACGGCAATAGCGTCGGTCGCGGACACACAGCCAGCCACGGAAAGCAATGCGACGAATGAGTTACAGATTGCCGTTTTGAACAACGGCTATCGTCCCGCGAAACTGTCAGCCCGCGCCGATGTCCCCACCCGCCTGACCTTCGTGAGCGAAAACGTCCGCTCATGCTCGTTGGCGCTGGTTATCCCGGAATTGCGCGTGGAGGAGCTGTTGCCCTCGACCGGCGAATTCACCGTCGAAATTCCCCCGCAACCGGCGGGCAAAGTGCTGCGCTACAGTTGTTCCATGGGAATGTACACCGGGCAGATCGTGTTCGACCAGTGAGACAGGACTTACGCAATTGTGGGTCTTTTTCACCGCAGAGCGCGCAGAGATCGCTGAAATTTTGTAGTATCTCGGCGTTCTCAGCGGCCTCTGCGGTAAAATTCCGCCGGCTTGCGTAAGTCCTATGAGGTATAGAATGAAAAAACTCTATCACGTTCCCGATATGCACTGTCCCGCGTGCGTGATGCGCCTGGAGGGTCTCGAAGATGAGCTGCCGGGCATCCAGCACATCGCCGCGAGCTATCGCAAGCAGCGGTTGGAAGTCGAATTCGACGAGACCGCCGTCAGTGAAGCGCAGATTGTAACAGCCATCGAAGCATTGGGCTACACAGCATCGATAGCAAAAAGCTGAAGGTTGACAGCTACAATCCCAGCGCGCCAAAGATGACCGTGGAGACGCCCAACGCCAACACCGTATTGAAGACCGTCGCCGCCATGTAGACGAAGAATGGCTTCCACCCCAGGCCGCGCAGATCGCCCAGCGCCAGATCGATGCCAATGGCGATGAAGGCGAAGGTGAACGCCCATTTGGATAGCCCGTCCAGCGCCTTGAGCGCGTCGGCGTCGAAGACACCCAGCGAGGCCAGCACCGAAAGCAGCACAAAGCCGATCACGAACTTGGGGAAGCGCTGCCAGATCACCGCCGCGCTCGGTTTTTCGTTGCCCTTGCGTTCTACTGTCGTCACAAAATACAACGCCAGGAGAAACGCCGCGATGCCGATAAAGACGTTCTGCGCCATTTTGACGACCGCCGCCACCGCCTGCGCCTCCGGCCCGAACATCGTGCCCGCGCCGACGACCGCCGCCGTCGTGTCGATGTTGCCGCCAAACCACGCGCCGGCCACCGTGGGCGACAGTCCAATCGCCTGCGCGATCCAGGGCATCAGCACCATCATCGGCAGCGCGGTGATGATGACCAGCGCCGTCACGTAGGTCACTTCCTCTTTCTTGGCGAGCACCGCGCCGGCTGCCGCAATCGCTGCCGAGACGCCGCAGATCGAAACGGCGGTCGCCATCACTGCCTTGAGCGTCGCCGCAAGTTTGAACTTCCCCGCCAGCCACCAGGTGAAGAAGAATACGGCACAGACCATAATGACCGCCTGCGCCAGCCCACCCAAGCCCTTGCTCATAATTTCTCCCAGGCTGACGCGCGCGCCCAACAACACCAATCCGATCTTGAGAAACAGCTCGGTGCGGACGCCAGGTTTGACAAAGGCGTGCGTCTTCGTGCGGCGCAAAATCCAATTCGCCAGCAAGCCCACCACCGCCGCCGTGAGTGGATATTCCAGCGGGTTACGGCTGACCCCAAGCCCTTTGAACCACGCCGCGATGCCGGTATCCAATTCCGCCACCAACACCGCCAGCACGAAGACCAGCCCCAATCCGGCCACAATCTGCCAGACCGGCGAGCGAGATGCCGCATGTTGTACCGTTGACTTTGCTGTGGTCATCGTCTACACCTCATTTCAACCAGCCGAATACCGGCCATGGGATGTTGATCAAAAGACCGAGACCGGTCAACAACGCCAGCGCCAACCCGATGATCAACGCCAGCCAGTCCTCACTCTGCACCGCTTGTTTCAATATCTTGGATGTTCCCATTTCGTCCCTCCACCAAAAACGACCGCCCCAACAGTCAACTCACGATAATCTTTGGTACGCCGCGATGATTTCGTCCATTTCGCGGTTCACCGTCTCATCCACCCATTTGCGGGCTGGATCAGCATCGAACCAGGCCAGCGTGCGGCGGATGCCCTCGCGGAAGGGGATCGTCGCCTGGAATGTGGGGACGAACGTCTTGATTTTGCTATTGTCGAAGAGGACGCTCCACGTCTTGTCGCCGAGCAAGCCCGCGCCGAGCGGCGGATTGATCTTGTAGATGAAGTCCGAGGGGATGTGAACGACGTTCGCTTCCACACCGAGCGCGTCGGCAATCGTCGCGTAAATCTGATTCCACGTCAGCACTTCGTCCGACGTGATGTGGAAGGCGTGTCCAATCGTTTGCGGGTTGCCGAGCAGACCGACAAAGCCTTTAGCAAAGTCCGCCGCGTGCGTCACCGTCCACAACGAGCTGCCGTCTCCATGGATGATGATCGGGCGGCCTTTGAGCAGCCGGTCGGCCAGCGTGTAGCATCCCCACCCGCCAATCGCCACCGGGAACACCGAGGAATAGGTGAGTGACGGGCGCATGATGACCATCGGGAAGTTCTCCTCGCGGTAGGCGCGTTGCAGGCGTTCCTCGCATGTGATCTTGTTCTGTGAATAGGTCCAGTAAGGATTGCGCAGCGGCGTGGATTCGGTGATGATCGGATGCGCCGGCGGCTTTTGGTA
>DAOUAQ010000010.1:0-8625 GCA_034433375.1 Anaerolineae bacterium | reverse complement strand
GGCGAACATGGCGGCGATCCCGACTCTATCGACTTCTGCTATCGCGTGGGCCTGGACTACGTGAGCTGCTCTCCGTTCCGCGTCCCCGTGGCGCGGCTGGCGGCGGCGCAGGCTGTTATCCGGCACGGTTAGTCGCGGATCGGTTTGTCCAATCGTGACAAGCAGCGCCCTGTCACAGGGCGCTGCTTTTTCTTCACTAAGATGGAGCGTGTGTTATTGTGGGACATCCAGACTGGGAAGGCGCACAGGCGTATGTGTTAGCGTGTTTGGAACGCGGGCTATCGCCCGACCTGCATTATCACAGTGTTCTGCACACCCGCGACGACGTTTTACCGGCTGTGGAGCGTTTGGCGGCGTTGGCAGGGGTGGACGAGGAAGCTGCACTCCTGTTGCGCACCGCCGCGCTGTTGCACGATACCGGTTACATTGAGCAATATACGAACAACGAACCGGTGGGGGCGCGCATCGCTCAAGAGACATTGCCCAAATTTGGCTACACCCCTGAACAGATCGCCGTCATTGCGCAGATGATTCTGGCGACGAGTATGCCCCAGAAACCGGAAAATTTCCTGGAAGCCCTACTCTGTGACGCCGATCTGGACTCGCTCGGACGTGAAGATTATCTGATTACCAGCCACAACCTGTACGCTGAACTGGAGGCTTGCGGCGCGCACCTCACGCTCGAAACGTGGTATCGCCGCCAGTTGCATTTTCTGTCAACGCACACCTACTTCACCGCTGTCGCGCGAGATTTGCGCGACACCAGCAAACACGAAAACATTCTGCTGCTCAAGCGCTTGCTTGCCGCACTGGCCCCTCAAACCTGACCGGTTTTCTGAAACCTGTCAGGTTTCATTGACCGGCAGCGTAAACACGAACTTGCTGCCGACGCCGTTATCCCCCGTCTCGACCCAGATTTCCCCGCCGTGCGCCTGGACAGCCAGGTAACAGAACCGCAGTCCTAGCCCAAACCCACGCCCGCGCCTTTCTTCTCCCTCTACCTGCGTGAAACGCGCGAAGATGCGCTCGCGTTCGGCCGGCGGAATTCCCGGTCCGGTGTCGTTGACACTCACCGCGATGCACCCATCGTTCTGCGCGGCGGCAACGGTGATATCGCCCCGGGTGGTATATTTGATCGCGTTGTCAATCAAGTTGCACAGCACGCGCTCAATCCGCTCGGCGTCAATTTTCACGGTGGGCAGGGCCTCTTCGATGCAGGTGCGCAGTTTGATGTTCCGCGCCAGAGAGGCAGGCAGCATCGTTGTGGCGGTGGTCTGGATAAGTTGCGTCATATCCGTCACTCTGATGTTCAGCCGCGCCTCACCCGCTTCCAACCGCGACGTGTCGAGCAGTGTGTCAATCAACCGTTTCATGCGCACGTAGGCCGAGCGCCCCACGTCGAGGAGCTGCTGGTTGTCATCGCGCACGTCCACGGGAAGCGTCACCTCGAGCAGTTCGATCACGTTGATCAGGATACTGAGCGGGTTGCGCAGGTCGTGGACAATCAGATCAACGGTTTCCTGCCGCATCTGCTGGAGTTCGAGCAACTCTACTTCTCTGGTCTTGAGTTCGATGACCTGCCGCGCCAACTGCTGTTTGACTTGCGTGGTCGAATCGCGGATGGTGTCGGCGGCGCGCAGCCGGGCGCTCATCGTCGCCATGATTTCGGCGCTGATGGAGGGGTTGTCGCTCAACAGCCGGATGAAGTCGTCTTTGTGGATTTGCAGCAACCGCAGGTCTGTCAGGGCGACAATGGACGCAGAGCGCGGTTGGTTTTCGAGCAGCGCCATCTCTCCCAAAATATCGCCCGGCCCGCGATAGCCGAGAATGGTGGGGGATTCCAGGTTGCCTTTGATGACCAGCGCGCGTCCGGCCCACACAAGGTACGCGACGTCGCCGGGCGCGCCCTCGTGGAAGATGACGTCACCGGCCGGGTAGGTTTGCTCGGTCACGGCTTGCATGAGCGCCTCACGGGCGGCTTTCGGCATCAGCCGCAGCAGGTGCAGATCATCCACCGGTGCGGCTGCATCCGGCGCGTCGAGTTGAACGGAAAGCAGCCGTTCAAGTTCCTCTGACGTGAGTTTGTTCGGTAACATAATCTTCTCCTATCCGGCGTGTTGCGCCATACGCGCATTGATTTCCTGGTTGACGCTGACACTTTCCAGGAAAACCTTGCGGTCTTCTTCCCGGCTCAAGCGGTTGGCTTGCGCCAGCATTTCATCGTAGGCGGCCTGCAAGAAGGTACTGGCTTCGGGCAGCCCAAGCGCCGCGAGCACGTCGTGATGGTTCAGCGATACCTTTTGCGCCTCTTCGACATCTTTCTGCACCGCTAACAGCCGTACCGCCCGCTGTGACATCTCCAACGCCGAGTCCAGCTTGCCCTGTCCCAGATAGGCGCGTCCCAGGTACGACAGGTTCTCAATGATTTCAGCCTTGAGCACCAGCTTTTCGCTGAGATCGAGGGCTTGTCGCAACGCTGCCTCGGCTTCTGTCCACTGCGCGCGGCGCAGCGCCAGCAAGCCCATTCCCTGGTGGTAGTAGCTGATGACGCGGGCGTTGTTGGCGACTTGTTCCCACAGCGCGTAACACATCTGCAAAGCCGTTTCCGCTTGCTCTACACGCCCCTGATCAATGTGGATGAGCGCCATATAGAAGTGGGCGAAGCCTTGCCCGGTGAGGTCGTTGTTCTGCTGCTTCAGCGCCAGCGATTTCTCGAACGTATCCAACGCGCGCGCGTAAGCCCCCATCCGCCACTGCACGCGCGCCAGGTTGGTCAGATGGATCCCCGCCTGGAAGGTGTCGCCGCGCGCTTCGGCCAATTCGAGCGCGCGCGTGTGATGCTGGCGCGCAACGTCGTAGTTGGCCTGCTTGAGCGCGACCATACCGACGTACATCACGCTCCAGCCGACGTTGGCGAGATCGTTGCCCGCTTCGTACAGGGGAACAGCGCGTTCCAGGGCCTCTTTCGCCTGTTCGTAGTCGCCGATTTCGTAGGCGATGACGCCAATCTGATAGAGCGCGTTCGCTTGCCCCGCCTGGTCGCCGAGTTTTTCCTTGTGCTGCAACAATTCTTTGTAGCGTTTGATGGCGGTGAGGTTGGCATACTCGTTCTTGGCGCGTTTGGCAGCCATATCAAGATACTTGATGGCGCTTTCATCGTCGTCGCTACGATGGAAGTGGTCGGCGAGCAGATCGCAGTGTTGCTCGATTTTGTCGGCGTAAAGCGTTTCCAGCGTTCGCGCGGTCGAGAGATGGAATTCCCGGCGGTGTTTGACGAGTATGCTGTTGTAGGCGACCTCGTAAACCAGCGTGTCGGGGAAGACGTAATCCACCTCAGGGGCGCGGTCTGGACGCAGCAGGCCGCCGCGTTCCAACTGCGCCAGCCACGTGTCAATGGCTTCGTCGGCCTTGGCCAACTCGCGGAACACGGCCAACTGGAACTGCCGTCCGATGACGGCGGCTTTTTGCAGCGCCTGGCGGCTGTCTTCGGTGAGGCGGTCAATGCGCGCCGCAATCGCAGCGTGGAGACTGCTTGGCACCTGGAGGGTGATGGCTTTGCCCGGATCAACTTTCCACAAACCGGTTTCTGTATCCTGGAGCACTGCGCCGCTGTCAATCAGGCCACGCACCACTTCCTCCAGGTAGAAGGGATTCCCGGCAGCCTTGTCGAGGATATTCTCGGCGACAGACGGCTCAAACTGCGCGCCGGGCAGTAATTCTACCAGCAAGCGCTGCGCCTCGGCCTTGGACAGCGGGGCGAGTGTCATCTCGGTATACCGGTGGGGATAGTTGCCCGCGGCGACGTCGCGCAGCCGCCAACAGCCTTTGTCGCGCATCACCCGGAAGCCAAAGATGAACATTATCGCCGCGTGGTCGGTGACTTCCAGCAGATTTTCCAACAGCGCCAGTGAAGCCTCGTCGGCCCAGTGCAGATCGTCCAACGCGATGACCAGCGGCTGCTGGCGTCCCAATCCGGTGAAGAATTGCGTGGCAGCCCAAAACGTCTGCTTTTGGCGGATTTTGGGCGTCATCTCCTTCACCCACGCCCATTCTTCGCCGAGTTCCAGTCCCATCATGTGCGCCAGGAAGGGGATGGCATCCATCGCCTCGTTGTTCAGGAATGTTTCCCCGCGTTCCCACAGCGCGTAGAGGATGTCTTCTTCGCTGGCATCCGGCGACAGGCGTAACGCGCCGCGCAACATTTGCGCCGCCAGCCAGTAGCTCATCTGCTCGCTGAATGACATGGCTTGGCCTTCGACCCAGACGAGATTTTCTGTGTTCTCCTGCTCGAATAACCAGGCTTTCAGATCGCGCTTGAGGCGCGACTTGCCCAGGCCGCTATCGCCGAGGATGGCGACGATTTGCCCGCGCCGATTCTGCGCCAGGTCGCGCGCGCAGTCTTGCAACTTCTTGAACGCCTCGTCCCTGCCGATGAGCGGCGTGGCTGCGCCGGCCAGCCCGCGCGTCGCGCCGATCTCTTCACGCTTCCCCAAGACTTCGTAGGTGGGGATGAGAATCTGCTTGCCCTTGACGCGCAGGTCGAAGCGGTCGCTCAGGTTGAAGTAGGCGCGCACCTGCTCTTCGGTCTTGTTGCTGATGTAGATGCTGCCCCATTTCGCGTAAGACATCAGCCGCGCCGCCATGTTGATGTCGTCGCCCATCAGCGTGTATTCCTGGCGCAAATCGAGCGCGCCGGCGTTGCCGGAAAAGAGGAAGCCGGTGTTGATGCCGATGCGCTGCTCGAAGCGGAAGACGCCCGCCGACGTGCGCAGCGCGGCGAAATGCTTGCGCACGGCCTTTTGCATATCCAGTGCGGCGTAAACGGCCAGCACCGGATCGTCGTCGTGGGCCACGGGCGCGCCGAAGAAGATGACCAGCCGGTCGCCGATGGCGTATTGATCCATCCGGGCCAGCGTGCCGTCGTAGTTGCGCACGATGTCCACCATATACCTGAAGTAGTCGTTGATATGTTTGGTGATCGTGTCTGGGGACGTGCTGCCCAACTTGTCAATCAAGGCGCTCATCCCCTTATAGTTGACGAACATGGACGTGACCGGGCGATATTCGGGGACAATGTGGGCGCTGCCGGGATTGTCCTTGATGCGGGTGACGAGTTCATCGGAGAGGTAGGGGGTGAGCAGGTCCAGGCGATGCACCAGATAGGCGATTTGCCGCTGTACGTCGCCATCCGGCGGCTCCGGGAGCGTATAGCGCGCCAGCTCGATCTCGGCGCGCGGCGGCGCGGCAACGAGCCTGACGTACTCTTCATCCGGTTCTTTGGTGACGGGCGCGACAGTCACCCGGTCGCCGAGGAGCGCGTAGGTGGCTCTGGTCATCGCGGCTTCGCCGGGATTGGCGTGTCCTTCGGCCTCTTCCGCCAGGTTGACGGTGTTGCCGGTGGTGACGTAGGCCATCAGGCCGTTGGCGTCGTTGTAGCGCGGGTTGGGGGGCACGCCGATGTGGGCTGCGAAGTACGGCCCAGCGGAGATGCCGCACTTGATCAAGAGCGCGCGCTTCTCTCCGGCGGCTTCGATGGCGGCGTACTTCTCCTGCTTCATCACGTCGAGCATAGCCAGGGCTGTCTGACACGCCTTGAGCGCGCTGGCCCGCATCTCCGCGCCATCGGCGGCGGGGAACACGCCGAGCAGCGCGTCCCCGCCGAACTTGAGCAGCGTGCCGCCGTGGTCGAAGAGCGCGCGCACCAGTTCGGTGAACAGACTGCCGACGATTTCGGCGACGCGTTCTGCTCCGCCGTCAACGCGCTTGAGAGCTTCGGAGAGCGGGGTGAAGCCGGAGACGTCGCCGAAGACGAATACGCCTTGTTCCATACCGCCGCGCGGCTCCCCGGCCGGCTGCGGATGCATCCACACGGGGCGCGGCAGGTAGGTTTTGATCGTCCTGAGCAAATCCCGCAGATGGTCGCGCGCGGCTTCAAAGTCACGTTGTTTGGGGCGGCGTTCCAGCGGCTCGTACAGGGCTTCGGGGAGATACGGTTGTAGCGCCGGCAGCAGCTCGTCGAGTGGGCGCGCTGCGGGGAGTTGATCGCCGGGCGTCGGCGCGGGCGCTTCAACCGGGATTGCCGTCACCGGTTGGGGTGGGGCGGCAGCCGGTTGCGGCACAGGCGCGACGACGGGTTGCGGCTGAACTGCCGGCGCGGGCGCGAGGTAGGGCTGCGGTGCTTGAACCGGCGGCGCTGGTGCGAGATACGGCTGCGGTTGCGTTATGGCGACGACGCCAGGCTGGCTCACAAACGCGCCGCAGTGCATACAATAGCGCGCTTGCGGCGGGAGCAGCGTGTGGCACACACTGCACACGCTGCCGACGACCAATTGCAGGCCGCACCCCATACAAAAACGCGCCTGCGTCGGATTCACGGTCCCACATGCTGGACATTGCATGGCAAATTCCTCCTCCGAGCGTAGTCCGAAGTCCAAAGTCCGAAGTCTAAAGTTTTGATACTTTGCGTGCTCTGCGACTTTGCGGTGAAAATTTCCATCCCACCGCTGCTACTCGTTGTCGGGGACGGCGCCGGCTAACAGCGCCTGGCGATTTTCTTCGCGTTGCTTGATCTTGGCGCGGATCTCATCCGCCTGCTGTTGTAGGGCCTGCTCCCGCGCCTGGATCGCCGCGGCCATATCCACGAAGGCGCGCGTCAGTTGCCCGATCTCCTCCTGGCGAACGGTGAGTTTCTGTAGCGCCGCCGGATCAAACTGCCGGGTTTCGATGGCGCTGACAGCCTCCGTGAGTCGCTGAATGGGACGGTTGGCCTGATTGTTGAGCACAATCGCCGCCACGAGCGTCAAAATCACGAAGAAGAGCAGGGCGACGGCGCTAACGAGTATGGCGCCAAGTTGCGCCATCGTTTGTATCGTATCCGTATCGTCGAAAGTGGTATAACTGTCTTCCAGGATGGCGTCAATTTTTTCGTTAAGATTGTAAATTTCCTCGAACAGCGCCTCTTGTTGCTGGCTGACGGCATCCCAATCTGCCTCGTAAACAGCCGGGATGATTGCACGGAAGTTGGCGGTGTGGGTTTGCAGTGTTTCCTGCAACGCGACGAGGGTGTTTTTCTCGGCGGGTGTTTCCGCTTTGATGAGCGCCTGGCGGATGAAGGCTTCCATCTGGGCGCCGTAATTCTCGAAGTCATCCACGTAACTGTCATATCCCTGCGCCACAAAGCTTTTTTCGGCCAGATCCATCTGTTGAAGTATACTCTGTGCCTGATAAAATTCTCGCACTCTGCGGAACAGGCGCTCCAGCACCTCGTCCTGCGCGCCGATTTGTATCGTATTGTAAAGGTTAAATCCTACCGCCAGCGCGCAGATGAGGATGATGACGCCGAAAACCGTGAAAAGTCTATTTTGAATGCTGAGTTTTCTGAACCATGTTTTCATCGTTTGCTCCTTGCTGGGCGTTTACACGTTCTCTGTATCGGGCGCGGGGAAAGTGGGCTTGAACTTTCTGCGGCGGGTCTCGTGAAGTTGTTCGCGTAGAGCGGCGATTTCTGCTTCGAAAGCGGCCTCACGGGCGGTAGATGTTTTCGCCAGGTGTTCTACGGCGCGCGCCAACTGCCCCAGACCGTCGCGGCGGTCGAGGACCTCTTCCAGCAGCTCGGACCGGTATTGGTTGCCGGCAATAGCGATGGCGCTCTGGGTCAGCGTGAGCACCGGTTGGGTGAGCCGGCTGGCGCGGGCGAAAGCCCAGATAGCAAGGAAAGGCAGCAGCATCAGGCTGATGACGCCGTTGCGCGTCGCATTTTGCAGATGCCCCGCGAGGGTTTGCGCTGCTTCCTGCCGGATGGTATCAACCTTAAAAATCAAATCCCGCAGCGCGCTACGCAGGATGTTCGTCTGTTCGTCGGCTGCTGCTTGCAGCTCCAGGATTTGATCCCATGTCCACTCCGGCGTGGCAAGGGTGGCTTTGATTTCCTCAAAATTTTGTTCGTAGTCCCCCTGCGCGGTGCTCATCGTGTCAACGAACGCCAGTTCTTCGTCTGTGAGGACGTAGTCTTCGCCTGCTTGCAACTCGGCGAGTGCGGTATTGACCTTATCGCGTGCCTCGTTGAAGAGCGACAGCGACTCCTCGCTGGCGCCTTCGGTATAGACGTAGTAGTTTGCCTCGATCATCTGGTTGACGACGTAGTAGTTGATCGTGTCTTCGAGGACAGTCAGTTTCATCGTTTCGTTGTAGATGGAGACAGTATCTGCCCATACATTCATGAAAGCCAGGGTTGACCCGATAATCATGACGACACAGATGATGAGGATAACCCCAAAGGCTCCCAGTGCTTTGATTGCGGTGAAAAATCTCTTTATGCGGCGCATATTTTTCTCCTGATGTAGATCGTGAGAAGCCTCACGTTATTTGGATGTCATCACTTCAACGCCGTCCCAGTTATCGGGAAGGGGCTGATTGAGCAGCGCCGTCGCGCGTTCCAGGTACAGTGTGGCCGTCTTGTCGTCGGGATCGAGTTGCAGCACCGACCCGAAGCACGCGATAGCCTCGGTGAATTTCCCGGTCATATACGCCTTGAGGCCGCGCTCAAAGTCGGCTTTGGTCTGCTGACGCCGCTGCTTCAGGCTCTCAGGCGCGCCTTCGTAAACCTCGTACAGGGAGATAGGCTGC
>DAOUAQ010000009.1:0-42117 GCA_034433375.1 Anaerolineae bacterium | reverse complement strand
GAGCCATATCACGCCAGCCGCGCCTGCGAGCGCAACGCCGCCGAGAGCGAGTTGGGGCGCGGCCGTCGCTGTGGGTGTGGGAAGCGGCGTCGCGGTGGGCGCAGGTGTTGCGGTGGGTTTCGGTGTTGCGGTGGGTTTCGGTGTTGCGGAAGGCGTGATCGTGGAGGTGGCGGTAGCTGTCGGGGTGGCAGTGGGGCGCTTGGTGACTGTCGCGGTGGGTGTCGGCGTCTCCGTTGGCGTCGGTGTCAGAGTGGGTGTGGGCGTCGGCGTGGATGTGACGGTGGCTGGCGGCGCAAGTGTCAGCGTGGTGACGGGCATCGGCGTCGGGTTGACCCACGCGAGATCGCTTGTGGCGGTTTGTTGCGGTGTGGACGTGGCGGCCTGGCCTTGCGTGGGCTGGCTGAGTGCGGGCGCTCCGGCGGCGACGCTACCTTCGACGATCAAGTACGGGCTGCCGCCGATGAGACACGGATTGCCGGCGTGATGGCACAGGCTGCCGGGAACAGTCACGGTATACACACCGCCGCGCGCCGTCAGGCTGCGCCGGTTGCCGCGCCAATCCACGAGTTGCGCCGTCCCCGCGTGCGCCGGAACCTGCACGCCCACGTCGGCGGGGCCGCGCGCCCATACCACGGTCGTCCAGCCGCCGTCGCGTTCCACGGTGATGACGGCGGCATCGTCGCGCCGGTCGAGCGTCGCACCCTTAAAACCGGCGAGATAACGCGTGGCGACCTGGTAGGCGGTGAACGCCGGGCGTCGGCTACCATCACGCCGCACCAGGCCGAACGGCTCCGGGTTGGCCGTGTCGGTCACCAGATCCATCAGCTTGTAAACGGCGATGCGCTGCGCCCCGGCGGCCAGCCCCATCGCCAGCCCCTGGATGATGTACGCGGCCTGATCCTCCTGCGTGATGGCGAACTGCGGATTCGGCACGGGCCACGCCGGATCGTCGGAGGGCGCGGCGTTCGTTTCGACGATCCACAGCGGCTTGTAGATGCCGAATTCGCCCATCAGATTGAGGTACAGGCGGCTGAGATCGTACACGGTATCCGGGTTGAAATAGATGTGTAGCGTGATGGCGTCGAAGTAGTAATTGTGCTCGCGCGCGGTCGGATCGGCGGTGAGAATTTGCAGATAGCGGCGGAGGAATAGCTCGCGCCCGTAGTTGGCGTCCCACCAGTGGGTGACGGCGGGTAGGTGGATGACCATAGTGGGGTCAATCTGGTGGGCGACATCGTAAGTGACCTTCATCAACTGGACGAAATCCGCATCCGAACCGCCCCACGATTGAAAGCCCGTGCCCCAGATGTCAGGCTCGTTCCAGATGATCCAGTGGCGGATGCGCCCCGCGTGGCGCGTCATCAGCTTGCGGATGAAGGCGGCCCAGGTGTTGTCGGGATGGTCGTTGGGCAGGGTCAATCCTGCCGGGACGCCGACGCCTTTTGCGCCATCACCGGCCCAACCCGGCGTGGCGACAATTAGCCCGACGACCTCGCGTCCGGCGGCGCGTTCGGCGTCGAGCACCGCATCAGCGACCGGATACTCGATCCATTCGCCGGCGTTATTGGGCTGGATGTGATTCCACTCGAAGGTTACGCGCGTCCAACCCGCGCCGAGCGCGCTCGCAGCTTGCGGCGCGACATAACTTTCCACCACGCCAAAGCGCCGGTCGGGGATACCGGCAGCTATGCTTGGATGCGGTAGGGTGAGAAAGATCAGGCACAGCACGTGGAACGCAAAACGCAAAACGTAAAGCGTAAACCGTGATACGTGCTGCGCGATGCGTGAGGTATGAACCATGTTTTGCAGTATTCCTCTAGCTGATAGCTGAAGGCTGACGGCTATCCGCCAACTCGCTGCGCCTTCCGCACACGCTGATACTTGCGCATCTCGTAATAGCTCATCAGCCCGGAGAGCAAGATGCCGTGAAATCCATCTCGCCAGCCGCCCAGGGTGACAAAGCGCCACCAGAAATGGCGTGGAATTTGCGTGTACGGTGTGTAGAACTTGGGTCGCACGCCCTTTTGCAGCAGGATGCCGGCGTCAAAATCGGTGTATTTGCGCTGTTTGGCGATGAATTGTTCCAGCGTCTCGTAGTTGTAGTGGATGAGTACCTGGGTCAGGTATCCAGCCTCACCGTCCAGAATGGCTTCTTCGTGAACGGCCCGGTTGGGATCATAGTACGCCTTTTCACGGCGCAGTAACCGCAGTTGATGGTCAGGCCACCAGCCCGTACCGCGCATCCGGTGACCGAAGATGTAGTTGTGGCGCGGCGCCCACCATCCGACCTTGTCCTGCTGCGCGACGGCCCCGCGGATTTCTACGCCGAGCGCGGGTGTAGCGCGTTCGTCCGCATCCACAAAGAAAACCCAATCCGCTTTCACGGTCTCCAACGCGACATTCCGTTGCTGCGAGTAGTTCTCGAAGCGGTGCTGGATAATTTCCGCCCCGGCCTGCTGCGCTAATTCGACGGTTTTATCGCTGCTGAAGCTATCCACAACGACGATGCCATCCGTCCAGCGCAGGCTTTCGATGCAGGCGACGATGTGGCGTTCTTCGTTGAGCGTTAAAATAACAGCTTTGAGCATGATCTCCAGTCGCTAGTCGTTAGTCGGGTAGTTATTTGCCATTTGCCATTCGCCTAACCTTGCCATGCGGCGACGATTTTGCTGTAGGCGGCGCGCCATTCGTTGGTGGGGGCGCTGGCGGCTTTGCGCGAGAACGTGTAACGCACGACGACGCTGACCAGCGCGCGGGTGAGGGGATCGCGGTGTTTGCGGTATAGCCGGGCGCGACTTTCCCAGAGATAAGCTGTCGTTGCCGGGCGCGCCTGGCTGGTGCTGGCGCCGCCGTAATGGATGACCCGCGCCGCCGGAACCAGCCAGGCTTCCCACCCGGCCTGGCGCATCCGCCAGGCCCAATCTATTTCTTCGCAATACATAAAGAACTGTGGGTCCAAAACGCCGACTTGCCGGATTGCCGTCCCGCGCGCCATCATCGCTGCGCCGAGCGGGTGATCAATGCGGAATGGGCGTTCGTTGGCGACGCTTTCAGGATAACGTCCGTTGCAGCGCGAGTAGTAAAAACGCTGCGGGAGCCATCCTAGATCGAAAAGCGGTTGCAGCAGGTCTGGGAAGCGGAAGGCGCTAGTTTGCGCTGAACCGTCCGGGTTGAGTAACTGTGGGCCGATGATGCCGGCGCGCGGATGTTCGTCGAAAAATCGCAACAGTGCGGGCAACGCGCCGGGACGAAGCGTCGTGTCGGGATTGAGCAACCAGACGAAGTCCGGCAGTCCTTGCTGCTGTAAACGTTCGAGAATCAGGTTATTGCCGCGCACGAAGCCCAGATTGTCGCGGCTGACCTCCAGATGCACCCACGGGTGGCGCTCGCGCACCATCTCTGCCGAGCCATCCGTCGAGGCGTTATCCACCACCCACACATCCGCGCCGACGCCTGCCCGCCCTAGCTCTTCGCGTAGTGATAAAAGACAGTCGCGCAGCAGAGTTTCAACGTTCCAGGAAACGATGATAACGGCTAAGTCCGGGGTGGGGAGTGCGGCGGACGGCATGGCGTGTTCTACGGTTCCCAGATCGTCACGAAATTCGGATCAACGCGGTTGTTGACGGCGGAAATGGCGACGTCTTCGTGGATCAAGCCCATCCAATAGTAAAGCGGGTTGCGCACCGGCATTTCGACAACTTGCACGCACGCCGACACTTGCGAACGGGCATTGGGGGGTAGGTACCAGTAATCGCCAATCTGCACAAGATCAACGCCCGGCTGCCCGATGCCCCAGCGGAACGGGTAGTTGCGCAGGCTCGTGTCGAAATCCATGGCGATGCGGAAGACGCCCGATTCCTCTGACCACCCCAATGTGTTGAAGTTTTGATCGCTGCGGTAAGTCGTGCCGGGCCACGGGCCGGTCGTGCGAATGTAGGTAGCACTGTCGTTCTCGACGGTGAGCGTAAAGCAGAGGGTGTCCGACAGCACCATCGTCGTCACGTTGTACTCGACGGTGGCGTTGACGATGTACGCTTTGGGCAATCCCGCGTTCACGATTGCGAGCGTGTCACTGACGATGACGCGCTGCCCCATCGCATCCCGCGCCTCGGCGAACACGGTGTAGTGGCCGTCGGCCGGCGGCTCGCTGCCGGCATCAATGCCGCCGTCGTAGTCGTAGGTGTGCCAGCCTTTGGCATTGGGTTTGGTGACTTTTTCATCTTCGGGGATGGCGTGCAGGACACCATCCGGGCCTTGCAGGTAGACGCGCAGCTCCTCGACGTCCTTATCCAGCGTCAAATTCATGCGCGCGCGGTCGTCAATGCCATCCTGATTCGGCGAAAAGGTCTTCGGCGAGATGCTAAACCCGCGAATCCCCGGCGGCAGGGTGTCGGCGTCTTGAATGGTGAGGGTTCCCGTTACAGTCGCCACTGCTCCACCTTCAGCCGCGGCCCGAATTTCCCAGGTGTACACGCCATCTGGCAGCATCCGTTTGGTGATCGTGAAACCGTGCTCCTCTTCCCCCGGCAACACGAAACTGTCCACGATCCCCCCAAAGTAGACGGTATACGGATCCTCGTTCAGGCTAAGCGGCTTGGCTGCGCGGAAAATGTAAGCCTGTCCGGCTGCGTCATATAGTGTGATGCTGACGACAGCGTTCCTGTTCAGCAGAAAGGTGATTTTCGTCAGGTCTGTCTGTCCATCTGCGTTTGGCGTGATGATGTCTGGGGCAACCGAAACTTTCTCCAGCAACGGTTTTTGTCCGCAGGCGCTGAGTGTGAGTGTGACGAGTAATGCAACAAGCGCAAGGTGTGTAATTTTCATAATCAACTGCCTCCTGGCAAATGGAAAGTGTACCAGGGCTTGGGGGGTAGTCAAGTCTTGCGCGACATCCTCTGGAAGCCTGGGCAACGCGGTGTTTGCCTTACTGTATGTCTGCGTTACAATAGCAATTGGAGGAGAGAGAGATGCGCACCCGTTTGTTATTTCACGGGGTCTTGATATTGTTTCTGCTGCTATCGTTCGTCCCATCGGTGCAGGCCCAAGAAACAACATCCGACCCTGTATTAGAATTGATGGCGCAAATGTCCGCTGAAGCAAAGGTCGGACAGTTGGCGCTTGTTTCGTTTCCCGGCACTGACATCACTGACAATGCCGAAATCGTTGCGTTGATGCGCCAGTATGGAATCGGCGGTGTGCTCCTCCGTCCCCAAAACGGAAATTTCGGGACCTCGCGTATTGCGCCATCCGAAGTCATTTCGATCACCAATCGCCTCCAGCAAATTGCCTGGGAGGTCTCACAGGCCAAACCACTGGCGCTTCCGGGAGAGTCGGAGGTTATTAACCCACCGCCGTACATTCCGCTCTTTGTCGCCGTGAGCGCCAGCCTTGACGGCATTCCTGTCACAACGTACATCTCCGACACAACCTCGCTGCCCTCGCCGATGGCGCTGGGCGCAACATGGAATTCGTCCCTGGTGGATGTGACCGGCGGTGTCTTGGGTGAAGAATTGGCCGCGCTTGGCGTGAACCTGTACCTCGGCCCCAACCTGGATGTGTTGTATACGCCGCGGCCTGGCGACGCCTCCGATTTAGGGGTGAGCGCGTTGGGCGGCGATCCCTTCTGGATAGGCGAGCTGGGGCGGGCCTACGTGCAGGGGCTGCATCGTGGCAGCGCCGGACGTTTGTTGGTTGTGCCGCGCCATCTGCCAGGGCTTGGCGGCGCTGATCGTGCGCTTGAGGATGAAGTTCCCACAGTGCAGAAACCGCTGGAGCAGCTTCGACAGATTGAGTTAGCGCCTTTCTTTGCGGTCGCGCGTGGCGTAACCGGGGATAGCAGCGTGGCGGACGGTTTTCTCGTCACCCATATTCGCTACCGTGGTTTTCAAGGCAACATCCGCCAGGCGACGCGGCCTATCAGCCTGGATGCTCAGGCATTACAATCGGTGATGAATTTGGCGGAATTTGCGCCCTGGCGACAGGGTGGGGGGGTGTTGGTCTCTGATGATCTGGGCTTGAAATCTATCCATTATTCCTACGATCCGCGCGGACTTTCCTTCAATGCGCGGCGTGTGGCGCAGGATGCGTTGGTTGCCGGCAACGATTTGCTCATGCTCAACCGTTTCGCCGCGGACAGCGAGGATTGGAACGCGCACTTTGCCAATGTGCGAGACACCTTGAACTTCCTCGCTGCGCGCTACAAAGCCGAAGCAACGTTTCGTACAATCGTGGACAGTGCTGTTTATCGTCTGTTAAGCATGAAGCTGCGCGCTTACCAAGGCAGTTTCTCATGGGATACAGTGCGCGTTGAGCCTGAGCCGCTCAATGTTTTTGGCATCGAGCGCACAGTGGATGATGAAGTGGCAATCAACGCTTTGACGCGCATCACACCCTTGTCTGGCGATGCTGCCGCGCCGTCGTTCCGTGAAGGGGACTCGATGGTGATTTTCACGCAGGAGCGCTACGCGCAACCTTACGTTGATTATCAACCTTTTCCATTGTTGCCGGTTGAGGCGTTGCGAGAGGCTGTGTTGCGACTTTATGGCCCTGACGGGACGAACACTATCCATTCCGCTGCCGTGCAATTTTTCACATTCCGGCAATTGTATGAGGCGCTCGCCGCCGATCAGACGGTGACTTTACCTGAAGGCCCGGCTACGTTGTCTACGATTATTATCAACGCGCTCAAGGATGCGCGTTGGATCGTTTTTGCGACGACAGGCCTGCAAGCCAAAGACCCAAGCAGTTACGCGCTAAAAACTTTCCTGTCCAAACATGCCAACGTAGTGACGGGCAACGTCGTTGTGTTTGCCTTTGGTCCGCCTTATGAATTGGACAGCACAGAAATCAGCAAGCTGGATTTTTTCTACGGGCTATATTCGCCAGGATCGGCTTTTGTAGACGCGAGTGCGCGCGCTTTTTTCGGCGATCTGGTGGCCTCTGGCGCTTCACCGGTGGATATTTCGGCGCTTAACTACTCCGTCGCGCGGCAGACAATGCCAACTTCCAACCAATTGATCTCTTTGGACGTGGTTGGAGCGACCGGAGAAGTCCTCACCGAAACGGGACGCTCGGAGATCCTCAAGGGCGGCGTGATTAACCTGCGTACCGGCGTGATCGTGGATTCTAACGGACGCCCGGTGCCTGATGGGACGCCGGTGCAGTTTGTGCTCTCGTATCCCCAGGAGGATATTGAGCGCGTCGTCGTGGCTGAAGCGCGCGCTGGCGTGGCGACAACTTCAATCACACTGGATCGTGAGGGGCAACTAGACATCACCGTACAATCAGAACCGGCGTTATCCTCGGTGCGCTTACAATTGACGATACGCGCTGAAGGCCCGATTGAGATCACGTCAATAGCGCCGACGCCGACGCCAACCCCCACGCCCACACCAACACCGACCCCCACGCCCACACCGACGCCGACACCAGAACCGCCGTTACCGCCCCGACAACTCCCTGACCCGCTGTTTTTGCCGGCCTTGCAAGGGACTGCCTTACTGCGTTGGGGATTAGGCGGCGCATTTTTTATTTGTGTGATGGGTTTCTTTTGGGCCAGACAGCGGAAACTCGGGGTTATGCTCGCTGTGCGCGCCGCGTTAATCGGACTTGTTGGTGGGCTGGCCGGTTACGTGCTGGTCATCACTATCGGGCGCTTCTGGCTATCGGGCTGGCTGTACAGCATTGTAGGGCATGAATACGTAGCCGCAGCGACGACTGTGCTGGTTGGTGGCCTTGCGCTCGTGCCGGTGATGATCGCACTCATCGTGCGCAGCCGGCGGCGTGTGCGGGACGATCTGGAATAACGCTCAGGGCGTCAAGATGAGCGCGAGGATCAATAGCAAGCTTGCCGTGACCAGCAAAGGGAAATTCGTGCGCAACGCCCCGCGCCACTCCTGGGTGGAGAGTAACAGCGGCGCTATGGTTGGGCCATTCGATTCACGCAGCATCGTTTGCAGTGTAGCGACATCAGCGGGGCGCTTGTCGGGATGCAGTGCCAACGCTGACAGGATGGCATACTCAGTGCCAGAAGAGATCGCTGGATTGATCGTGCGGGGGAGGACTAAGGCTTCAGGCCGCAAGAACCGCTCACGTGCAGTCATCGGTGAGCGCCCTGTGAGCAGGTGGTAGAGTGTTGCGCCGAGGGAATAGACATCGCTGCGGATGTCGGTGTGGATGTCATCTCCGCCGTATTGTTCGAGCGGCGTATACGCCGCGGTGCCCTGTCCCTGCACCACTGTTACAGTCCGCGCCTCGTCATTCGTGAGCAGCTTGACAAGCCCGAAATCAACCAACTTGATCAGTCCAGTGGGCGTCAACTTGATGTTGGACGGTTTGATGTCTCGGTGTAGAATGGGCGGAGTTTGCTTGTGTAAATACGAAAGCGCGCTACACAACTGGTCTGCCCAATCGAGAACCTTGCTCTCTTCGAGGAAGCAGTTCTCTTTTTGGGCCTCGTCAATAATTTCGCGCAGGTCGTGGCCCGGCACGAAATCCATCACCAGATATTCGCGCCCCTGGTGGGTAAAGTAGTCGGATACTTTGGGGAGATTGGGGTGGTCAAGGCGCGCAAGCACGGAGGCTTCCTGCCGGAATTGATCCTGAAGCTGTGTCAGCATATCCGGCTCAATGTCGGGATCGGGGGCGATCTCTTTGACCGCGCAAATGCGCCCTGGAAGCAAGGTGTCTTCGGCGCGATAAACCGCCCCCATACCACCTTGTCCGATAGGTCCGGCAATGCGGTAGCGATCTTTCAGCATTGTTTGCGGTTCTAATAATTTCACCATTTGTGGTGATAATAATCCCTGGTAGGCTGATTGTCAAGTTGCGAATCGCCGCCTGTTTTTTGGAGAAAGGTGTATGAACGAACAAAGTCAGAATCACCCACTTTTAGTTATCTATAAAGGGGCGTTGGCTGGTACGCGGTGGCCTCTATCTCACGAATCTGTTACGCTCGGGCGCGCTGCGGATTGTGATATTGTGCTGTCCGAGCGGCAAATTTCTCGATATCACGTTCGGATTGAGCGTGACATAGATGGGTATTTGCTGCGCGATTTAGGTAGTAAGAATGGCACGTTTGTCAACGGAGAGCAGGTCCGTGGGCAACCGTACCGCCTTCAAGACGGTGATGAAATATCTCTGGCGACGACGCTGCAAATGGGGTTTGTGGCCGGTGAAGCAACCCTGCCATTGGGAGAGCTTTTCCTTCCTGGGCAGTTGGTGGTAGATGTGTCGGCGCGGCGTGTGCGGTTGGGTCGGAAGGAGTTGGATCCGCCGCTCTCGCCTGCTCAGTTCTCGCTTTTGGAAATGTTGGCGAAATCTGAGGGCGCAGTTGTCACGCGCGAGGATGTCATCCACTGTGTCTGGCCGGATGCGGTGGGTGGTGTCACGGATCAGGCCGTTGATGCGCTTGTGTACCGGCTACGTGAGCGTCTGGCAGAACTCGACCCCGACCGTAACTGCATCACAACGGTTCGCGGCCACGGTTTTCGGTTTAATGTCGCGGGCTGAGATTTCGCGTAGTCATAAGCAAAGAGGATGTATGACAGATTTTGCGTTTGCTTTGAGGGAAAAAATGACTATGCGAAATTGGGTCTTGTTCTGGCGGAGGATGGATCGCGGCATCCTTCTGGCCTTGCTGATCGGGGTGGTAGCAGCCTGGCCATTTTTCGCCAACGCGAGCTTGCCGACCGCCACCGACGCTGAACTCCACATATTCCGCATTGCAGAAGTGGGATACGGCCTGAGAGCAGGCAACCTCTATCCACGTTGGGCTGCGAACTTCTATCATGGCTATGGGTATCCAATCTTCAACTACTATGCGCCCCTGACCTATCATCTTGGTAATTGGCTGACATTGTTTCATCCCGACCGCGCAGTTGCCGGGGCGAAGGCGATTTTCATAGGCTCTGCGCTTATAGGCGCGGTGGGCGCCTACCTTTTGGGGCGCGAGTTTGGTCATAAGGGTGGGGGGCTACTCGGGGCAGCAGCTTTTGCCTTTTCGCCTTACATTATGCTCATCAATCCTCATGTGCGAGGCGACCTGGCTGAGGTTCTTGCCCTGGCGATGGTCCCCTGTGTGCTGTGGAGCTGGGAACGCCTGTGGGCTGACGGCGGAAAAGGCATATTTGCGCTCGCCGTCCTCTCTGCAATCGCTGTTCTGCTGAGCCATAACCTTACCGGCTTAACGACGATGCTGCTCTTGATGGCGTTATCCGCGTGGCATTGGATCGTCAACAAACGTGGCAAGCGCTTTGGGTGGGCACTGCTCGCCGGTATCCTGACCGTCGCAATGACAGCCTTTTTTTGGTTGCCCTTCCTCATGGAGCGGCACTATATCCAGCTCGATGTCGCTGGCGACGGGCACTACGATTTTCGCAATCACTTTGTGCTGCTTAAGGAATTGTTCTCGCCTGTACGTCCCTTCGACTGGCGAGCAGCGGCGCTGACGCCGCCGATGACGGTCGGGCCGCTACTGCTGCTCTGCGCGGTTATGGGGTTGGCGGTCGCGTTGTGGCAGCGAGAGCGGCTTCGAAGGCTTGCATTTTACGCCCTGAGTAGTCTATTATGCTTGTGGTTGGTCACGGGGAGCAGCCGTTTCCTCTGGGAATTGGTGCCGGGGATGCAATTTTACCAGTTTCCCTGGCGCTTCCTCGGCCCTTTGGCGGCGCTTCTCGTACCACTCGTCGCGTCGCTGGGGAACATCGCGTTGCCTGCCAAACGTTATATGGCTTTGCAGTCCGGCCTTTTGGGCTTGCTCTTTCTCTTTGCGTTACCAGGTCTCTACCTGATACCGTGGAATGTTGACTTCGGCCCTGTTACCCCCAACGCCTTGCTTGATCTCGAACTGCAAGGGCGCTGGCGCGGGACGACCTCCACGAACGATTTTGTCCCAACGACCGTCACCATGATCCCCGGCCCACAACAGTCGTTGCTGGACTCATACCGCAATCCGCCCATTGATCGCGTCAACCGCTACACGCTCTCCTCTGACATTACCGTCACTGTCGGCGCTGATGCATCCTGTTGCAACACTTTTGTCACTCATGCAGCCGACAAATTTTTGCTGCGGTTGTATCTCTTTTACTTTCCAGGTTGGAAGGCCTACGTAGATGGGCAGGAAGTTCCCATCAAAATCGCCGCCCCTGAAGGTTTCGTCACTGTTTGGATTCCGGCAGGCGACCACGAAGTCCTGCTGCGCTTTGAGGACACTCCACCGCGCACACTCGGTTGGCTCGTGGCCGGGATAGGATTGGCGGGCTTTCTTCTCGCGGTATGGCGATTCCCACGGGTACTACCGGAGCCGTCGCCGCCCTTTCCTCTGGATCAAACCGCACTGCTGTGGATGGCTATCTGTCTGGGAGGTGGGGTACTCTTGAAAGGTTTTGTCCTTGATCCTGCCGGGTGGCTGCACTACACTTCGCCCCCAGGCGAAGCGCAGGTCGCGCAGCACCGGCAAAAAGCCGATTTTGGCGATGAGATCGCGCTTCTGGGATACGACTTGTCTGGCACGCGCCTGACGCCAGGCGATAGACTGGATGTGAGTGTCTATTGGAACGCAGAGCGTGTCATGACACAAACGTACCAATCCTTTGTTCATCTGGTTTATCCAGAAGGACAGATCTGGTCTCAATCAGATCACCTGAACCCCGGCGGATTCCCAACGAATCTGTGGCCCACGGAACGCTACATCAAGGACTCGCACCGGCTCGTGTTGCCACCGGATTTACCCGCAGGTGAATACTCAATTTCCGTGGGCATATATCTACTAGGCGCTGACCAACGTCTTCCGGTGCGCCAGGCTGAATCTGGCACGCGCGCCGATAACGTAATCCTGACTCAGACCATTACGGTGAAGTAAATAAACGGGGAGCAACAAAAATGGGGCGGGAAACCGCCCCATTTTTATGGCGCATAACAGCGGCAGCGCGCGCTAATCGCGCTGCTGTAACGTGCGGCGATAGATGTCGTCCATATCGTCGCGCCGGCCTTTTTGTCGCTGCTGGTTTTTGCGGTTGCGAGATTTGCGTTCGTCAGACATCGCCCGCGCCTGCTGGAAAGCGATCTCCATCGCGGACAATGTGGGTTCTTCGTCTTCTTCGTTGGCGTCCGCATCGTCGCTATCAAGCTGCATGGTCAGATCAATGAGCCGCTTCCGGCGATCAAGTTTGAGTATTTTCACTTCCACTGACTCACCGAGTTTGACGAATTCCGCAGGATTGCGAACGTACTGTCCCATCTCGCGGGCGTGCAAAAGGCCAGGGCGCTCGCCCCCCAGGTCCACGAAGACGCCGTAACGCTCAACCCGCACGATCTTACCGGTACGAATTTGCCCCTCGGCTAACTCATCCCAATCCAGAGCCGCCGGCTCGACCATCGTCAAGGCAATCCGGCCCTTTTCAGGATCAACGCTCTGTACCCATACCTTAACTTTGTCACCAACTTTGACCTGGTCACTGACTTTCTTGACCCGCTGCTCAGATAGACGGGAAATATGAATCAACCCCTCTCGTTCAAGCCCCAGGTCAACGAAGGCTCCGTAGAGTTCAGTGCGCGTGATTGCGCCCTGCAAACACATCTTGGGTTGAAGATCATTTATCGAGGTTGGTTGTGCCAATTCTTCCGACATCCGCTCCACATGCTCCTTGTTTTTGAATAACGGTGTGTATTATAACGCAGGTATGTCCGGTGTCAAATTGCGTCGCCGCGTTATAATCTCCAAACTTTCCGGTGTTATTTCCGGTGTTAGCCGTGCTCAAACTCCTTCCATTCACGGCGGATACGGCGGTCGGCATCGCGTTTGGCAATGACTTCACGTTTGTCGTATTGGCGTTTGCCTTTCACCAGCCCAATCTCCACCTTCGCCAGTTTGCCTTTAAGGTACATTCGCAGGGGGACGAGCGTGTAACCGCGTTCCTGCGTGCTGCTTTCAAGGCGCATAATCTCTTTGTGATGCATGAGTAGCTTGCGGGGCCGTTTGGGGTCAAGGGTGAGTTTTCCCGCTTGCTCATAATGCGCGATGTGAACTTCATACAGCCACAGTTCGCCGTTGCGAATCTGGACGTAGCCCTCGGCGAGGCTCACGCTACCAGCGCGTACAGATTTGATTTCCGTACCGGTCAACACGATTCCAGCCTCATAGCGATCTTCAATGAAGTATTCGTGGTGCGCCTTTCTGTTGGTGGCGACGACCTTAATATCGTTCACATCAATTTCCTGAGCTGAGATACTCCACCGCACGGTCCAGTTGCGGATCCTCTCCAGCAGGGGTGTCGCGCGGATATTCAACTTCGATATCCGGCTCAAGGCCATCCCCGTGGATACTCTTGTCCTTGGGCGTAAACCAACGCGCGATAGTCACGCGGAGCTGTGATCCGTCCTGTAGATTGTTGGGACGTTGTACCGACCCTTTCCCTAAAGTCTTCGTTCCGATTAACACGGCCCGCTCACGATCCTGGAGCGCACCCGCGACGATTTCGGAGGCGCTGGCGCTTCCTGCATTGATCAGGACAACCATCGGAATGTCCTCGCCGCGGTCGCCATTGTAGGAGTAGAAACGTTGTTCGCCGCCGCTGCTGTCTCGCTCAATCGCCACAAGACCCTTTCCCAGAAAGATGTCAGAGACTTTGATGGCCTGATCCAACCAACCGCCGGGATTGGCGCGCAGGTCAAAGATAAGCCCCTTGGGTTTACTCGCAAGCAGTTCCTTTAGTGCGTCATTCACCCTATCGGCAGCGTTGGCGTCGAATTCAGTCAACCGCACATAAGCAATATCATTTTCCAGCAGTTTGTAGTCAACGACCGGGACTTCGATCCTGGCGCGAACCACAGTGATGATAATCGGTTCTTCCATGTCAGGGCGAGCAATTTTAAGCACGGCCTCGGTCCCCGCCGGTCCCCGGATGTAGCTGATTGCTTCATAAAGCCCCAACCCTACGATGGATTGATCGCCCACGGCCAGGATAATATCGCCGGGCAGCACGCCTGCGGCCTCCGCTGGCTGGCCTGGGATCAAGCTGGCGATTTCGAGATAGCCGTCGTCGCGCATATTCACCATCGCGCCGATACCCTCGAAGGTTCCACTCGCATCTTCGTTGAGGATCGCTGTCACCTGTGGATCAATGAACGATGTGTAAGGATCATCCAATGTCAGCAACATGCCCCGGATTGCGCCATACGCCAGCGTTTTCCCGTCGGGGATATCACCATAAAATTGTTCATCCAGCAGCCCCAAAACGTCCTGTAAAATTTGATAGTCAAAATCATCCGATGCCGGAACCGCCGGTGTTCTGGGGGTTGAAGGTGTATGGGTAGAGGGTGGGGTGGTAGTTTCTTCTGGCGCAGTGACTTCTGGCGTAGTGATCTGCGGGCACGCGCTCGGCGACGGTGCGGCGGGGACTTTTGCGTTTGCAGTCAATCGTCCAGCCGCAAACCCTCCCCCAAAGGCAATGACCGTCATTGCCAGCGCAACGACCGCAATTCCCACGATAATTAACACTTTACGCATCATCTTTAGTCTCTCCTGTGCTCGAAACAGAATAGGTAGCTCTATAAACGTAGATTTTATCACAAGCACGAAAGGTTTCAAGGGTATCATATCTATCCGGGCGCACCCGTTTTGCAGCTTCGTTGGGCGACAATAAGATGTGGGTAGTTGACAATTTGCACAAGCCTGCTATAATTTCCTCTGTAAGCGCGTAAGATTCCAAGTTCTGAGATATAGGCCTGGACTTTTTACAAGTCCCGGCCTATTTTTTGAAGACAATGGGGATCTTGCACGAAAAAATTTAGTTTGTTGATTTGAAAGGAAGAGAAACTGTGAGCAATCGGGAATTTGGAACTGTGAAGTGGTTCAATGGAGCCAAGGGCTACGGCTTTATCTCGCGGGAAGGCCACGACGATGTTTTCGTTCACTACTCCGCTATTCAGTCGGATGGTTTCAAGACATTGGATGAAGGTCAGCGCGTCGAGTTCTCCGTTGAACAAGGGCCGAAAGGTCTGCAAGCCACCAACGTCGTAGTGGCGAAGGAGTAAGTGAACAAATGGCTAAGAAAATTTATGTCGGCAATATGAGTTACGATACGACGGAAAGCACGCTCCGCGAGCTGTTTGCTGCGCACGGTGAGGTTGTCTCCGTCAGTGTGGTCACCGACCGTGACACCGGACGTCCCCGGGGTTTTGCCTTCGTCGAAATGGCGAGCGATACTGCGGCGAACGCGGCGATTGCCGCGCTGGATGGTCAGTCGGTTGATGGTCGCACCCTCAAGGTGAACGAAGCTCGTCCGCCCGCTCCGCGGGGTGGGGGGGATCGTCCCTATGGCGGTGGCGGCGGTCGTGGCGGCTTTGGTGGCCGTGGCGGCGACCGTGGCGGTGATCGTTCTCGCGGCAGCGGCGACCGTGGTCGTCGTGACCGCAATGATCGCGGTGGTTGGTAAATAACAGCGACCAGCCCCAATAGGGTCGTAAACAATTGAATAGAAAGGGCCAGCACAAGCTGCTGGCCCTTTTCGTTGCCTGGTCATGCCTTGTTGAGATTTAGAACATAAGTTCTATTACGTTGAGTGGATAAGAACAATCCCGCGAGCAGTGTAGTATCGTTCCATCGCCAATCAGAATATCTTGAGTAACTTTTGCCGGCACAGACCGTGGCTGTACCACTGCCAAATTCTCATACTACCCGCATCGAGAAAACAGGACGGACTTATAGACCGCATATTTTACATAATATATATAGTCGGAAGTTGCGAGGAAACAAAAATGGCTCGTCCGGGATGGCTTGAGAGAGCACACAGCAACTTTGGCGAAACGTGTTGCGATGGCTTATTACAACAAAGCGTTGCGACGTAGTGATGATTTTGTCGAATGGGGTCATTTGTCCGACATGGTCAGGCAAGTGAAGACAACCACGAAAGCTGAGAGGGGCCGGATTTATCCTGTAAGCCCCCCCACCCTTGCTTTTACGAAATTTTGAGCCGCTCACTCTACTATGGATTATGAACGACTCGCTCCCACTTTCACGCCGCGCTTTAGATTCTTGCCCCAATGATCGGCCTTGAGCAGTGTGTCATTTTGCTCTGGTAAAGCATCGAGTGGCGCTGACAATATACGTTCGTTGACGAGGTGCTGTGATGCCACCAGCACGCGAAACTCTTCGCGCTCTTCTTCAAGATGCTTTTGCTCATGCTCAAGCGTATTGTGCCACACTTGCAATTCTTTCTGCCATATTTCTAGCTCGACGCTTTTTTCTTTTATAACTTGCTGTTCTTCGGTTAACGCGAGGCGACGTTTGGCTGCCGCGCCACGTTCCCACCACAAATAGATGAAGAACAGCACGGCTAACAGAAACAACACAGCCCCGGCCAGGAACATGAGCGCGTCAAACACACCAAACTCCTAAATAAGTGTTACACTCATCATTATACGCCATCTTTTCACAACGCACGAAGCGTATATAACTCACCCGCCGTAAAGCCGCGCGCGCGATAATAGGGCCGTGTACCCGCAGCGGCAATGACAGCCAGGTCGCGGAATCCAGCATTGCGTGCGATCTCGGCGGCAGCATCGAGCAATCGAGTGCCCAGGCCGCGATGTTGCGCGGCCGAACCACGCTGCCCCAGAGCTTGCGCCGGTCCGTAGACGTGTAATTCACGTACCATAGCCGCCTCACGGATTTCGGGGATCGGCAGTTCGTCGCGCGGAGAGACTGGCAGCGAGAGCCGTAGAAAGGCCGCTAACTGCCCTACCGGCGTGAGATATTGCAGGAAGTGCTCCTGGGTGGCGCCGGTGCTGTAAGAGAGTATATCCAGGGAAAGATCGTCAATCGTGACCTCACTGCCTGCGGCAATTTCCTTTCCTCGCACCTCACGACAGCGAATACATTGGCAGGTGAGCGCGTGCTGCCGCATCTGCGCTTGCACGATCTGCCGCAGGTTGCTCTTGGTCGTCCCGGCAACGATATAGTGCGCGGGGATGTCGCGCATCAGGCGGTTGATACGGCAATAGGGTTGTACGCGCGTCTTACACCGCACCATGAGTTCGACCAACTGTTCTTCGGGATAGGGCGCGTATTGCCCTTGCTCCCAAAGCGTGTACAGGTCTGTGCCCGCAAGGAGCGCCGTCGGGTATATTTTGAGTTCATCAGGACGCAAACCTGGATCATCCCACAGCCGCGCGAAATCAGCTAAGTCTGATTCTGGCGTTGCCCCGTAGAGATTGGGCATCCAGTGCAGCACGATCTTGCACCCACCAAGCCGCAGCAACCGCACTGCGCGCCGGACATCAGCGACTGTGTGCCCACGCCGGTTGAGTGTCAGGATAGTGTCATCAAAGCTCTGTGCGCCAACCTGTACTTTCGTCACGCCCTGACGCCGCAGCGCCAGCACTTCCGCCGGCGTGATCCAGTCCGGGCGCGTCTCTACCACCAGACCCACGTTGCGATGTGTCGCCGTCTCATTGCGCGCCAGCGCCTCGTCCAGGGTAACGGATTCCGTCTCGTTCATCGCGTCGAAGCAGCGACGCAGAAACCATTCCCGGTACTCCACCGGATAGGCCGACCACGTCCCGCCCAGGATCAAGAGTTCCACTTTGTCTGTAGCGTGGCCGATGGCCTCTAACGACTGTATGCGCACGTGAGTCTGCGCATAGGGGTCGTAGTCGTTCTGGATCGCGCGCAGGACGCCGGGTTCACCGTCGAGGTAGCTTTTCGGCGCTTCGCACTGATCCGGGCAGAAAATGCATGTCCCAGGACATGGATACGGCTCGGTCAAGACCGCTACAGGCGCGACGCCGGAGATAGTCCGCACGGGACGGCCACGCAGCCGACGTTCCAAGCCTTTATCGGGCGCAATCGCCCCACCCTCCACCAAACGCTGATAGGCATCCAGCAGTTGTGACTTGGCATACGTGCCGTCGGCGCTTGGGTAACGGCGCAATAGCGGCATAATGTCGTTGTCCGAGGCCGGTATGTCGCGGATGGCCTGCAAAAGGTTCAGGACATTCTCGCGCTCGCTACTTTGGGTCAAGTTGATTGTCTTTGGCACCCCACCTTTAACCATATCGGTTATTATACCACGCTCAGGCGACTGAAGAATTGTCACTTGCAGCAATTTGACTATACTCTGCATTATGCACAAGGACGTTGTGAATTTGTTGAATGGCCTGACCCACAAATTCTACGCTGATTTTGCTGGCGCATTCGCCGCATCCAGAGGCGATACCGAGCCAGGTTTGACGCGAATATGCGCCAATGTTTCTCCCGGCGCGCAGGTGCTCGATCTGGGATGCGGTCAAGGCCGGGTGGCGGCGATGTTGCCGACAGGTTGCCGTTATGTCGGTATGGATTTCGCGCCCGAAATGATGATGCAATTCCGCCCAAGAGCAGATATTGAGCAACCGGCAATCCGGTTTGTGGTTGGCGATTTGCTCGACCCGGCCTGGCCTGCACGGGTGGATGGAATTTACGACTGGATTATCATGCGCGCTGTCCTGCAACACGTTCCCGCTCTGGCGCAGCGCCAGGCTGTCGTGAAGCGCGCTGCCGGGTTGCTTGCGGCGCAAGGCAGGTTGGTCGTCGCCAACTGGCAGTTCCTCGATGTCGAACGTCTGCGCCGCCGGCTTTTATCATGGGATGTGCTCGGTCTGGCGGAAGATGCCGTCGAGTCAGGCGACTATCTCCTCGATTGGCAGCGCGAGGGATATGGTATCCGTTACGTCCACCTGGTTGACGAAGAAGAAACGGCTGCACTTGCCGCATACGCCAACTTGCAGATTGAAACGCTTTTCCGCGCCGATGGACACCACGGCAACTTGACGCTCTACGCCGTGTTACATTCAATTTAGTCTCTGGCGGTTTATCAGTATCAGCGCCGTACAACCAAGAACAACGACATTGATTCACCGGTTCAAACGAGGTGCATATGCGACCACGACACACACAAAAGACGGCGAGTTGCTTGTATATGCTCGGTTTTTTATCGGGACTTGTCTTTGTCGTTTTGTGCGGCAGTACGACGTTGTACAATAATGCTACACATTTACCTTCCCAGGATGAAAGAGTTGAAAGAAACGCGCAACCTGAAAAAGCGTTACCACAACAGGATGGCCCTACTGCCGACTCCGTTGAAATTCTCTACGGCGGAACAACCGACGGTCAAGAAGAATTGACGGTGAACGCCTTCGGCTTCGAGCCGGAAACGCCGGTCACGGTGTATCTCAAAAACGGCAACCAGGTTCTGGACTCGAAAAGCGATACCGCCGACGCCATGGGCGCTATCTCCGTGAATTTTGTACTGCCAGCCTCAGCACGAAACTTGACCCACATTCAGGTAGTCGTTGAGTATAACGGGATACAGATTGCCCCCACACCATACCCGCTGCCCCGTAATGTGAATGTAGACACAAGCGTAGTTGACGCATCAAGTACGTCAGTAAGTGCACCGCAGTCGGCGCCCCCGCA
Organism: Anaerolineae bacterium; assembly: GCA_034433375.1. GTDB lineage: Bacteria > Chloroflexota > Anaerolineae > B4-G1 > SLSP01 > DSWT01. Next base: position 22,664 of record DAOUAQ010000009.1, on the reverse strand, counting down.
GTCGGCGGCTCCACAATCGGTGGTGGATGTATCGCAGTCAACACCAGCCGTGTGGCGCCCCGTGACGGTGATAGAATCAACAGCCGCCGCCCCCACCAACGCCGCTCCCACCAATACGCCCTTCCCCACAGTCGCGCCGCTGCCGCAGTCCCAGCCTGTCGTATTCGTGCCAGCGGTGATGCCGACTATAACGCCGATACCGCTGCCTACATCCATCCCGATGGAACCTTACTATCCAAACTGGCGCGCGGAATACTACAACAATGTCACGTGGGCCAACGTGCCGGCCGTCGTCCGCGATGACCAAGACATCGCTTTCAATTGGGGGGAAAGTTCACCGGCGCCTGGCGCGGTAGGGCAGAACTGGTTTTCGGCGCGCTGGACACGCCGCGTGGTTTTGCCGGAAGGGTATTATACCTTCGTGCTCAGCGCCGACGACCAGGCAGAAGTGTACAAAGACGGGGAGAAATTTCTGACCTACATGGGCAAGTCGCCCTCGGTCAATCAAAAATCAATTTACGTGCAAGGCTTCGTCCCCATTGAATTTGAAGTGAAATACACAGAATACTGGGGAACCGCCCATATCCAATTCTATTGGCAGCCGGTAGGAACAGGCGTTGGAGAGGAGGCCGGAGCCGGTTGCTGCTGGACGGCATCGTATCACCAGGGCGCGGAGATTTTCGGCGAACCGGTTTGGACGCAGTCCATCCCAGGCAATGATCTGCACCTGGAATGGAATAAAATGCAGGACCCCATCTGGCAATACGTTGGATACGGCAACTATTTCTCCGCGCGCTTCACCCGTGAAATTCAAGCGCCGCAGCAGGTAGGGAATTACCACCTGTGCGTCTACGTCAATGACGTGGTGCGCTTGTGGTTGGATCGCAACCAACTGGTATACCACTGCGAATGTGGCGAACGCAGTTGTCTGGTCTGCCGCCAGGTCTACCTGGGGAAAAATCCCCCTCATCACCTGAACCTCGAATATTCGCACACGTTAGGTGAACCTTATCTGGGCTTCTACGTGGTGCCCGCGCGCGAGGGTGAGCCGTGGGTCGGCGCATTCTTCACCAACACACAGATGTCCGGCCTCCCGCTGGTGGTGAGAACGGCGGCAAACGTGGATTTCAACTGGCAGCAATTTGCGCCGCCGGATACCGGCCTGCACTACGATTACTTTGCCGCGCGCTGGCAAAATACGGTCGAGCTGGTACACGGACAATATGTGTTCCACGTCCTCGTTGACGATGGAGCGCGTTTGCGGATCAACGGTCGCACGCTCATTGACCAATGGGAAAAAGGCAGCGCCCGTGAATTTACGGCGACGTATGATGTGTGGGGCGATGCAGAACTGGCGCAGATCGAATTGGAGCACTATGATGAGGAGATGCTGGCGGTCGTCAAACTCTGGTGGGATACCCCACCGGCTACCCCTACCCCCACTCCGACGATGACGCCCGCCCCATGATTGAGGATTTTAAGATTTAAGGATTTTCACATTTCAAGATTTTCCAAAGGAGGCTACGATGTCATTCAATGTTAAGAAACGCGGCAAACTGACCTATTATTATCACGGCGAGCATCCGGTGCTCTCAGCCCTGGTCACGGAAGAGCTACCGGACGGAGACCTGAAGATTTCCTTCGCAGGTCTGACCGGCGGCTACTCGGCCAAAGGGGTCTTGAATCTGGAGGAATTGGTCACGATGGACCCCAAGCGGGAAATCCCTCTGGTCTTCAAATGCTGGGAGCTGTGGCTGCAAGAGGCCGGAATCTGCGATTCCTTGCGGGACGTAGACTTCATTGAAGTTCACGCTTTCGGTTGCCAGCCCAAATCACCCAATCCGTTTGTTGACCCGCTTGGCTATGCGGCGGAGCAGGAGCGGCTGCGCACGGCCTACGCGGAAGCCTACCGCGACTTCTTCCGCGACTACCTGCCGGACAACGGCGTGCCGGCCCGGTTCACCGTCCATCTGGTTGACGTGCCGGACAAAGCGGCATCGTATGAGTTCTACGGCACGGCGCTTTACCAGCGCGCGCTCCAGAAGCAACAGGATGCCCAATGAGCGATCTACCTTCCCTTGACCTGCTCCTGAAAGGCGGGCGCGTCATTGATCCCGCCAACGGCATGGATGCGCCGGCGGATGTGGGCATCAAAGGCTCCGTCATCGCGCGTGTGGCGGCGGATATTCCCGTTTCTGATGCCGCAGCGGTGGTGGATGTCGCCGGGCATATCGTTACCCCGGGCATCCTGGACATTCACACGCACGTCTACCCTTCTGTGCCTGGCCCGGTAACTTATGTTGGGTCTATGAACGCCGACGCGCATCTCCTGGCGGCTGGCGTCACCACCACCGTAGACGCCGGGACAACTGGCTGGAAGGATTTCCCGCATTTCAAAGAACGTTACATTGACAAATCCCAGGTGCGCATCCTCGCCTTCATCAACATCGCCGACGGGGGAATGGTGGATGCAACTTCCGAGCAGGTGATGCGCGCTATGCAGCCCAAGATCGCTGCCGCCCTCGCCGAGGCGTACCCGGAGGTGATCGTCGGCATCAAGACGGCGCATTACTGGACGAAAGACCCGTGGGATGCGGACCATCTCCCGTGGGCGTCGGTGGAGCGCGCCGTCGAGGCGGGTGAACTCTGCGGCAAGCCAGTGATGGTGGATTTCTGGCCGCGTCCGCCGGAGCGTTCGTATCCCGATCTGATCTTGAAGAAACTGCGGCCCGGCGACATCCACACGCACGTCTTCGCGCAGCAATTCCCCATCGTCAATGCCGAGGGCAAAGTCTACGACTACATGTTCCAGGCGCGGGAACGCGGCGTCATCTTCGACCTGGGTCACGGCGCAGGGAGCTTCTGGTTCCGCAACGCTGTTCCGGCGCTGGCGGATGGCTTCCCGCCCGATTCAATCAGCACCGATCTGCACATGGGCAACATCAACGGCCCGGTCGTCAGTATGCTCACAACGATGTCCAAGTACCTGAGTATGGGGATGCCGTTGCCGGAGGTCATCTTCCGTTCCACGGTCACACCGGCGCGTGAGATTAGGCGTCCTGAGCTAGGGACGTTGAGCGTTGGCGCAGAAGCCGATGTCGCCGTCTTCGAGCATCACGCGGGCAGGTTTGGCTTTACCGACTGTGGGCGCGCGAAGATTGTGGGGCGTCAGAAATTGGAGTGCGCGATGACGGTGCGGGCCGGCAAAATCGTCTACGACCCCACCGGCCTGAGTATGCCCGAATGGCAGCACGCCCCGGCAGCTTACTGGAAGCTGCCATAAAGTTCCAACGTTGAAACGTTCCCAACAGGAGCACACGATGGACATCTACGACGAACTTGGCGTCACCAAAGTCATCAACGGCGCAGCGACCCTCACGCGGTTTGGCGGGTCGCTGATGCCGCCAGAAGTCCTCGCGGCAATGGCGGAGGCGGCGCAGCAGTTTGTGGACATTGACGAATTGCAGCAGAAGGTCGGGGAGCGGATCGCCGCCTGGACGCACAACGAGGCGGCTTACGTCTCGTGCGGCGCGGCGGCGGGCATGGTTCTGAGCACCGCCGCCTGTATCGCCGGCCTCGATCCCGACAAGCGCGCCCGCTTGCCCTACACCGACGGGATGAAGAACGAAATCATCATCCACAAATGCTGGCGCGTGGGCTACGATTTTGCGATCCGGCAGGCCGGGGGCAAGCTGGTCGAAATCGGCGACGAACACAGCGCGACCACAGACGATATGGAGCGCGCTATCAACGAGAAGACCGCCGCCATTTTCTACTTTTACAACGTTAGCCAGATGGGCGGCCACGTCCCGCTGGAACAAGGCATCGCTATCGCCAAACGCCACGGTATCCCGCTGATCGTTGACGCCGCCGCGCAAATCCCGCCGGTGGAGAATCTCTGGCGGTTCACGCAGATGGGCGCGGATCTGGCGCTGTTCAGCGGCGGCAAGGGGCTGTGTGGCCCGCAGAGCAGCGGTTTGATCCTGGGGCGCAAAGACCTCATCGAAGCCTGCGCCCTCAACGCCTGCCCGCGCGCTCTTATCGGTCGCCCGATGAAAGTGGGAAAAGAGGAGTTGGTCGGGCTGATGGCGGCGGTGCGCTGGTACCTCGATCTGGACCATGCCGCGTTAATGCAGTCCTACGAAGATCAGGTGCAGGCGGTCATCAACGCTTTTACGGATCACCCGCATACGACGGCGCGGCGCAGCTTTCCAAGCGAGGCCGGCCAACCGATGCCCCGCGCGGAGATCATCCTGGACGAAACAGCGATTGGGGTGACGCGTGATGAGGTGCTGCGTCAATTGCGGGGCGGCGCGCCGAGTATTGTGCTGGCCGAAGCGGGGAAAAATGGCATTTTCGTCAATCCCCAGACGCTGCGACCGGGGGAAGTACAGATTATCATCGCTCGTATCAAGCAAATCCTCGCTTGACGCGATGTGTAGTGGCGACTTCAGAGCGACTGAAGTCGCCACTACGCTGCGTTCACTTTTATTGGTCTGTCACGTGGTATATCGTTGACAGTTCGTCCTCGTACACTGATTCGAGCCAGCCGCGTTCAACCATCTCCTGGAATTTGGATAAGCCTTCCGGCATCATGTAGGCGCGTTCGTAGGGACCGAGGATCACGTAGCGCACGTCGTAGCGCGTCAATATCTTGAGCGCCTGTCCGGCATCCATGGTGTTGTAGAAATAGCGGATGTCCGCCTGGCGTGCCTCGACAGTGCCGCCGGGCATCGTCATGCGCTGCTGCACCGAGTGCCAGCGCCACGCTGCCACCGACGGCAATCCTGTGTAAACGGTAATCCGCCCACCCCAGAGGTACTCGCGTTCTCCCTGGCCTTCGATGATGGTGGGCGAGCCTTCGACGTTCTCCTGAAGCCACCGGATCACCCGATCGTCTGCCGCAAGCGGGATGTCGGCGCCTTGCTCGATCTGCGTCGCGTAGGGCAAAAACGCCATCCCATCCAGCGTGTGCGGCGCTTGCGGCGCCCAGCGGTCGCGGGCCTTTGCCGGAATCGCCAGGATAGTATACATGGCCGTAGAAGCCAGTAGGACAGCGAGGATGCCCGAAACCGCATCGCTGACAAAATAAGGAATCTTTGTCAGAAGTGATTCCTGCTCGACGCGATAACTGCGGATGGCGTAGTGGATGATGCGTTCGGCGGCGACGGCGGCGCTCAAGCCGAGTAGCATCCACACCTGAAGGTAGAATTTGAACACAGTGTTCATCCTGCCGATGTCGCCTTCCAGGACGAGAACTTCCACCAACAGACTCAAGGCCAACGCCGCGCCCACCCACATCCACAACAAACGGGCGCGCGGCGTACACTGCGGATCAAGAATCAGGAGCGCCGCCAGCGTCCCCAGGGGGATCACGATCCAGGTAATGGCGACGCCGACCACCAGCAGCACGACTGCTAAAACCGCCATACCGAGCAACGCCATGCCCAAAGCCAGCCACACACTGGCATCTTTGCCAGCGCGGAGACGGCGGAACAGCGCCAGCCCGCGCACGACAGCGAGCGCAACGATGGGGAAGAGAAAGTGCCCGTGCATAATCAGATAAATGCCGAGCGGGGTGCGCGAGCCTTTCCACAGGCCAAAGGATGTGTAGGCCGATGCATAATTGGTGATGTAAGGGCGGAAGAGCACTTCCCCCAGGAGAACGAACAACAGGGGTGTGAGCACTTTGTAATATGGGAAGATCGGTTTCGGCGCGTCTTCCACAACACCTATGGCTGCATCGCTGTCCTCACTACGAGTCCCTGGCTTAAGAAATGTAAGCAGCAGCGCCACACTCATCAATCCCAGGTACGTCGGCCAATCCCAGGTATTGGTGGTCTTCAGCGCGCCGGCGACGAGTCCGGCGAGAACAAACGTCGGCAGGGGGTGCGGAATACAGCGTCGCAGGTGCGCCAGCCATGATTTCTTCGGGTTGCCCGACGCCGGTTCTGCGCCGATGCCCCATTGCAGCGCAATCGCCAGCGCGACCTGCGTCAACGGCAGCGCCATCATGTGCGCGTGCAAATCCGCGTACAAGAATGTGAACGCCGGGAACTCGTTGATCGCACCCACTTCGCCCTCGGCGAATGGGATCACGCGCGACGCATTCCAGTACCACCACTCCGGGCGGAAGGACAGGGATTTGCCCTGCATAACGACCTTCCACAGTCCAACGAGCGCCGACACTACAGCCGGATAGCCGGGGATGAGGCTGTCGAATTGGACGTCGCCGATGTCCTGCAGTCCCATGAACAGCAGGCGCAGTTCACCCAGATTGCCTAGCACCAGCACGAGGAACATCCCCAACAGCCCCGCGCGAAGCCCGCGTTTTTCGTCACCGCCGGCCAGGTTGCTGGCGACAACGTAGGCCCCCACCCCGGTCAGCGCGTAAAGCGCAGGGACGGCCAGATTGTAGGCCACGCTCGGCACAATGCCCAACGCCTTGATGAGCGACCCGATCATCACAAAGCCAAAGTAGTAATAGTTCATCGTCCCGCCGGCGAACCAGGGGTCGTAGGGCGGGAACCACGTTGACTTAATGATCGCGTTGAGGTAGGAGAAGTCCATCGGCTTCTCGCCGCCGGCCACGGGATGCCACAGATCGGGATTGCGTGAACGCACGTAAACCCAGAAGAGATAGAGCGCCGCGAAGATGATCTCCACATACAGCACATCGCGCCAGTGCTCCCGCAGGAAAGCGCGGAACTCGTCCCATCGCCGGTAGACGAACAGCCCGGAGATGATCGCCCAGAAGCAGAACACACCCCACAACAACAGCCGGGTATGCGGCAGCAGCTTCAGGCTCGACAGCAACCAGGCAGAATAAGACCACGCCAACAACCCAACCACGCGCGCCAGCCCATAGCCACGGTCGCGCAGGGCGGGGAAAGCGAAGTACAGCCACGGGAAAGCCAGCATCCCCAGCGCCGCCAACATCATCCACCACACGATCACCGACAGGATTTGCGAGCGATTGTGTAGCGCGTTGCGGTTGAAGAGCTTCGACCAGGTTCCGCCGGCTTCCTGTTCTGCGCGCATACGCGGCGTCATCAGTAGCGTGAGTGTGCTCTTGTTCTTATTGCGCGTGGCTTCAAGGGGTGTCATCCAGCGGACATCGTCCAACAGAGACGTCGGCAGCAAGGCCGCGGCGCGTGCGCGGGAATAAGCCGGCGTTTTGGCGAAGATCAACACGGTGGGATGGTCGTAGACGCTGAAGGCTTCTTCTGCCGGCGGGAACATCATCTGGCACGGGCGCGCGTTGGTGTAACGCGGCGTCATGAGCGTGAAAGGAATCTCTTGATCGGGGAACTGGCACGGCCCCAACGCCGGGTAAGAGACGAATTCCGCCAGCAGCTCAAAGCCCAGGCTGCCGTTGAACAACGCCTCGTAATAAGCCGTGGTGAACGGGTAACGCATCGCCAGCCGGGGAATTGAAGCATACAGACGATTGCTGGATAGCGCGATGTAATCGGCCTCGTCCAGCCAGTCGAAGAGCGCCTGGCGTTTTTCAGGCGTGTCGTTGTTGTAGTTGTCCATCTGCCCGTTGGGTGGATTGGACGACAAACTGCGATACCAATTGCCGAAAGCGTCCTTGCCGTCCACCCGCTGCGGCAAGGCGTCATCCCAATGCTCGTTGGCGATGACCGAGGTTTGCAGCTTTATGATCTCCCCGTCGAGCAAGGTGATCTCCAGATATATCGTTTTCCCGGCCTCCAGCAGCACTGGCGACGACAGATCCGCCTCGATAGTTTGCAGACCGGTCATCGGCAGTTCCGCTTCGACGGTAGCTTCAGCAAGCCGGGCGGTTCCGTAGGGATCGGCCAGCAGCGCCACGTTAACACGCCGCCATCCCCCTGCGCCGACGGCGTTGACCTTGTTCAGCGTCAAGCGTGTCACCGTTGTGGACGTTTCCGGCGTGAATGGTGTGAGACTCACCGGCAAATAACTGCTCAAAAGCGTATCAGGCTGCACAGGCACTTGCGTCTTCAGGCCGTTGTCGGCATGGAGCGTAGCCACAGCGGGAATGTTGTTGTACATCCAGCGCGAGGCTTCCACGCGGGTCAGCGAGCGGCTGTAGATGTGCAAAAAAGCCGCTGCCCACACGATTGTCCCCGCCAATACAACGCCCGGCAGCACTTGAAGAACGCCCTTCACCACTTTGCGCCAGGTTTGCCCCAATGACGGCCAGACGAGTCCCCGCGTTGCCCCATGCATTAAACCCCAGGCCGCATAGATAACGAAAACGGGATAGATGGGCAGCAGGTAGCGCATTGACTTGACCCACTGCGTTCCCTGGTACAGGAAGAGCAGCGTCCCCCACGCCCAGATCAACAAATGCTGCCAGCGTTTCCGGCGCACAATGCGCCAGCCCATCACCCCCCAGCCGATCCAGGCAGCGATACCAAGCGGCAGCCCCATCCCCCAATAAATCATATTGCGTCCCGGAAAGACGATGGGCGTGCGATCAGCCCATTGGTGGCCGAAGGGAACATCGCGCAAACCATTGGCTAATTCTTGCGCGTCCTTCATCGTGCTCATCCACGACGGATTGATGCGGACGTCGAAAAAGCCTGGGCCGGTGAACGCATACGGCTGCGCTGAGCGAAACGCCAATGCCGCCAAAACGCCGGAGACGATCACGGCAATGACCGGCGCCGGCATCAGAGCAACGCGGTAACGCGAAGGTTCGCCTTCGTGCTCGGCGGGTTCACGGTGCAGTACGGCCGCTAAACCTACGACGCCCGCCAGCGGCCACACGCTGATCTTCGATGCAACAGCCAGTCCGGTAGTCAACCCGGCGAGCGGGAACAGCCAGGGTTTCCGGTATTGGACGGCGCACACGGCAAAACACAACGTCCAGGCGACGAAGACTGTGGCGAAGCTATCAACGACAAAAAAGTGGGCGTGTTGGATCGGCAAAACAGCAAAGGCGTACAATGCAGCAGCGAGCAATGCCGTCTTTTTGCCGTACAGCGCTCGCGCCAACAACGCCAGCGCCACAAGGGTTGCCAGATCCATCAGCGCAGAAAGCGCGCGTCCGATAAAATGGATGCCGCCATACCCGAGATAGTGACCCGGATAGCACGTGCCCGAAGTATTGAGCAGAAGCCAGCGCAGGAAAACACCGACGGCGGTAGGCGGACGGGCGCAGGCCTGATCCACCCACCCCGCGACGCCCCGCGTCAATAAGAGCGGCAGTGTGCCATAAACGTAACCGGCATAGCCCTTATTGGTTGGATTCAGGGGCGATTCAGCGGTGTTCCAGTACAGAGCGGGATCGGCCGGCAGCTCTAGCGCGCTGACCACCATTGTCAGATAACGTTCGTCGGGATGCAGATGCGTCCCTTCGTCCCAGTCAATGTTGTAGGAGCGAACCCAAACTGCTGCGAAAAAAATCACAAAGAACAGCAGCGCGACAAACAAACGAGAGGTCAGATTGGATTTTGCGATGTGTTTAGTTTCTATGCTCATGACATCAGCAGGATACACCGAATTTTGCTAAAATGATGGATTTCGCATAGTCATTTTTCCCTCAAAAACAACCACAAGGAAGCTCTCGCTTGATGGTTTATGACTACGCGAAATACCTATATCCGACTCAGGCGGCGACCAATGCCGCTTGACGTTGCGCGGCGGCTATCCCTCTACCATTGCCAAGCGGACTGTCCGCGAAGTTCGCCCCGGCCATAATCTCATCGAGAATTTGCGCGCCGGTGCGCCCTGTGCCAGGACTGACAGCAATGCTCAAATCGCGGCGGAATGCGCGCGTCAGGTCATCGCCGGTTGCGTGCGATACAAGCGCCATGGCCTGCACTGCGCTGGCAATCGCATAACGCGGCTCAATGCGCTCCAGGTCTTCAAAGAAGAAGCCGCAACTGACGAACATGCGCTGGCGATGCACTTGCGCCTCCAATAAATCCAGGAGCCGCTGCTGCGCCACGGTTGAGAGATGCCCCAGGTAGTATTCAGACAAGAAGGCCGGCCCGCTCACCTGGCGCAGCACGATGCGAATGTATTCGTCCCGCAAGCTCCACGGGGCAAGATTCCGCCGCCGCGTCGCCTCGGCATAGATTTCGTCAATGTCGTGCGAAAGGTTATCCAAAGCGCGGCGCAGCGCGCCCTTCCACTGCCCGCAGCCGGGTGTGCAATGACAACCGGTGGCCCAACGCCCCAATTGGTGCATACAGCTCCATGCCGTATTCTCTACGATTTCCACGTCCACGCGCGGCGGATGCTGGTGCATATAGCGCGCCAACGTCGTCACTTCATAAGCATCCTCGTCGCCGGGCGTCGTCAACGCTTCCAGAACGCGCACGCCGTGCTTGTGATGATGCCCAAACGTCTCGCCATCGGTGGCGATCAAAGTCAGCGAGTCGTTGGGACGCCCGCCCATCATCGCATTGGCCCACGGGCGAACCGACTCTACCCCCGGCATGTTGAACGAAAGGTAATCAGAAGCGCCCCGCTCACGGACAAACACGTTGATCGTGCGCCCATGCGGAAGGCGCACGCGATAAGGTCCCGCGCCGTGAGAAAGGTCGCCGCGCACTTGTTCGCCGGAAAGAATGATGAACGCGAGACCGGTTTCTGCGACGGCCTCCAAAGTCTCATAATCCACAGCCATCTCCGGGAGCCATAAGCCTTCAGGATGCATACCGAAGCGTTGCGCGTAGCTGGCAATCCCCCAACGGATCTGGCAACGTTTGTCCCGTCCGCGCGCTAACGGCAAAATGGTATGATGCACCGACTGGGCAATCCCGTTGCTCACGCCATGCTGGTAGGCATGATGCGCCACATCATCCACAATCCGCTGATAGGTGTCGCGGACATTCTCGGCCATCCAACGCGCCAGCGTTCCGCCAAGATTGAAGCTGATCCGACCAAAGTTGCCGCTAGCCGCGTTGGGCGCGTAACACTCCGCCGTGACTCTGGCATTCCAATTGGAAAAGGGCGCCGCCGAAGGTTCGTACCGATATTTACCTGTAAACGGATCCTCACGCGGCGGTTGATAAAAATGTCCATGGACACACAAAAGAGGCCTGGCAGATTTCATTGATCCTCACACACTATTACAATATAAAAAGCGCAGCCCTTGCTGCGCCAAACAATATATTCTCCGCTCTCACTACGTCCGGTGCAAGGCCAGAGCGCGCCGATAGAGATCAACGTAAGCGCGGGCCGATGCGTCCCAGGAAAAATCGCGCTCCATCGCGCGGCATTGCAGGCCCGTCCACCGCGCCTTGTTCTCGTAGGCGCGCAACGCGCGCCGGATGCCATCGGCCAGCGCGGATGCAGTATACTCCGCGAAGGCAAAACCGGTTCCCCGTTCCGTTTGCGCATCAGCATCCACCACGACATCCGCCAGGCCACCCGTGGCGTGGACCACAGGAACCACGCCGTAGTGCATCGCCGACATCAAAGCGATGCTGCTTGGTTCGGCGCGGCTTGGAACGAGGAGCATGTCGGCGCTGCCGTAGATGCGCCGCGCCATACGTTCGTCAAACTTGATAAAGACGCGCACGTTGTTGGGGAAACGCGCCTGCAAATCGCGGAATTTCGTCTCGTAGACTTCGTCGCCTGTCCCTAGCAGCGCAAACTGGACGTCGCGCTCCTGCAACAGTTCCTCCAACGCCGGGATGACCAGGTCTAACCCCTTTGTGTCGTCGAGGCGCGTCACCATGCCGAGCAACGGTGTGTCCTGGTTGGTCGAAAGGCGCGTCTCGCGTTGGAAAGCGTTTTTATTCACCGCGCGCATCTTCAATGTCGCTACGTCGTAGATCTGGGTAAGCGCGTCATCGGTTGCGGGATTCCATAAATCAACGTCAATCCCGCTGAGGATGCCGAAAAGGCGATCCTGGCGCTCTTTCAGAAGCTCACTCAAGCCCATTCCGGCCGCGCCGGCCACAATCTCGCGCGCGTATGTCGGGCTGACTGTGTTGACAAGATCGGCGTGCGCGATCCCCTGCGCCATCCAGTTCACCTGCCCGGGGACTTCTCCGGTCAGATGCGGCAGCTTATCCATTTGGGCGAAGGTCAAAATCAGCCGCCCGCAGATCCCCTGATACGCAAGATTGTGAATGGTGAACAGTGTGGCGATGTCCCGGTAGCGCGCCTGCGCGCGTCCGTAGACGCCGAGCCAGGCCGGTACTGCCGCCGTGTGCCAATCGTTCGCGTGGATGACGTCGGGGTTCCAGTCCAACATTTTTAACGTGGCAAGCACGCCTTTGGAAAAGAAGGTGAACCTTTGGGGGTCATCATTGAAACCGTAGACGCGCTCGCGGTTTGAAAAATACTGATCGTTCCAGATCAAATAGACAGGCACGCCGGCGACATCTGTCTCCAACAGCAAGGCGTGCTCCTCCCCCGGCCCAATCGGCACAGCCAGCGACCCTGTCCGGCGGAACTCATAGCCCGTGCTCCGCATCGTTCCGTAGCGGGGAATGATCACACGCACGTCAACGCCCAAGCTGTGCAGCGCCTTCGGTAGCGCCCCCGCCACATCCGCCAGCCCCCCCACTTTCGTAAAGGGAGTGGCTTCAGCCGCCAGGAAAAGCACTTTGACACCGTCCATGTGAACCTACCTCACTTTAATAACCGGTTAAGTTACCCCCATTATAGCCGACTTCGTTCAAACGGCAACGGATGCTATAATGAGAGTGGGAGAGTGGGAGAGTGAGGGAGTGAGGGAGTGAGGGAGTGAAGAAGTGAAGGAGTTTTAACTCTCAACCCATAACCTTCAACTTTCAACCTTCAACCGTTAAGGAGGAAAAGTCATGAGACTACGGCGTTTGGTTCTGGCGCTCATTGGCAGCGGATTACTCGGCGTCGCCAGCTTCGCACTTGCACAACCCAATGTCACACCACAAGCGGCTGGCGATGTGATCATCAACGAAGTGGCGTGGGGCGGGACGGCTGCTGCTAGCGGCGACGAGTGGATTGAGTTGTACAACAATACCAACGCGCCCGTTTCGCTTGAGAACTGGCATGTCCTGACCGCCGACGGGATGAACTTGATACTCCGTGGTCAAATCGCCCCCTATGGCTATTACCTCATTGAGCGTACCGATGATACCACCATCAGCGATATTCCGGCGGATTGGATCGGCGCTTTCGGGGGGAGTGGCCTGCTCAACACTGGAGAAACTATCACGCTGACCGATGCATCATGGATCGTTATGGATACTGCCAATGGAGATGGCGGAAGTTGGCCGGCGGGAACGACAGCCGCCACCATGGAGCGCATCAACAGCGCCGGCCCCGATGTCAATGGCAATTGGGCCACCAACACCGGCAATCCACGCAATGGATTGGCGGCTAACGGCGCGCCGATCAACGGAACGCCCAAGTGTCGCAATAGCGTTTCCGCGCCGGCCGCCGATCTCGTCGTCGCTAAAAACGGCCTGGCGCAGGTCGCGCAAGGCGCGCCGCTGACCTACACGCTGCGGTATCACAATACCGGTAATATCGCTGCGACAAACGCGATTTTGACCGATACGCTGCCGGATGGCGCAACCTACATCACCAGCACGCCCCCCTACCCCACCGTCGTTGATGCGCGCACGCTGGTTTGGGCGCTCGGCAATGCCCCCATCACCCTCACAAACAACGCCATCGCCGTAGCTGTCTACGCGCCGGAAGGCTTCGTGGGGACGGCGACCAATCACATCACCGCGACCAGCGCCGTGACCGAAGCCGCGTTCGCCACAAACGTCGCGCAGTGGGACACACTAATCAACGCGCCGGGGCCGGTTATCGCCCTGGCGAAGACCGGGCCGGTCGTGGCAATCTCCGACGCGCCGCTGACGTACACCCTCACCGTCAGCAACAGCGGCGCTGTAGCCGCGCAGGGCATCTACCTCACCGATACATTGCCGGCAGGATTGGATTTCGACGCGCAAACGTCGTCGTACACTTTCACGCAGCCCACTGCCGCCACGTTGGTGTGGGAGGTGGGCGACCTGCCGCCCGGCGCACAAGGATATATCACGCTCACCCTGACGCTCGGCGAGGCGCTCACGTCAACGCTCACGAACGTCGCCACGGCAACCGCGCGCGCGGGCGAGATCGTCAGCAGCGCGTGGAGCGCGCAGGCACAGCCGCACGTCAGAATCTATGCCGCGCAGCCGGGCAACTACGGCGGGATCAGCGGCGAAATGGTCGCTATCGCCAACCGGGGCGCATATCCAGTGAACCTCAAAGGCTGGTGCATTGACGACAAGCCCGTTTCCACCAGCCGCGCGTGCTTCCCGGATGGCGCGCAGATCGCGGGTGGACAGACGCTGTGGCTGGCGGAAAAGGCCGACGGGTTCTACCCGCTATGGGGCTTCGATGCAGATTGGGCCAGCGCAAGCATCACCCGCGCCGTCTCGCTACTCACAGGAAGCTGGCCCGGCTTCACCGATGATGGCGAAGCCGTCTACCTGCTTGACGCCGGCGGCGTGTTGCTGGATGCGTTGGTTTACGGGAAAGGCGTCGCCGAGGGTGGCTGGCAGGGAAACGCCGTCCCCCACCCCTACGCCGGGTACGAAAACAGAGGCCAGGTGCTCTATCGCAAACTCGATGAGTCCACCGGTTTGCCGGTCCCCGACACCGATAGGGCGAGCGATTGGGCGCAAGACCCCAACGATCCCTACGATGGGCGCAAGCTGCGCTATCCAGGCTGGGACCTGGAAACGCTCTTTTTCCCGGTCGAGGTCGCCGCAACAAGCAACGTGACGCTCGCCGTCGCGCCGGACGGGATGCTGAATTTCGTGCTGGAGGCGGTGAGCGCGGCGCAGCACAGCCTGATCATCGAAGGCTACACGCTAAGCAGCGTCCCGCTCTACGAAGCCATTGATGCGCGCATCCGGGCCGGCGTCCTCGTGACAATTCTGCTGGAAAGCGCGCCGGCCGGCGGCCTCAGCAACGGCGCACGCTGGGCCATGCAGCAGCTCCACCAGCCGCCGACCAGCACCGTCTATTTGATGGGCAGCAGCACGGGCCGCTATCGCTTCCAACACGCGAAGTTCATCGTCATTGACAACCGCACGGCGCTCCTCAGCACCGACAACTTCGGTGAAAACTCTATGCCGTCCGACCTTCTGACGAATGGCACGATGGGGCACCGTGGGTTTGTGCTGCGCACCGACAGCACAGCCGTTATCGCCCGCCTGAACGAGATTTTCAGGGTTGATTGCGACCCGGCGCGCCACACCGATGTCTTCCCCTACTCGGCGACTTACGCGCCGCCGGTCGGCTTCATCCCCATACCGCCGGTAGATTGGACGACGTACACGGTCGCGTTCAGCCCGACGCTCGTGACAACCGCCTCGCATCTCACGCTGCTGCACGCGCCAGAGCACACCCTGCGCGGTCAGGATACGCTGATCGGCCTGCTCAACGGGACGCTCACCGGCTCCATTGACGTGATGCAAATGAATGAACCGCTCGTGTGGTCAAGCGATGCGGGCGAGATGGGCCGCAATCCGCGCATCGCGGCGCTCATCGCAGCGGCGCAACGCGGCGTCTCCGTGCGCCTGCTCCTCGATGCGTACTACGACGATCCCCAGGCCAGTAACGGCAACACCGCTACCTGCCTCTACTTAAAAGGATTGCAGCTCCCCACCCTGCAATGCCGGCTGGCTAACGTCACCGGATTGGGCATCCACGCAAAAATTTTCCTGGTTGACGCAGGCGCGTGGGTGCATCTCGGCAGCATCAACGGCTCGGAGACCTCGAACAAGGCCAACCGCGAGGCCGCGCTGCAATTCGCGTCGCCGGGGGGCTATGCCTACCTGCGCGCGGTGTTCGATCACGATTGGGGGCTTGGGCACGGCCCTATGGTCTATCGTATCTACCTGCCGCTCACACTGCGCGATTACATCCCGCCGGTAGATTATCCCTTGATCACGGAGGTTTTCATCAATCCCGGCGGAGAAGACGCTGGTAAAGAATGGGTAGAGATCTACCATCCTGGCGGAAGGACTGTGAATCTGGCCGGGTGGAGTCTCGGCGATGCCATCAACAGCGGGGATTACGGCGACGGACGGTATAGCTTCCCGGAAGGAACGCAACTGCTTTCTAAACAGGTTATCGTCGTCGCGGCGTGCGCGACACAATTTGCCGCGAGCTACGGCTTCAATCCCGCCTACGAGTGGACCGATTGCGACCCGCTGGTGTCCGACATGACGCCGGACGGCGCGTGGGAAGGCTTTGGGGTCGCGCTGGGGAACGTCAGCGACGAAGTCCTGCTGCTGGACGCGAGCGCCGCACTGGCGGACAGCGCGGCCTGGGGCGGCGAACCGCGCGCCGGGGTGATCCCGTTCCCCCTCGACGCCGGCAGCACCTTCCCGTCCAATGCCACGCTCAAACGCTACCCGCCCAGCTATGATCGCAACGACTGCGCGCGTGACTTTTACATCAGCTATCAACCTTCGCCGGGGCTGGTGAGTGAGGCGAAATAGAGTTTATCCATCCATCGGATTGAACGACGGCGGCGGCGCTGCGCCGGTTTCGACGTCCAGGCGGGCGAAGATACCGCCGCCGAGCAGCAGGATCGCGCCGCCCCACTGGTACCAGGCCAGGCGGTCGCCCAGGAAAATAAACGCAAGCGCCAGGCTGACGGCCAATTCCGTCAGGTTAAGGATGGCAGTTTGCACGCCGCCGAGTTTCTCCAGGCTGAAGAACATCGCCAGCCGCGAGAGCGCGGTGGTCAGTCCCAATGCTACAATGGCCCCCCACCCCGCCGTGGAGACGGGGGCTATGGCTCCGCCGCCAATGACCCGCGCGAGAGCCACGGTGGCCGCCATACCGGTGAGGATATAGAGTGTGCCTGATTGCGCGGGAACATCGGCCAGCACCCACTGGCCCATCACCAGGTACCAACCGTTCAACCCTGCATAGGCTAACATCAACATGACGCCGAGGTAGTCTGTGAGGTTGTTCATCATCCAGGGCGAGGTGACCAACACGGCGCCGGCGAGAGAGATTGCCAGACGCAGCAAGGTCAGCCGGCGGATCGTCTGCCCGGAGGCGCTGAGAAAGAGCATCACCCAGACCGGATAGAGCGCGCCCAACAGCGACGCGCGCGAGGCGTCGAGCCGGCTCAAACCGCTGTAATAAAAGAGCGACCCGATGCCGTTGAACATCCCGACCAGCAGGCAGTTAAGGGCGGCAGACCAACGAAGGATAATGCGACGCCGCCAGAAAAGCAGGTAAACAATCCACAGAAAAATGGCCGCGACCAGCGTCCGCAGCGCAGCCAACGTCAGCGGCGCGACGTTGGCCCGGTAGGCGAATTTCCCCAGGATCGGCGCCCATCCTAGCAAGAAGGAGGCCAAGAGGCCACTGGAGACCCCCGACATACGTCCCCCATCAACAGTACGTGCGCGCTCAACCTTTGTGCTCACCTTGCGTTTTACGTTTCACCTTTTCGCTCGGATTTGCGCCCGCAATCCAACGTGCTATACTGCGGGCGATGACTCGAAAACAGAAATTCGTCCTGATTGTCCTCGGCTTTTTGGATGTCGGTGTGATCGCGGCGCTGGCGGGCATTGTGATCCACGGTATGCGCCCTATCCCCGTCGCGCCGGCGCCTATCCCGATCTCTATGTCTGTCTGTGAACGGAAAATGCTGGACGCGCTCGCTGCGATACCCGCACCGTTGAGCGACAACCCGATCGTCGCCTGGGACAAGGCCCACCTGTACGTCACCCTGAAAGTTGCGTACCAGACCGCAACGCCGCCTGATGAAAGCGCCCAAGTGCTGTGGATGGCGCTGGACAGCATAGCCGCGGTGTCACTGGATGGCTGCGCCACCCCTCCCACCCTCACCATCGCGTTGACAGCGCAGGGCCAGGCCGGGACTACACACTATCTAGCACAGCTCGCCGGACAGGATGTCGCGGACTGGATGGCGGGGACGCTGCCCGAAGAAGACCTGGCTGCACGCTCCCGTTTCCGGCAGACGACGGAGTAAAGCGTAAGGCGTAAAACGTAAAAGAACCTCCGCTTACGTTTTACGTTTCACGTTTTACGCAACGCCTCCAAGATGCGCTCCGGTTCGTTGGTGATGATGCCATCAATGCCCCAGGCGGCGAGGCGACGCGCCGCAACAGGATCATCGAGCGTCCACGTGAAGACGCGCAACCCGCGTTGGTGCGCGCGCCGGATAGAACCCTCAGTGAGCATATCTTTGTACGGGTGCAGCGCTTCGTGCGGCGTGAACGGTCGCAGCAGCAGCGTTCCGGGATTCAACGGGCCGTACAACAAGCCGCACGGGATATCCGGGGCGATGGCGCGCACCCGGTACAGCGCATAGGGCTTGAAAGACGAAAACCACACGCGCGACTCCATCCCCATGCGCCTGATCAACTCTACAACGGCGGGCGCCAACGCGGCAGTGTGACCGGCCTTTAGTTCAATGTTAGTCAATAGCCGCGCGCCCACTTCGGCCAGAACCTCTTCCAGGGTCGGAATTCGCTCGCCGGTGAACTCCGCGGCAAAACGCGCGCCGGCGTCCAGCGCCTTGAGCTGCGCCAGGGTCATCTCGCGCACCAGGCCCTTGCCGTCGGTGGTCGCATCTACGGTATCGTTGTGGATGACGACCGGCACGCCGTCGCGCGAGAGGTGAACGTCCAACTCGATCCCATCCGCCCCCATATCTGCCGCCTTACGGAACGCCGCCAACGTGTTCTGGGGCGCGGCGTGACTTGCGCCGCGATGACCTAAAACGAACGGGCGGCCCAACGGCTGCTCACGCTGCCATAAATTAGGGAATTTTGTCATGATGTGTGCTCCTCGAACTCGACAAAGTAGGCTCCTGCCGCCCGATCAATCAGCTCTTTCGTCATCGTCGGCGGGACGTTCAGGTATTTGGCGATGTCAATGACCTGATCCAGCAGGTCGCGGGCGTGGCACGCACGCGGCGGGCGCTTGGCTTTGATGTAATGCTCGCGGACCAGGTAGGCGAAAGCCTGTTCAGAGAAAGGGACCTGCTTGGCATTGGCGACGCGCTTAAAAATTTCGGCGAATTCCTCCCAGCTCGGATCGTGAACTTCGATTTTGTGGCGGATGCGGCGCAGGAACGCCTCGTCCACCAGGTCTTTGGGTTCGAGGTTCGTCGAGAAGACGATGAGCACCTCGAAGGGGATCTCGAATTTGCGGCCCGTGTGCAACGTCAGGAAGTCAATGCGCTTTTCGAGCGGGACGATCCAGCGGTTGAGTAAATCCGTCGGGCGCACCTGCTGGCGGCCAAAGTCATCAATCAAGAAAATACCGCCGTTCGCCTTCATCTGGAAAGGCGCTTCGTAATACTTGTTGTTAGTGTCGTAGACCAGATCCAATCCTTCCAGGGTTAACTCGCCGCCGACGACGATGAACGGGCGCTTGACCTTGATCCAGCGCGCGTCCAATGTGCGCTGCGCCTCCTCCTTAATAACCCGGTGGTTGACGTCGTCGAAAACCTTGATGATCTGCCCCTCAATTTCCACCGCGTAGGGGATGTACATATCCCCTTCCATCAGCAGTGTGCCGATAGCCTCCGCAATGGATGTCTTACCGTTGCCGGGGCTGCCGAAGAGGAAGATGGAACGCCCGGAGTTGACCGCCGGCCCGATCTGTTCGAAGGTCAACGGGCTGAAGATCAGGTGTGACAATGCCTTGCGCAAGTGCTGTTGATGGACAACCACATCCTTCAACCCCTGCACGCGAATGGATTGAATGTAGTTAGCCAAAGGCACGGGCGCGAGTCCAGAGTACTCCGAACGCTCCAGCGCATCGCGCGCCATCTCGCGCCCGCGCGCGGTGAGGACATATTCGTACATCGCCTCCGAAAGCCCGCCCCGGCCCGACGCGCTACGCACCTCGCACAGTTGCTCGCGCTTCAGGAAATCCAGGATATTCGAGACCACGCCCGCAAAAGGCAGCCCCATCCTATCGGCGAGGTCGCGCCCGGCGAGATAGCTTTCGAAGTAGAGTCCCTTCAACGCCAGATCGCTGAGCAGGCCCATATTCAGGCCGGTTTCAGCGACAGAGCGAGGCGCCGGCGGTGTAAACACGCCACTGATAATTCCACGCTGTTGTTGTGTCATACCCAACCTCCGAAAATAGGAAATTGCAAAATCGGCAAATCTGCAGGTCGCCAGAGGCTATGCGCGCCGGCGGCAAGGCTAACGCTCGCGCGGCAGCACGATGACCTCCTGGCCCGCGGTCCGTCCCCAGACTTCGGGGAAATACATCTCGGTCACGGTGGCCGGGAGCGCCTTGTAGGTTCCCGGAACAGCAGCGCGCAGCCGATATGTCACCCGGTACGTGCCCGCCGCCATCTCCCGGGCGACAAAGACGGCTTGCTCGTCGCGCAGTTCGTGATGCTCAAACGGAACGTTCCACCACCCGGCGGCGCCTCCGTCTATGATCGCAGAGGACTCACCATCCACCGGCTCCAGACCCGCCGGATAAGGGTCTTCGAGCAACACGAAGTAACGTGTTTGCGGCGCGATCAACGTCAGGCGCACTTCGACCATCTCGCCAGCACGGAGCGTGGTCAAAGGCCGACAGGGCGTGAGATCGTTTCCAGATTTGTCCGCCACGGCACAATACTCGCGGCGCAACGTGAAACCACGGCTCTCTGCCACAATAGACTCAGCCGGCAGCGCCAGTTCCAGGTGCGCGGTGTAGTACAACTGGCCCGATCCGGCAGCGCGCGACACTTCCAGCACATTGAGACGATCACGCAACAGCAAAGCCGGTACGTCAGCGGCCGCCGCGCTCTCCCCGCCGCCGAGTCCGGCGCGCAATTTTACCGGAACATCCAAAGTTCGGGCGCGGGCTACGCCTTCGATCAGCGAGACGCCATTCAAGGCAACGCCCCAGTTGTAAGCCGAGTCCCAGTCGCCAGAAACGCGCAAGGCAGCCGTCAAACCGGAGATAGCCCAGGCCGTCTCGTATGGCGTTTGCCAGCGGTCGCCGCGCCGGGCGACCATCAACCAGCGCACCGCCTTCGTCAACAACGGGTCCGCCGGCGCAAAGCGCGCCAGCACATCCACCGCCAGCGCGGTCAAAACGGTGTCGGTGTTCCAATGGAGATTGTTGGCGCTCTCCCAATGCGCGCCCGTGGCCGTTATCTGCGCGTCATTACGCAGCCCTTCCAACAGAGCCGGTATCCGCGAGTCTGAGGGGTCGGTTGTCCCCAACGCCAACAGCAGATAGGCGCGGCCCATCTTCCCCAACGCCTCGCGCGCCGCGTACAGAGCCGCCCCGGCGCCAGCCGGCCAACGGGCATTGGCTTCAGAGAGCACGTAGAGCGCGAAGGCGTCATCCGCCGATCTGGTTTCGCCCTGCAGGTCAAGGGCAAGTCTGTCGGAGATGTAAGTCAGGGCTGGCGCAAAAACCGCCTCACGCACTGCAAATCCTGCCTGTCTGGCTCTGGTCATCCCCAAAACGGCGTAGGCAGTCAAGTGCAGCGTGCTCTCGCCCTCCCACCATCCCCATCCTCCGTCGGGGTTCTGGCGGGCGTAGAGATGCTCCAACGCGTCTCTCACAGACGTTTCGAGTCGCGCTGTCAGCGCCACATCCACGACCTCCAAATCCTGAAGCGCGCGATAGGTCAGCACATTCGACGAGAACTGGCCGATCAGGACGTCGGTCGAAGCGTAGGGGTACTGCTCCATGTAAGTCAGGCTATCCACCACGGCGCTGAACAGCGACGGTTCCACGCGCACGGTGAGCGCGCTCGCGGCCCCGGCTTCCGGCGGGATAGCGACCGCTTCCAGGCGGGTTCCGGCTGAATCTAGCACACCCGCCGTCCCGACAACATCCGGGCTGACATAACGGTAGAGCGGCAGCCCGGCCTCACCGCCGGCTGTCGGATACGCGGTATCCTGGTATCCGCCGCCTTCCACGGAGAAGAGCAAAGGCAGCGCTTCGGCGCTGGTCTGCGCGACCGACACCAGCCAGGCAACACGCACGTTGCCGCCAGCCACAACCGCCAACTGTTGGCGACTCAACAGCGTGCCTGCTTCGCCCACCGCAAGGCGCGCCGTCACAGCGATATCGGTGTTGGTGTTGTTGTGGATAACAGCCGCGACCTCAGTCTGGTCGCCCACGACCAGGAAACGCGGCGTCACCGGGCGCACGAGCAGCGGCTTGGTGACGCGCAACTCTGCGCGCCCGTCACCGACTTTGGTATCCGCGGTGATAGCGCGTGCTTCCGCTACCCATGTCGTCAGCGAATCGGGCAGAATAAAAGTCAGTTGGGCCTCACCCGTGAGACTGGTTCGCACATGGGCTTCCCACACCGCGGTATCGGGGAACTCGGCGCGAACCTGCGGCAGCGCGCCTATGTCGCCGCCGCCGATTCCGCCGGCCGTTGTATAGTCGGCGACAAGGCGCGCGGCGTCTTGCGCCAGCGCCGCCAAACGCTGTCCCACACGGTTGAACAACACCAGTAACCCATCGCCGGACATGACGCGCAGAGGGCGCCCGCCGTATAACGCCTCGATACTCGATGGCATGGTCACATCCCGCAGCGCCAGCACGGCTTTATCCACCAGCGCCACCCCCAATTCAGCGTCTACCGGGCGGCCGGCGGAGTCGGTCACGCGCAACAGCAGTTTAACCTCCTCGCCCGGCCCATAGAGCGCCTTGTCAGGCAAAATCTCGACGGTAAGCGTCTGTGCGGTCGG
>DAOUAQ010000008.1:0-17049 GCA_034433375.1 Anaerolineae bacterium | reverse complement strand
TTTCAGGAGGTGCTGGTCAACTTTGGACGGCGACGTCACCTCCATGACCACGACGACTTGCACGCGTTGAACGATGTTAGTTTTACAATTCAGCACGGAGAGACGGTGGGCTTCATCGGCGCGAATGGGGCCGGCAAGAGCACGCTACTCAAGCTTATCGCGCGTATCCTTCAACCAGATTCTGGCTCGGTTACGGTGAACGGTCGTGTGGGCGCGCTGCTGGAACTGGGCGCCGGCTTTCACCCCGATCTGACCGGGCGAGAGAACGTTTATCTGAATGCCTCCATTATGGGGATCAGCCGCCAGGAAGTGCAGCAACGCTTCGACGAAATCGTAGCCTTTTCCGAGCTAGAGCGGTTTATCGACGTGCCGGTGAAGCACTATTCTTCGGGGATGTATGTGCGATTGGGATTCGCCGTGGCGGTCAATATGGAGCCGGAGATTCTGCTGGTGGATGAGGTGCTGGCGGTGGGGGATGCGGCGTTCCAGCGGAAGTGTTTCGAGCGGATTGATCGGATGCGCGCGGATGGGATTACCTTGTTGTTTGTGTCGCATAGCGCCGATAAGGTGCGTACGATTTGCTCGCGCGCGATCTGGCTGGACTCTGGGACGGTCATGGCCGATGGGACATCGGATGCTGTGGTGCAACGTTACACCATGCATAGCTGGGCTGCGGAAAACGGACATTTGCAGGCAGCGAGCAGCACGCGATGGGGGACTGGACGGGCACGGATCACGCGAGTGCAGTTGCTGAACAAAGATGGGGAGGAGACCCAACTTTTCGCAACTGGTGAACCACTGACGGTAGTATTACACTACCAAGCCAAAGAGCGTATAGAGCATCCGGTGTTTGGATTGGCAATTCATCGCAGTGATGGAGTGCATGTTACAGGACCGAACACGCAATTTTCGGGATTAGATATTGCTGCAGTAACAGGAGATGGTGTGATTACATTCTTCGTTCCAGAACTGCCGCTATTGGAAGGTCTCTATGCTGTATCGGTTGCTATGCACAATCGGGATGATACGGAAATGTACGACTATCATGACCGGTTGTATCTGTTTCGTGTACGCACCATAGAAGATGGAGAAAAATATGGTTTGGTGACTTTGCGAGGGCAGTGGCGTTGAGCGAGTCGTTAACACTTCTCCCTATGCCTGCTGTTGCAAAATTTTCGCTTGAATCGTGCTCGCTTTTATATCATTTGGGAATCTATGAGCCGTAAATCAGTGCTAATTTTTAGCCACGAACCTGTCGGCATCCAAATGGCCGGTCCGGCAATCCGCTATATGGCTTTGGCGGAAGTTCTCGCCTGTGAATTCGATGTCGTGTTAGCTACCCCAAAATCAACACTCCCCGTATCTCCTCTATTCGAGGTGCGAGAATATGGCTGTCATTCTTGGGCGCAAGTGCGCACATGGTGTGATAAAGCGGACATTCTTTTGTTGTCTAGTGACATATTAGTGACCTTTCCAGATCTAGCTGGAGTGCCATTGCCGCTCGTTATAGATGGTTATGATCCTCATCCAACGGAGAGTCTGATGCGCACCGCCAAACAGTCGTTCGATAGGCGGTTAGCTGCGCATAATCACAGTGTAGATCTTTTGACGCGTCAATGTTTGGCCGGAGATTTTTTCCTTTGCGCCAGTGAGACGCAGCGTATATGGTGGCTAGGTTTATTAGTCGCTACCGGTCGCATCAACCCATATACATTTGATGAAGACCCGGCAGTACGTCAGTTGCTAGGTGTTGTGCCATTCGGAATCCCTGGACGACCGCTACCGGCTATACCTGCCGATTTCAATATCCCTGACGTTGAGCCAGATGCTCTGGTCTTGCTATGGGGGGGAGGGGTGTGGGATTGGCTCGATCCAATTACCGCGATCCATGCCTTACCGTATGTGCTCGCTCAGATCCCTAACGTGTATTTATTGTTCCCTGGCACACGGCATCCTGATGCTAACGTGGCTGAGATGCAGATAGTAGAACAAGCTCGCCAGGCGGCGCAAGTGTTAGGAGGGGCAAGCACACATGTTCTCTTTGGCGACTGGGTGCCGCGCGAGCAGTGGCCACACTACTTGCAGCGGGCGGCAGTAGGGCTTTCATTGCATCCAGATACCATTGAAACGCACCTGGCATTCCGCAGCCGCTTGATGGAGTATATCTGGGCGGGGTTGCCGATGGTTGTCTCGCGGGGCGATGAAACCAGCGTCCTGGTAGAGCGTTACGGATTGGGATACACCGTGGATTTTCATGCCGAAAGAGAAGTAGCAGAGGCAATTGTCGCTCTCTTGATGCGCCCCAAAGAGGTTTGGGCTGCTGGCTTTGCACGCGCGCGCGCCGACTTCACCTGGGAAAATGTGGCGCAGCCCTTGATTGAGTTCTGCCGCGGGCCGCGCATTGCGCCGGATAAACAAACTCTGGGATTGGCGCTGGGTAACCCATATTATAAGTCTGAATGGAATTTGCTGCGTCAACAGTATGACGCAATGTTGCGCGAGTGTGAGACATTGAGAGACTTGGTGCGACGCTATGAAAGCGGCTATTTTATGCGCTTTATGCGCTGGATCAAGCGTTTCCACCGGAGGTAACATGGATCGTTATACCCCTCTGACCAGAGAGTTCACTTGTCCACCCGGCCATCCCTCTCGTCCGATTTTCGATTACCATCCCACAAGCATACAAACCGAGCCGGTCGTCAGTATCATCACGGCTTATTACAATGCCCCCCCGGTGTTCGTTGAGACTGAGGCTGCGGTGTTTGGACAGTCATTGCAGCAGTGGGAATGGGTCATTGTAGATGATAATTCGACTGACGAGCTGTCATTAGAAATGTTGACGCGTGTACAGGCCCGTGACCCGCGGGTGCGTGTCTTGCGTACAGCACAGAATATAGGTCCAGGGGCTGCGCGCAATCTGGCTTTGGAACAAAGTCGGGGGCGCTATGTATTCTTTTTGGATGCAGATGATCTTATTGAACCTACAACATTAGAAGAGCTGGCCTGGTTTTTGGAATCTTATCCAGAATTCGCATTTGCTAAAGGTTCTACGACTAGCTTTGAAGGACAAACTTATCATGCTACAGTTAACTTCGAAGCAGGCAGTCTATTTTTGGAAAAGAATCCTGTGACTATTATGACGCTGGTGCGCCGCGAGGCATTATTGAAGGTCGGTGGATTCGATGCCTCGCTCGTCCAGGGTTTAGAGGATTGGGATTTGTGGCTGCGATTGGCTGATCATGGTTATTGGGGCCATGGGGTGCCGGAATTTCTGGATTGGTATCGGCGCCGGCCTGACCACGGCGACCGATGGCAGAGTTGGAACGAACAAGGTTTAAGAGCCATGCACGCTACTTTGCGCCAGCGCTATCCGCGTTTGTTTCGGGAAGGCATCCCTACACGCGCGCCGCGTCCTTTGTTGCCTTACGCTGACCTGCCTGAGGCTTTACCATTTGCGAACTCACTCAAAAAAGATGCGCCGCGCCTTTTGTTGATTGCGCCGTGGATGGCGATGGGCGGCGCGGATCTGTTCAACTTGAATTTCCTTGCTCAATGGCGCGCGCGTGGTTACCAATGTTCCGTGGTCACGATATTTGACTATAACTATGCCTGGTATCGAGAATATACGCGTCTCACGCCTGATATATTTATCTTGCCATATTTCCTGCACCCAACTGACTATCCGCGCTTCTTAGACTATTTGATTGCATCGCGGCATTTTGACATCGTTATGGTTTCCAATAGCGAATTAGGGTATAAGCTTCTCCCGTATCTGCGAGCGCGTCATCCAAGTGTGACCTATGTAGATTATGCTCACATGGAAGAAACCTATTGGAACAATGGTGGTTATCCGCGGATGGGAGTTGCCTACCAGAGCGTCCTGGATATGAATGTGGTTTCTTCCCATCACGTCAAAGAATGGATGGAACAGCGGGGAGCGAATGGGGAGCAGATTGAGGTTGCTTACACGAACATTGATGCCGAGCGTTTGCATCCTGACCCAGAACTGAGGACGAAAACACGTGCCGTATTGGGGATAGATCAAGAAACGCCCGTTTTAATCTACGCCGGCCGTATCTGTGCGCAGAAACAGCCACGCGTTTTTGCTCGTGTGATGCGCGAATTGGCCGCCGCCGGGCATCATTTCGTCTGTCTGGTCCTGGGTGATGGTGAAGATCGCCGCTGGTTGGCGCGTTATGTGCGTCGCTATCGGCTTGGACGCTACGTCCGTCTTCTGGGCGCGGTAGACAATGCCCGGATGCGTGAATTCCTGGCTGCCGCGGATATTTTCTTCTTGCCTTCACAGATGGAAGGCATCGCGTTGGCGATCTACGAAGCGATGGCGATGGGATTGGCTATTGTAGGCGCCGATGTGGGCGGTCAAAAGGAGTTGGTCACGCCGGAATGTGGGTTCCTGATTCAGCGCGGCAGTGTTGAGGATGAAGTTCATCGTTATGCCGCCGTGCTTACAGATTTGCTTGCTCGTCCTGAGGCTCGGCGGACAATGGGGTTTGCCGCGCGGGAACGGATTATGCAGCACTTCACCCTACCGCAGATGGGTGAGCGGATGGTTGATTTGTTGCAGCGCGCTCAGCAACGCCATATTTCCTGTCCGAAACCGGAAGTGAGTTTGGGACTCAGCCGCGAGTATACCATACTGGCTTTAGAGGAGAAACGTTTGTTTGATTTCTTGCAGCCACTGGCGAAGTACGCTGCACTTGAAGGTTTGCGGGGACGTATCAGTGTGTGGATAGAGCCGCTGTTGCATTATGGCGGCATGGGGCGTGTGGGGCGTGTTGTGGAAGCCTTGCGTCCCATTAAAGATGCTGTGTGGATTTTCGGGCATCGCATTAAGGTGCTCTTGGGAATGGCTAAGTGACAGAAACTCAATGAAGTCTGAGTTTATTTCCATTATCATCCCGACATTTAATGCGGGGCCCAGTTTCTCCGCACTTCTAGAACGCATCATGGCGCAGAATATATCTGCGTCTCTTGAACTGGTGATTATAGATTCCGGTTCAACTGACGGTACGGTAGAGGTGGCGCGCAAAGCTGGCGCGAGAGTCCTTTCGATACCGCAACGACGCTTCAATCACGGGCGCGCCCGGAACCAGGCCATTAACGCGGGGTGCGGCGATTACGTCGCCTTGACAGTACAAGATGCTTTGCCGGCAGACTCGAATTGGCTGGCGACGCTAGTGGCTGCGTTAGATGATACTGAGGTTGCCGCCAGCTACGGACGGCAAATAGCGCCATCCTGCGCTGGCCCGCTTGCCCAGGCACGCAGTCTGTTATGGCAGCGCGCCAATGCTGAACCGCGCATCCAGTCGGTGGCTTCCCCCACCACCTTTTGGGGACTCCCTCCGGCAGAGCGATTGCAGTTAGCGGCTTTTGATGACGTGACAGCTTGCTTGCGGCGCAGTGTTTGGGAGAAAATCCCGTTGCCTGAATTGTCCTACGGCGAGGATCAAGCCTGGGCAGTTCAGGCTTTATTGCAAGGATACCGGATCGCGTATGTTCCCGCTGCGTGTGTGGAACATGCCCATGAGCGCACGATGGCGTATGAGCTGCGGCGCGCGTTTGTGAATGGGCGTCTGCGAACGCAGATATTGGCCTGGCCTTCGTTGGCGTTAAGTCAACGGGTTGCATTCGCGCTGTGGCGTGAAGCCTGTCGGCCGCAACTTGTGCGTAAATATGGTAATTTGTGTGACCCGACGCATATTCTTGAACGGCTATATGTGGAACTGGGCTACTGCAATCTGCAACCTGTTTTGCCTTTCGTGCAAGTCTACCGTCAAATTTTAGACTTTTCCTGGGGGCTGGTGGAAACAGCGCGCGAGCTTTTCCCTGGAACCGACTTGCCGGAGAGACTTTGGTCCCAGTGCGCGCACTTTGCCACGGTCGCGGTCATCGGCGAGGTGCTAGGCAATGCGGCGCCGGCGCATCATGCGCCACTGTGGTGGGCGCTAGGCTATTTGTTGGGCCGTGGCGTATAGTTTGATTGGTAGAGATATTCAGGCTGTGAGGTTGGGGAGCGCGGAGGAAGTCACATGCGCATAGCATTGGTCGTGCATAAATTCCCCCCATCGTCCTTCGGGGGTACCGAGACCTATACCTATAACCTGGCGCAAGGCCTGACGATGCGCGGCCACGAGGTGAGCGTCTTCTACCGCGATGATGGCGACGGCGCTGCCTTCCGCGAGGGTTGGCAAGGGGATGCTGCTTTCAAAACCTGGCGGGTCGGTCGGGCTTTTGTGGCAGCCTCCGCCGACCCGGCGCGTCTGTTCTTCGATACCTTTCTGAACCGAGATGTCGAGGCTTCTTTCTCCCGTTTCTTAACAGAAACTCGCCCTGATCTGGTCCACTTTCAACACCTGATGCTGCTTTCAGTGCGTTTACCGGCCCTAGTGCGTCAAGCCAATCTCCCTATGCTTTTGACCTTGCACGATTATTGGTTCAAGTGCGCCAACTCGCAGTTGGTTTGGCCGGACCAGAGAATATGCCAGGGGAAGCTTGCAGGCATCAACTGCGCGCGTTGTGCTACTGCGCGCAGCGGCTCTCCGGTGTTGAAGCTGCTGCGCCCGCTATTCGCGCCGCTTTTTCTGTGGCGCGATGAGATGGTCCGCCGGGCAGCCCTCAGCATCGGACGCTTCGTGTCTCCTTCACAATTTCTGCGTGACCAATACCTGGCTGTAGGATTCCCCGCCGACAGGCTCACCGTGCTCGAAAACGGGATAGACATAGACCGTATCCGTGCTTTCCCGCGCCAGGCTGCCGTCGGTCGGACGTTGCGCGTCACCTACCTCGGTTCCCTGGCCTGGCAGAAAGGCGTGCATATTCTGGTGGAAGCTATGCAAGGTTTGTCCCCTGAACGGATACGTTTGCGAGTTTTTGGCAACCCCGACGTCTTCCCGGAATACGCGGCGCAGCTAAAAACTATACGCGATCCTGCCAATACCGTCTTAGAAGGCCCGATTCCTAACACTCGCGTCGGTCAGGTGCTGGCGGAAACTGATCTGCTGGCCGTCCCATCGTTGTGGTACGAGAATTCGCCGGTGGTAATCCAGGAGGCGCATACCGCTGGAGTGCCGGTGATCGCCTCGCGTTTGGGCGCCTTGACGGAGAAGGTGCGGGATGGCGTCAGTGGCTTGTTGGCGCCGGCGGGCGATGTGGCGGCTTGGCGTACTGCATTGCAACGTTTATTGGCTGCACCCGCCGAGTTGGAACGGCTGCGCGCGAATGTGACTCCGCCTTTGTCTCTGGAGGAGCATGTAAAAACTGTAGAGACGTTATACAATAAGGCAATTGCCGAGTAGTACGATTTTATACCTACATAAGGGGTATCCCCATGACCACAATCACCATCCACGGCCCCGAATTCTGGCTTGACGGCCAATCCACCTACGCCGGCCGCGAGTTTGCCGGGCGCAAAATCCAGGGCTTGCTGTTCAACGTGCGCGCGGTGCAGGCGACGTTCGACGATGAAAACCCCGCTACGCGCGACTATTGGGCCTATCCCGATACCGGCGTGTGGGACCCCGACCGCAACACGGACGAGTTCTGCACGGCGCTGCCATCGTGGCGCGACCACGGTGTATTGGCGTTCACGCTCAACGCGCAGGGCGGCGGCGCGCGCTACAACGCCGAGGTCTACGATCACTACGACAACAGCGCCTTCACCCGCGCTGGCGCGCTCAAACCGGCCTATGCCGACCGCTTTGCCCGCATCCTGGCAAGCGCCGATGCCCTGGGCATGGTTGCGATCGTGGGGTTGTTCTATTGGAAGCACACGCTCAAAATGCAGGGCGAACCCGCGTTCTGGCGCGCGGCGCGGGAGATGCTGGACTTCCTGCGCGGAACCGGTAAACGCAACATCCTCATCGAAATTGCCAACGAGACCGGGCCGCGCTTTGGCTGCGAGATTTTCCACGCCGACCAGGCGCACGTGATGGTCAACGCGCTCAAGGCTGAGTATCCCGAATTCCTCATCTCCACTAGCCAGGGCGGGCTGGATGTAGGACGCGGCCACGAACTACCGCCGCCGTCGCTGGTGCGCAGTGTGGACTTCATCATGCCGCACGGGAACGGCAACACGCCGGAGCAGTTGGCTGCCGGCCTCGAGACGATCCAAGCGATGCGCGAATTCCAGCTCAACCCCAAGCCCATCCTCATCAACGAAGATTCCACCAGCGTCGCCAACCTCGATGTGGCGTGGCAGCGCTACGTCTCGTGGGGCTACTACGA
This sequence comes from Anaerolineae bacterium, assembly GCA_034433375.1. Taxonomy (GTDB): domain Bacteria; phylum Chloroflexota; class Anaerolineae; order B4-G1; family SLSP01; genus DSWT01. The sequence continues at coordinate 8,805 of DAOUAQ010000008.1, read as the reverse complement.
TCAGGGCTTCGGCGGGTGGGGCGGCTACCGGCACGACATCCACATTGATTACAGCGAGCGGCCGCGCGAGAGCGATTACGCCGGTTTGAGCGGCTTCCAGACGCCGCCGGTTAATTGGACGATCAACACACCGCATAAGCGTGTCTTCTTCACGCGCGTCGCCGAAATCACCGGCTATGCCGCGTAGTGGCGACTTCAGTCGCTCCACGAAATAAATGACCTCTTCAACCTTTCGTTACAACACAAGCGGCCATTGGTACAAAGGCAACACGCACCTGCACAGCACCGCCTCCGACGGCGGCAAAACGTTTGCCGAGCTGGCGCAGATGTATGCCGGCGCTGGTTACGATTTCCTCTTCCGCACCGATCATTGGGTCAGTTCCAATGCCGCGGCAGATGGCGAAGATTCCCCTGTGCTCTGGGTAGATGGCGTCGAGTTGGATGGACGCGACGACCGTGGCGCGTATTACCACGTCGCTTGCCTGGGGACATTCACCGGCATCACCCGCGAGATGGGATTCATCGCGTCGCTCGAAGCGACGCGAGAGCAAGGGGGTTTGTTGATTCTGGCGCATCCGCAATGGACAGGCAACACCTTCGAGGATACGCTGCGCTGGCCCTTCGACGGCGTGGAAGTCTACAATCACGTCTGTCACTGGCTCAACGGCAAGGGCGACGGCGGCGCGTACTGGAACGCGATGCTTGCACAGCGACCGCTGACGCTTGGTCTGGCTTGTGACGACGCGCACATCCGCGCCGAGCACCCCGGTTGGAATGGCGGCTGGATCGTGGTCAACGCCCTGGAACTTACACAAACTGCACTTATGGCTGCCATTCGCGTGGGAAACTTCTACTCAAGCACCGGACCGGACTTTCATTGCATTGAGTGTGATGGTAATACGGTCGCTATCGAAACCTCGCCTGTTCAATTTGCCCGTCTGGTTGGCCCGGCGTACCTGGGCAAACGCATCGGCGGGTTCGAGGGCAACTTGTTCACCGAGGCGACGTTCGAGATTCCCTCTGACTGGGCCTATGCTTACCTCCAAATCGAAGACGCGCAAGGTCACCGCGCATGGACGAATACGTTGCTGGTAGACGGTAGGCAGTAGGCAGGAGAAAAGCCCCCGTCTACTGTCTGCCGTCTACCGTCTACTCAACAAGGAGTGTTATGGCAAGTCACAACCCCGCACGACCGAACATTGTGTTTGTTTTGACGGACGATCAGGGCTACTGGGCGGTGGGCTGCGCGGGCAATCCTGAAATCCACACGCCCAACCTCGACCGGATCGCCGCGATGGGGATGCGCTTCGACAACTTTTTTTGCGCGTCGCCGGTGTGCTCGCCGGCGCGCGCTTCGATTCTCACCGGGCGTATCCCGTCGCAGCACGGTGTCCACGATTGGCTACGCAAGGGCAACCTCGACGCGGCGCGCACGCCGGGCCTGGGGTGGGGCGATGACCGCGAGATCGAGTACCTCGCCGGAATGTGTGCGTATACTGACGTGCTGGCGGCCAATGGTTACGTCTGCGGCATCAGCGGCAAGTGGCATCTGGGCGATAGCCTCACGCCGCAAAAAAGCTTTGCGTACTGGAACATCTTTCCCTACGGCGGCGGCGACTATTACAACGGCTATTTCATCCGTGAGGGGCGGATCGAGCGCGACACGCGCTACCTCACCGATGCGATCACCGACGGCGGTTTGCAATTTCTCGACGCGCAGACGGCAAGCGATAACCCGTTCTATCTGAGCGTCCACTACACCGCGCCGCACTCCCCGTGGGAAAAAGGCCAGCATCCCGATGACCTGACCGCTCTTTACAAAGATTGTTCCTTTACGACGTGTCCCGAAGTTCCCGGCGGGCATCCGTGGCAGATCAATTCCGCGCCGCGTGGACGAGGCGAGAAGCGCCGTGAGTTGCTTGGCGGTTATTATGCTGCCATCACCGGGTTGGACCGCGAGGTGGGGCAGCTTCTCGACCGGCTGGAGATGATGGGCGTGTTAGAAAACACGCTCATCCTCTTTACCAGCGACAACGGGATGAACATGGGCCATCACGGTATCTGGGGTAAGGGCAACGGCACGTTCCCGCAGAATATGTACGACACCTCGGTCAAGGTGCCGTTTTTGGCGATGTGGCCTGGTCAGATTCCCCAGGGTGTGATTGCAGAAAGTTTACTCAGCCATTACGACATCTTCCCTACGTTGCTGGACTACCTCAATCTAGGGAATCCCGATGCTGCTTCGCTGCCAGGACGCAGTTTCGCCCCGCTGCTCAAAGGCCGGCGTATGCCAGGGCGTGATCATGTGGTGGTTTTCGATGAATACGGCCCAGTCCGTATGATCCGCACTTGCGCGTGGAAGTACATTCATCGTTACCCTTACGGTCCGCATGAGTTGTATGATCTGGTCGGTGATCCCGGTGAGGCATGTAACCTCATTCATGATCCGGCGCAGCAGGCGCGTGTCGTGGAGCTGAAAGCGCAGTTGGAAACGTGGTTTGTGCAATACGCCGACCCTCACCTCGACGGGACGAAAGAGCCGGTCACCGGTAAAGGGCAATGTGACCGGCCAGGCGTCGCCGGTCATGGTCGCTGCGCCTTCGAGAACGATTGGTGGTATATGGACGAGGATGGCATACGGCGGGCTGCTTAGCACTTTTCTCACGTTTCTTTCACTAAACCCGCCGATCTATCGCAAGGAGTTGTGTATGGACGAGAAACGGCTTGTAGTTCTCTACGGCGATACGTTGTTGATTGATGGCGTTGAAGCCAGCCTCGCAACAAGAAACGGACTTGATGTGATCCGGGTTGATACGACGATAGCCAACGTCGGTCAGCATTTGAAGACGCTCGCTCCTGATTTGGTCATTTTTGATCTCGATACCCCTGTCGCCGAGCTTTCTAAATTGATCGTTCCGCTGTTGCAGAAGCAACCGGGCATCCCTTTTATTTGCCTGGATGCGCAGCACTGCGAAGTCGTGACCTTGGCCTGTGAACAGCACACGGCACATTCGACCAATGATCTGGTGGAAATTATTCGCAGACAGCTTCCCCACGCAGAATATGCGGAGGAGACCGGCCTTTAGGCAACGTCTGGCATTAAGGAAATACTTCTGATAGTTAACCGTGTCATGCGGCGACTATCCATTATTCTGTGTCTGGTTGAGAGTTTGTCTGAGTCACTTTTCAAAGCGGCGTACCGACCGGTACGCCGCTTTTGCGTTCTCGCGGCTTGACAATGTTATCTATTCAGGGCTACAATAGTCAGGTAAAGTTTCCGTTTGGGTGTGAGATGTTGGGTGAGATTTCAACTTGCTTGCTGGGAGTATCTTAATGCACAAAAACGACAGCGCTATCCTCCGCGACCTGGCCGAACGTTACGTTGCTATCTGCAACAAGCCCGTCATCGTCGAACGCCGCGACCTGTGGCGGCGGCACAACAGCCTCAAGCGCACGCCTCCGCTGATCTACGTGCGCGCCTGGGCGTGGCAGGAAATGCCGGAATCTGAGTTGCACTGCGCCGACCCGTTCTTCCGCCACTACGAGGATTTTTTCCGCCAGAGCCTCTTCCGCGATACGTTTGACGATGACTTTATCTTCGAGCCGTGGGTGACGGTGAACGCGGCGTGCGTGACGCCGCCTGAAGGCGTGTGGGGCCTGCCCGTCCCGCATACCCACAGCGACGAACCGCGCGGCTCCTATGTGTGGGATCCGCCGCTCAAAACCGAGGATGACCTGGCAAAGATGCACAGTCCACATCACAACATTGACGAGGCGAAGACCGCGCAGCGTATGACCAAATTGCAAGCCGCCATCGGCGACATCCTCACCATCAACCTGGATCGCGGCCCGGCCTACCGCATGTGGCAGGGCGACATTTCCACCGAGCTGGCGCGCCTGCGCGGTCTGGAGCAGATGATGTGGGACATGATGGATCGGCCGGCGTGGCTGTGCAGGCTGCTGGCGCACATGCGCGATGGCATCTTGCGCACGCACGCAGAGGCCGAGCAGGCTGGCGACTGGTCGCTCAGCGCGCACCAGAACCAGGCCATGCCCTACGCCGAAGAACTCGCCGATCCGGCGCCCAACAGCGGTCCAGTACAGCGCAAGGACCTGTGGTATTTCGCAGCGTCTCAGGAGACCACCGCCGTCGGCCCAAAACAGTTCGACGAATTCATGTTCCAGTATCAAATCCCCATTATGAAGCCTTTTGGCCTCGTGGCTTATGGCTGCTGCGAAGACCTGACGCGCAAAATTGACGTGCTGCGCCAACTGCCTAACCTGCGCCGCATCGCCGTCTCGCCGATGGCGAACGTGGCGAAGTGCGCCGCGCAGATCAAGCAGGACTACATCCTCAGCTACCGGCCCAGTCCATCGGACATGGTCGGCTATGGCTTTCGGCCTGACTTCGTCCGCGACCGGCTCACGCGCGACCTTGAAGCCTGCGGCGACTGCCACGTGGACATCACCCTCAAAGACGTGGAGACCGTCCAGGGCGACCCCGACCGCGTGCGGCGGTGGGTGGAGATTACGCGTGAAGTGATCGCCAGAGTTTTTGTGGGCGATAGGTGATGGGGAGTTTGTATGCGCCTGAGACTTACCAACAAACAAACGGTCATTCTTATTTTCCTGGCAGTGATGGATTGCCTGGTGGTGTGCGGTTTAGGGGGGATTGTTGTTTCGCAGACTTTCAAGGCCGCCGCGCCGCCGGCGCCAACCGCCACGGTCACGCCGACGTCTGTTACGCCTACGCCGCGTCTTACGGCTACACCGCGTCCGCCGATGCCTACCTGGACGCCGTCTCTCACGCCGACACCATTCGGCATGGACTTGCTCTACACGTTTGTCCCGGCGCGTTGTATGTTCGATGTGCCCGAGGGCGCGAATGTCACGTGTGGGTATGCCATGCTGCCGGAGACGCGCGGCGATCCACCCGCCGGCATTGTGCGTCTGGCTGTCGCCGTCTACCACAGTACCGCGCCTGATCCGGCGCCTGATCCGGTGATCTACCTCAGCGGTGGTCCCGGCGGCGGCGCACTCGACGATATGGCGATACTTTACGAGGTTTTTGTCGCGCCGCTGCTTGCCGAGCGCGATGTGATTGTCTTCGACCAACGTGGCGTTGGATTTTCTCAACCAGTGCTGGAGTGTTACGAATACACGGTTATTGTTGACAGAGACCTGGAACGGCACTTCACCGTCGAGGACAAAGCTCGTGAGTATCCTTTGGCGTTCCGCCGTTGCCGTGACCGGTTGACCGGGCGCGGCGTCAACCTCGCGGCGTACACCAGCGCAAACAACGCCGGCGATGTGCGCGATCTGGTCACTCTGTTGGGATACGATCAGGTTAACCTGTATGGCGTCTCCTACGGCACGCGCCTGGCGCTCACGGTGATACGCGATCATCCTGACATCGTGCGCAGCGCTGTGTTGGATTCGGTCGAACCCATTGAAGAGCCGATTTATAACCGCCAGGCGGAAACGACCGCGCGGTTGTTGCGTCAGCTCTTCGATGGCTGTGCTGCCGATCGAGGGTGCCGCACTCGTTACCCAGACCTCGAAAACGTTTTCTATGATCTGGCCGACCGCCTGGACGCCGAACCGGTGATGATTTGGCCGAAAAGTGTTGGCAAATTGTACAAGATCCAGTTGACCGGCGATTTGCTCACCAGCGGCATTTTCTCTGCCGCGTATGTAAATCCCATCATCCCCTACCTGCCACGCATGATTTACGACGCCGCTTCTGGGGATTACGAGCTGGCTAAGTGGATAATGGGTATTAGCGTGGGGGCCGAATCCAGCATCAGCGTCGGGATGATGCTCTCGGTGAACTGTCACGAGGAGATGTTCGCCACGACGCCGGAGCAAATCATCGCCGACTACGAGGCTTATCCCAACACCGCCGGCAGCGCCTACGGTATGGTCTTTGGCGACCCGTACACGCTGTTCACGATCTGCCAGGAGTGGGGTGCAGCGCCTTTTGACCCGCGCGAGGGCCAGCCGGTTGTCAGCGACATCCCCGCGTTGATCATCGCTGGGGAATATGATCCCATCACGCCGCCAGCCTACGGGCGGCAAGTGGCAGAACGGTTAAGCCGCAGCTACTTCTACGAGTACCCCGGTCAGGGGCATGGCGTAAGCCTGTGGGCGAGTGACTGCGCTTATGGGATGGCCCGTGACTTTCTCAGCGACCCGCTGGCTGAACCTGACGCTTCGTGCATTGCCGATATGACCGGCCCGGAGTTCATTGAATAATTGATTTCTTGACTTTCGAATTGCAATGTGCGACTTTTAATTCTCTCCCCGTTTATCGCTGCGTTTGAATAACGACACGCCCCGGTACGAGGATGCTACCGGGGCGTGTTGGTGGGTGGGGTGCGATTATCCCTCCCTTCTCAAGCTACCTGGAACGTGTACTCTCCTGGATTCCATTCTCCGTCTCGCTGCACGCGGATCTTGATCGGGTCGTTTTTCTGGTAGGTGGCGGGAATTGTGACGGTTATTTGCAGATCAGCCCAGGCGACCAGCCCCTCTTGCTGATTCTTCACCGGGACGTTGTTTAGTGTGACAAAGCCGTTGCCTTGCTGGTCGCCGAAGTTTTCGCCCAAAATGACCACAGCGCTGCCTGCCGCGCCAGTGAGGGGCAGGATTTCTTTGATTTTGGGGGTCTTACTCACCTCGGTCGTCACCAGTTTGTTGCCGATGTAGGAGCCTTGGGATAAACCCATCAGAACGAGCAAGGTCTGGTCAATATCCGGCATATCGTAAATGCCATTGTTAAGGCTGCGGATGAGTTTGATGAGGTAAATGCCGGCCGCGACGATGGTCCATACCAGCATCTGCGTCTTGATTAAATCGCTTTGACCATCCGGGCCGGTCAACAGCCCGCCGCTTTCGTCGGAAATGCGCCCTTGGGATTTATACGCAATCGTCACCCCTTTTGCGCCAGTGACGGTGATTGCGCTGAAGCCCATCAGAATCAGGAAATTCAGGGGGATGTTGGGCAGTTCCGGGAAGGGTTCACCGGGCGACATAAGTTGTAAACGAGTGCCAAAAATGCTCCCGTAAGCAAACAGGGTCACATACGTCCACAAGAGGGCCTGAAACTTCGAGGCGCTCAATTTTTTCGGGCCGACATCGTTTTCAGATTCAGCGAGCACCCACGGCCACAATCTGCGCGTGATAAAAAAGCTGAACAGCCAGAATAGCAATACAGCTACACCACCGAGCCAGTAATTTGCAGTCATCGCTTGCTCCTTTCTAACTTATGTGTGGAATGGAAAGACCCATTCCGCAAAATCACTCTGTAGACCCATATCCTGCGCCGTTATTTGCAACGACGTATAGTAACAGGCGAAGGGATTTCTGTAGACCTGTGCAAGTTGCGGCGGTTTGAAGTGCGCGTAGAGGATGAGCCGGTCAATTTCCGTTTGAGGGATGCGTTTGCCGCGCAAATGCTCCCGCAAATTCCACAGCGCATTGGCCCATTGCTCGCCAACGACGTGTTGATCGGCAGCTTTTACAGGTGGTGGAAGCGGGATGCCGGTGATGGTGCGCGGCGGGCCCTCGTTTGTCGAATTTCCGGCTACTGTGAAGGGTCTATGTTGCTCACCCATCAACAACGTCCCGGCAAAATAGTCGGCGAAGCCTTCTTCGATGCCATGGGCCCAGCCGGCGCCGAGTATTGCATCCAAAGCCAAACCTGTCGGAGACCGCACGTAGAATAAATACCACAGCGCGTGCGCGAATTCATGGAGGACAATACTGGGGTCATCTCCTAACGGACTGAGAGTAATCACCGACAGATGATCCACGGGATCGGTGTGGCAACGTGCGTGCTGAGCAAGGTTGTATTCGATGAGGATATCATGCATATCCAGTTCACCATGTCCAAGTTCGCGGAAGAATTCTGCTATAGCATGTTGACAAGTCCAGGCGACTAATTCAAGCCGTTTGCGTATGACAGATTCGTCAGAAGTATTAGGCAGTCTGATCTGGAGCCGGCCGGCTGAGTCGCAACTGGTGGTGCGGACGAGAGACCATTCCGCCGTTGCGTAGCGGCGTTTGGAGAGCGCGGGAGAACTGTCTTCCAGCACTTCGGAGGTTTGGACATTGATCCTGAACACCTTGTGCGTTCCATCCACAAGCAATGCGTTGACCCTCCAATAGGGTTGCCACAAGGCGGCGTCGAGATCGTCCAAGACCATCTCCAGACTTTCAATCTGCTTCACCGCAGCATTTGCCAATACCCGCTGATAGACTTCACCGATTGAAGGAAAGTGAATCGCTTGAGGGCTGTGAAAGTTGCGCAGGTTCTCCAGGCGGGTGTGTGGCGCTGTTTCCTTAAGTTCATCCCACTCTACAATGGGATTGCACACCCCGTTTTGTATATCCTCATCTTTGAAGAACAACACCAGCATAGCGTGGCGCAGGCGAAACGATCCATACTCGGAAACATAATAAAGCGCGTAAGGTACACGCCAGCCGTCACGAAAGCGCAAAGGTGTGGCCGGGCGCGGAAAGAGAGGGAGGGTGTCTCCATATAACCTGGCGACGACTTGATCGGCGCAATTAATTTGTTCTCGCAGTTTCATTTTTGTGCTCCCTTACGGATGAACTGCTGAACGATGGCAAACATCGGTCAGCGGCGCCGCTCCAGCGTTCTTGGGAACGGTTAAGGCATATACCTTGTTCGTTTGTGCTCAGAGGTGTGTTTCCAGGTACTTTCTGAGAGCTATCGCGGAATTGGAAGGTACGGCGGTGTCCAGATCAACGTTTGTCGCCAACAACGGCGTCAAGTCAGCC
>DAOUAQ010000007.1:0-31503 GCA_034433375.1 Anaerolineae bacterium | reverse complement strand
TTGCCGCAGTGTTGGCGCGCTTTTATGCGGTGGTGGCAGCACGCGTGGCGCGGCAGTCTCCTCCGCGCCCCCGCCCTAACGTGTTAAAGTGCGACTTCTTTCAGGAGAGTCATTAATGGCAATACCGCAAAAGTCACCCTGTTGAAGTCTTACCAAGCGAAAACCAAAGTTGACGTAGCCGGTCAAACTGAGCACACGTCTGACCGTCCGACCGGGTATGCAGTCGAAATCGCGCTAGATGTTGTCGTAGCCGTCGCTGCTCTGTGCGCAGTTGGGAGTCCTCAATCTGCCGTAAGGCTTCCAGGCATTGCGACTCCATCGAGAATCTGGGGAGCAGTTCCCAGGCGCCCGTACGTTGTAAAGCACGCCGCGTTTGGCCTTTTTGCCCGGTCGTGCGTAACAAGCGGCGCTGGGTGTCGCGGAAGAGACTTTCCAGGCCGTTATTCGTGCGTGGAAGTCCCGCAATGTCGTAACAGTGGAACAGACCCGCCCAGTAGCTGGTACTCGTCTGCTCGAGGTGCTGGCGAAAAGCTGTTAGGTCGGGAGAGCGCGTCGGCAAGTGCTGCAAGTCATTGAGGTAAGCGCGCAGCGTCTGGGCTACCTCGTCGCCGGTGCGGGGCACTGCGGGATCGGGTTCCAAGATTTGCGCAAGGGCCTCCAACCATGTCGCGCCTTGGCGTAAGTCTTGATAGCGTTGGGCAAAGGGGCGTAAGGCCGTGTGCAAGCCGTGGTTGAGTTGTCGGAGTTGCGGATGCTGGTGCTGCAGCAGCAGTTGATCTGTGAAGTCCACGATACGCCGAAGATGCTGATAGGTTTCCATGCCGGCCAGGCGGAAAGGTGGCCGCCCTTTGAGGGTGAGCAGATAGCGCGTGTGGCGGAAGAGCTGGGCCAGCACGTCGGCTTCCCGGACTGCGTCGGCGTTCGTGTCGCCAGCAGCGGACCCTGCTGCAACTGTGAGCTCATCCGGGAACATACCGGTCACGCAGAGGACATTGGAGGGCGTTGCCGCGGTCGTAACTTCAGCGCGAATCAAAGGGCCGACGGCTTCACGTACGGCTTTGCGCAAATCCACCTTGAAGGCGGAATCCACCTCGGCCCAGGGTTCGGCCAGGTTTTTCAAGTAGTGGGCGTGACAGAAGTGATGCTGCGCTTGCGGGAAGACGGTCGCTACGGCTGGGAGCAGCCCTCTTTGTTTATCACTGAGGACGGCCACCACGGGGCCTGGGAGAGCTGTGCTCAAGGGTGTCAAGAAGGCCTCAAAGGTGCCCTGATCAAACTGACTCAACCACCCACTGCGCAGGGTGAGTCCGGTGAACAGTTCGCGGATGAACCAGAGTTGTGGTTCGCCCTCTTCGGGAGCCAGGCCATCCAGCGCCAGGATCAAGCCGCCATGGTGTTGCACGGCCTGCGCCAAGCGGTGTTGATGGTGCTGCTCTTGACAGGCCAGCAGGGGGAGATAGACTTGTTGGTACAGGTAACGGACGTAAGACTCCGAGATTTGAATGCGGGCCTCCAGATCGGCGTGAATCTCGGGATAACTCTCGCGGCGCTCTTGGCGCTGCCACCCTATCCGGGCGATCACGTCATAGCCGTATCCCGAACCGGGCAGAGCGATCTGCTGCCCTTGGGCCGAAAGCAGCCGCATCTCATGGCCTGGACACCCAATGGTAGGGCAGTAGCCTGGACGACTGGCAACCGAGAACACCCCGTCCAACGTTTGGACGGTCTTATCCCAGGCCAGATAGTTACATAGCATCAACGGTCCTCCACAATGAGGGCACTCAGACAATTCAGGCTTGTATATGATTCGTTCTCTCGGGTATAATGCTTTTTGGGTTCTCATAGGATTCCTTTCTCTTGTTAGGAGTTGGACCCTATGATAACCCCTTTCTGTTACAGGGTTAGTTTTGCGGCACTGCGATTAATGTAAATTTCAATGATGGGTTGACCTGATGAAGATTGCTACTGGACGGATAACACCTCAAAAATTATACCTTATCATTGGTACAGTCCTTGGTCTAGTGTTGCTATTTTCCTCACTGTTCCCCATATTTTACCAAGCAGCAAGGAGAGTTTCAGACGGCAAGCCGGGTTTGTGGGGATATCCTGTATGGTATGTTTCGTTGGTAGTGTTTCTCATCATTGGATGGACTGCTTTACTGGTCACAGCAGTGTTATTGATTGCTCTTGATGATGCAAAAAAATTACACAAATGGTATATACTTATTCTGATTAGTGTATCTTTGCTGCGCGCCCTTTTATATAGCGCGATAATTCCTCCCTGGCAATCACCCGATGAGCATGCTCATTTTGAGTACGCGGCACTTCTAGGACAGCTTCGGCGTATACCTACCTTGCGTGATTTAAACGATGAAATGCAAAGCCGGATTGTTGCTTCGATGTTTGAGTATAATTTTTGGCAATTGATCAAACGGCAACCAGTTGAATCTCCTCCTGAAGGTTTTATTATTCAGTCTGGGATATTTGAGGCTCCGGCTACTCATGTTGTTAATAACCGTTTCCTGTATTATCCGCAGGTTGAGGCTGACCCTCCACTTTACTATTTTGTACCCGCGCTAATCTATACCGGCCTGATTGAATCAGATACAGCTTTGCAATTGTATGGGATGCGATTGGCTACGGTGCTGATGTTTGTCTTGCTTGTTGTTAGTGCAAGTTGGGCGTCAAGGAAAATTTTTCCTGATGATGCCTTTCTAGCGATAGAAATAACTACATTTATCGCTTTTTTCCCAATGTTGACATACATGGGGAGCGTCTTAAACAATGATGTGTTGGCGACCGTTTTTGCTACAGTATTATTGGGAATTCTAGTGGTTGTCATTCGTTTCGGATTGAGTTGGCAGCGTGTTATTCTTACAGCAGGTTTGTTGTTTCTTGGACTACTAACTAGGTATACGAGTGTATGGACCATTCCGTTGGTTGCAGGACTAGGAACAATTTATGCTTGTTGGAAGCACAAAATACTGCGATATGCAGCATTTGCTTTGGGGATGGTTGTGCTAATCTCTTTCGGTCTGTTTTTCATTCCGTCTGGACGGACTCGTCATTGGAATTCTGTTTCTTCCTCAGGTGCTACGGTGACAAATCGTACTGCATATAGGGGAAAGTATGCGCTACGTGTGGCCGGCACTTTGTCTGGAGTTGGCATTGTGAAGCAGGATTTGTTAACGCAGTCGGTATTGGATTTGCAGGGACGGCAGGTTAGCTTAGCAGCCTGGGTTCGAGCTGATAATAATCAACAAAAGGGTTGGTTGGCTATAGAACAAGACGATAAAACATCAACTCGGACTGAGTTTGTCGCTGACACTCAATGGCAAAAAGTAGAGCTACAGTTTGTCGTTCCTGAAACTCAACGCAATTTGCAGATTATGCTTGAGACGGCGCCTGGGATGGTGATATACTTTGATGATGTTACTATCACTGCCTTGACTTCACCGGAATCACAATTTGAGCTTTTACGTAATGGTTCAGCGGAACAAGTTAGTACATTTGGTGAAGTTGTGGCAGTCCGTTTGAGCGAGCTGGTGAAGTTCTCTAAACCGGTACAACGTTTTTTCAGTGTTTGGCAAGACAACCTCTTTTCATTGCTCAAGGATCCATGGCCGATAAAGTTAAGTATACAATCCTTTTGGGGGAATTTTGGCGCAGCCTTGTTAATCCCTATGAATCCATCTACGTATAAAACACTAAACTTCACTTGTGTAGTCAGCGCAATAGGTATGATACTCTACGTATATAGGCTCTTGGCTAGAAAATTATCGTCCCCACGTTGGCAAGTATATTCCTTGCTGTTATGCTGTGTGGCTTTGCTACTTGTTTTGTTCGAAGTTTTTATGCCACTCCTGGCTATGTATGGTATGTGGACGCCTCAAGGACGTTACCTATTTCCTGTAATCCTACCTATTGCTACTTTTTTTGTTTTAGGATGGAATCAGATAGTGCCGCGCCGCATTCATAGAGGGTTGCTATTGTTTCTTATACTTGGTTTGGGTATCTGGGATTATCTAGTTCTGAGAATTCTATTAAACTATTTCTACGCTGTTTGATGAAACTTGAAAGGAGCATAGGATCATGAAAAATCGGATATTGTTACTGATAATGGTTATTGCCCTGCTGTCGGCCTGTCAAAAGTCCCCATTGCAGTCTCCTTTGCAAACGCCATCCAGCCCCTTGCAAATGCCATCTAGTCCATTAGAAACGGGAGTTTCTCCAAATGCAGTTACACCTGCGCCTGTAACAGGATATATCGCTTTTCATTCCAATCGCCAAGATAACTATCAAATATATATTATGGACAGTAATGGGAATAATGTGCGGCGTCTGACGAACTTAGCTCCTCCTAACTCTGAGCCAACATGGTCACCAGATGGTTCAAAAATTGTTTTTACGAGTGGTAAGGACGATATTAACAGTTTTGTTCTTTATACGATCAATGCGGATGGCTCAGATCCCCAGCCATTACTGGCGCCTGGGCGGGGTGATAATTGGTATCCCTCTTGGTCGCCGTTAGGAGATAAGATTGCTTTTCAGTCTAATTTTGAGGGACGTTTTGGTATTTATGTTATAGAAGTTGCCACCGGACAAGTCACGAGTTTGAGTCATCATGAAGGCGCAACCGATAGTATGCCAGCATGGTCCCCAGATGCTCGGCAGATTGTCTTTGTATCTGATCAGGATGGGGATGTTGAGATTTATAAGATGAATGCAGATGGGAGTGAACGTACCCGGCTGACCTACAGTCCTGGTGGGGATGTTCATCCAGCTTGGTCTCCTGATGGTTCTAAAATCATCTATATCAGCACTCGCGATGGCGCAGGCGATATTTACATGATGAATACAGATGGTTCTGAACAGACACGTCTGACATTTTCGCCTAAGTACAGTGAATGGAATCCAAATTGGGCAGCCCATGGTACTAAAATTGTCTTTGCGGCCGGTTATGAAAATGATTGGGAAATTTACATTATGAATGCAGATGGGTCTAATATCACACGCTTAACTTTTGAAGTTGGTGATGACCGACATCCTACTTGGGTAGACTTAGGACAGTAGCGTGGCGAGAAAAAATATCTTTGATGATTCACTCGTGTTTTCTCTGGCCAGTGCTCTGGCGGTTGTCAGCACAAGTGTATTGAATTTTTACATTGTGGTTCGGTTTGGGGCGAACTATCAAGCTGATGCATTCTTTGTGGCATATACGGTACCCGGTATACTGACTGCTGCTATGCTTTCGGCTATGCAAGTTGTGCTTGTGCCCACTTTCGTGCATCTAGGAGAGACGTATGGCTCTATAGAAGGAGGAAAACGCATAACTTGGCTTGGTGTTGTCGGCTTGCTAGTTTGGTCTGGTGTGGCATTGGTGGGTATGGTATGCGGCCCTTCTTTGATAAAAGTCTTTACCCCAAGCGTCGCATTAGTTGTACAACAGATTGCTGCACAAATCAGTCGGTGGATATTTTTCGTGGTGCCCCTAACGTGGCTGGCTGGTTTTTTTCAATCCCTGCTCAATTCGCAACGAAGATTTATCATCCCCTTGATTAGTGAGAGTCTTGCCAATATGTTGGCGGTTAGTATCTTGCTGATTAGAGGGGAGAGCGTCACAGTAATAGCAGTGAGCGTTATCTTTGTCATTAAGGTGGTGGTACAGGTTCTCTTTTCACTACTGGGGCTGTGGTGGCATATTAAAGCGCACGAGGTCTTTACCAGTATAAGTGCTGAGCGTGCTGACATTGGGGCCACGTTCTGGGGATTCAGCTTACGTTTCGGTGCAGCATTGGCTCGACAAAGCAATGTTACATTCGAGCGATTCTGGGCAGCTAACCTGGCGACCGGGACTGTATCTGCTCTTTCATATGCTCAGATGACTGTTAATATGTTGAGCAAAGTTTTCTCTGCCAGTGTGGCTACTGTCTTGTTGCCTTCATTATCTGAAACAACCAGCAAGGAAACCAATGGACAGGAAAGCATAAGTGTGGATATTCTAAGGTTGTCTCTCTTTCTGACGATGCCCATTGCTGCTTTTGGTATGATATTTAGTTATCCTGTGTCACGCATCGCCCTAGTATTTAGCGGAACATATGGTGATTTGATAAGATTGACGGCGCGTTTGCTATCCGTCAATGTCTGGCAGGTACCACTTATAGCTTTGTTGTCTGTTTTGTTAGCGCCCTTCTACGCGGTCGAAGACATAAAAACGCCGGTAAACCATATGTTCTTGATGCTGGGGGTCAATTTGATTCTGGATGTATTATTGTTTCCTGTGTTGGGTGTCTACGGTTTTCCTTTCGCTGCGGTGCTTACGGACCTAATTTCTGTTCTTAGAGCATTTTGGTTACAAAAGCGCTTGGACAGTCGGCTTGCGTTTGCGTCTATTTTAGATCTGCGTCATGGTCTTGTCGGCTTAATGGCTAGTGTAGGTGTTGCTATGGTGATAGCTTGGTTGCTATTGCACCTATTATTACAGTTGATAGGGGCTAGTGTCTGGGGACAAATTTTTTCTCTAGGACTAGCCTTGTTAGGTGGTGGAAGCATTTACTTTGTAGTGATTTGGCTGATCAAACTCCCTGAAGCGGCTTACATCGTGACGATACTTAACACATTACGTGCAAAAGTGATTAAACGCTTATAGCGATAACTTTAATCCTAAAGTGGTATTGTTTTTAGCTATAGAAATGTTATACTACTTTAAGTTCAGCGGCCAAGTTATTTCAATCTAGCTAATTGAGGAGGTAATAAATGAAAAAGACGTTTGCAGCTATTTTCAGTTTGGTTATGGTGCTTGCAATAGCCAGTTCGGCTTATGCTCAAGCCCCTTCCCCCGGTTCGGGAACATCGTATGGTGCGGTGCAGAATGTAGGCACTGGACCTGCGACCTTTCAACAAGATTTCTATAGACCTGATGGGACTTTAGCCGCATCTCGTCAGAAGGCAAATGTGGCTGTTGGCGACACGATGGGTTTGACAACAAATCAGACCACCGATGCTCCCCTGAATGTTGAACTTCCGGCCGGTTGGGTTGGTTCTTCTGTTGTTTCTTCTGACCAGGAAGCTGCCGCCGTCGTGTTGGTTCAGTGGGCGGGTGGCCTGATTGGACCTGATGGTGTAACTACGGCAGACTATGTCGGCGAGTCGAATCCCGGGAGTGATAACTTCTGCCCGAGTGTTGGCAAGCGTGCGAACGAAGATACTACACTTGTTGTCATGAACACTTCTGGCGCGGCGGTTACTGACGTTACCATCTCTTTCAAAGATCGTGATGGTAATAATGTTGGTACGCCAATGTCTAATGTCACCATTGCTGCCAATGCCCAAAAGAGTTTCAACCTTTACGATGCAGCTTTTGCTTTGCCGTCCGACTTTTTGGGCGCGGCCCGAGTGCAGTCAGCGGGTGGTACACCACTGGCGGTAGTTGCGCTCACGCACTGGGGAGGAGCTGGCGGCGCTTATGGTACTTTTGCATATAACTGTGCGCCTACTTCGGCCGCGGCGACAAAGCTCTATGCTCCCAAAATCCAGCGCCGTGTCTTTGGTACAAGCTGGTTTGACGCATCCGGTATTGTTGTGGTGAATACTGAAGCGACACCGGCTACTGTTAAGGTCAGTTACTTCGATCGTGCTGGTAATGCTAGCGGTTCGTTCACTGACACCGTCCCTGCATTCAGCGCACGTGGTTACAACACTCGTTACTATGGTAATGCACCTGCGGCTGTCATTGATGCAATGATTGGTGGTGGGACAGCTGCTGCGCCCAACTGGCAGGGTAGTGCTGTGGTGGAATCTACCTCTGGTCACAAGATCGTTGGTGTGGTTAAGCAGGGCTATGACACCAACCTGTGGGCTGGCGGCTACAATATGCTCAGTGATGCCGATGCGGCGCAGAAATGGTCTTTCCCGCTCGTCTATCGCCGTGACTTCGGTGGACCGTGGGTTGATTATGCTGGTATCATCTGCCAGAATGTAGGTTCCGGTAATATCGCGCCCACGCTGAGCTACATTGACCGGCGCGCAGAAGCCACCAAATGCACGGCGAGCACGACGACCTGTTCGTTTACCGATGCTACACCATTTGGACAATATATTACCCACGGTTTTAACACACGTTATGGTGGGAATGTCGCCGATACATGGTACTCGACCAATATGGCCGCTAACTTCCTCGGCGCGGCAACCGCCAGTATTACTTCAGGCTCAATGGTATGCATCCAGGAGACCTGGGCGGAACGGCTCTACGTAAACAATACTTGGGTTACTGGCGGTGACGCTAACCTTAACAACTCATACGGTCAGTAGTTAAAGCTACTTCACCGCTGGACTGTCTCAGGGAGGAGTGACGAAAGTTATTCCTCCCTGCTTTTTGTGTATTAGACTGCTAGATAGGTGACATTTTATGAAGGACGAATTTCTTGTTTTTGGCGCTCCTCAGATTGCAGAGGCTGAGATCAATGAGGTGGTTGACAGCTTGCGTTCTGGCTGGTTGGGAACCGGGCCAAAAGTAGCGAGGTTTGAAGAAGCATTTCGACATTATGTCGGTGTAGAATATGCGCTGGCAGTTAACTCTTGTACTGCTGGCTTGCACTTGTCGATGCTCGTGGCCGGGCTTGGCCCAGGCGACGAGGTAATTACCACACCGATGACTTTTTGTGCTACGGTCAACACGATCATTCATACCGGCGCTACCCCTGTTCTGGTGGATTGTGATCGTGTTACGCAATTGATTGACCCGCAACAGATTGAAGATGCAATTACTCCGCGCACTCGTGCCATCGTTCCTGTGCATCTGTGTGGTCGCCCCTGTGATATGGACGCTATAATGGATATCGCTGCTCGACACAATTTACTGGTCATTGAGGATGCTGCTCATGCTATCGAAACGGCATATAAAGGGCGTAAGGTGGGAGGTATTGGAAACCTGACGGTATTTAGCTTCTACGTGACGAAAAACGTGATTACTGGCGAAGGTGGGATGGTCACCACTAACAATCGCGATTTTGCCGACAAGATCAAGGTTTATGGATTGCATGGAATGAGCAAAGATGCCTGGAAGCGCTTCTCGGACGAAGGTTATAAGCATTACGAGGTGGTTTTCCCTGGTTTCAAGTATAATATGATGGATTTGCAAGCGGCAATTGGCCTGCACCAACTGGCGCGGGTGGATGAAAACCTGAAGCGGCGCGATGTGATCTGGCGAATTTACAACCAGGCATTTGCCGATCTACCGATAGGATTGCCGGCTGCTGAAGAGCCAAACACGGTCCATGCGCATCATCTCTACACGTTGATGATTGATAAAGAACTTTGTGGTATGACCAGGGATGAATTCATGCAGCGACTCCACGAGCGGAATATCGGTTCTGGTGTCCATTATATCGGCGTCCATTTACAACCCTATTACCGCGAGCGGTTTGGATATCGCCCAGAGGATTTTCCTAACGCGACCTGGATCAGCGAGCGGACAGTTTCTATACCTTTGTCACCTAAGCTGACTAATGAGAATGTTGAAAATATCATCAGTGCGGTTCATGAGATTGTTTTATCACCCAGAGCTATGTAAGTTGTTGTGTTTAAGTAGGCAATTTGACTTACACTGAATGAAAAGCGCGGAGGAAACTTGAAAATCATACTAGCTCATAAATTTTTCCACCTTACCGGTGGTACAGAGGAATACTTTCGCAATTTGGCGATCATTCTGGAGGCCCATGGTCATCAAACTATCCCCTTTGCCATACAGCATCCGAATAATCCGGCCTCACCTTATGATAAATATTTCCTCAAGAATATTGATTATCGTGAACCATCGCTATTCTACCGTCTACGAAATGCCCCCCGGATTCTCAGCCGCACTCTGTACTCATGGGAGGCGCGCCGTAAGGTTGAGATGTTGATTAAAGATACTTCACCAGATATTGCTCATATACAGTCCATTGAGCATCATATTTCTCCTTCCATCTTGCATTCATTTCATGCACATAATATACCTATTGTTCAAAGCGTTAATTCATATAAATTAGTGTGTGCTTCGTATCGTTTGTATCTGTTCGATCGGCAAGAAATCTGTGAGCGCTGTTTGTACGGAAAACATTACCATGCGGCGTTGATGCGTTGTGTGAAAGGATCTCTTTCAGGTAGTTGTTTAGCAACGTTTGAGATGTATCTTCATGCCTGGCTAAAAATGTATCATCTTGTGGACCGGTTCATCGTGGCGAATCGCTTTGTTGAGACTAAGTTGGTGGAAGCCGGATATCCGGCACAGAAAATTGTGAGAATGCTAAATCCGTTGAATTTGGCAGAGTACCCAATTACTGAAGGATTTGATGATTTCATTCTGTATTTTGGAAGAATTGATCCTGAAAAGGGTGTTTTGTCTCTCGTTCAAGCTATGAAACGCCTTCCTAAACTCAAACTGATTGTAGTAGGAAGTGGCAGCCAACTGAGTGAAATCGCTCAATGGGTGAAGGAGAATGGGGTAGGGAACGTGGAGCTCGTTGGGCCTCGATGGGGGGCAGATTTGATGCCGTATTTGTCCAGGACGCGGCTGGTTGTTGTACCTTCGATTTGGTATGAGATGTCTCCGATGGTCATCTACCAGGCATTTGCAAGCGGTAAACCAGTGATCGGCGCCAACATTGGAGGTATTCCTGACTTGCTGACTGACGAGACTGGTGTATTGTTTGAGGCTGGTAACGTTGAGGATTTGACCCATAAGATTGAAATGTTAGCATTCGATGATGAGAAGTTGCGAGCGATGGGTCAAGCTGCCAGGCACTGGGCAGAGGTTAATCTCGACCCCGAACGTTACTATGATTCTCTGATGCAGGTGTACTTGGAGCTTATCAGTGAACGTGCGTAGAACAATCTCATCTGATGCTCTCTTTCCGAGAATCGAGGAAGAGGGGCCGTCTTTCGTATTTATCCTTGGTTTGCAGCGGTCCGGCACAACCTGGTTGGCGAATATATTCGATGCCAGTCCAAATGTGCTTTTTTTTATGGAGCCATTCGCGCCAGCTTATGGAATTTTCCCTGAGTTCCCTGAAGCTTCCTATTTTTGGCGTGGATCGTCAAATTATCTTTGCGATCTGTTGCAGAACGAAATGCCGCGCCGTCTCTTGCGTTATAAATCACTTCTTTTTCGAAAATCAATGATTCAACCAGTTTTGTTTCGACTTGAGCGTCTTTTTGCCGGACGCCTGGTGCGTTTGTTGTCGCCAGGTGTTCTTCAAGATCGTATCCGCAGGTTTGAACTACTGAATCTGAATCGTATGGAGCGAAGTTGCCCGATATACCCCAAACATCCTGCGCCATACATCTGGGTTATCAAGGAATTACGGCTGGCTGGAAAAATACCTCTTCTGGTTAATGCCTTTCCCAACGCTAATTTTATTGTGATTGTACGTCATCCTTGCGCGACTGTTCATTCAATACTCGCTTTTTTTGAACGCAATGCGCTGCCTGAACTTCGGCAAGAAATGGGGACATTCATTGACAAAATAAGTCTACAACCGATTTCTGCTTCATATCAAACCTTAATTGAGCGTAGTCGTGCAGGCGGCCTGACACATCAGTTGGCCTTGTATTGGCGTATCAGTTATGAAACGATGTTCAGGCAACTCGAAAAACATTCCAGAACTCAAATCTTAGTCTATGAACAATTGGCTTCTTCTCCACAGGAAACTTCTCAACAGATTTTTGCGCGTGCAAATGTGCCGTGGACGGATTCCGTTGAGGAATATCTGGCCTATTCAAGTGACAAAGAAGTAAAGAATCCGGGAGCGATTAACACATTACGCAAGTCTGGATTACATTATCGAAACTGGCAGGCGAAAATTTCCGCTGCTACACAGCAAGCTGTTCTAGATATAACTGGCGATAGTTTTTTGTTGCCATATTTTGAGCCGTATTATGCATCATAGTGACGAAAGTGTATTATTTGCGCCTTTGCCCGCGCGCACATTATTGATGCGTTGGCTCAAGCGCGTCATACCCGATCCAACGCTGGAGTTCCGCACCCGGCAAAGTCGTCGGCATTTCGATATATTCATTGACAAGCTCACGAATGCTTCCACGAAGGCCCGCACCCTCAATATCGGTAGCAAGTCTGTGGCTCTAGGCCCTCATGTGATTAACCTGGATGTATGTGCTCATCCGGGAGTCCAGGTCATTGGCGATGGGCAGCATTTGCCATTTAGGGATGAGACAATCGGGGGGGTGGTTATCACATCTGTGTTGGAGCATATTGCCGCGCCTGCTTTGGCCGTCCGCGAAATTGAGCGGGTGCTGCAGAGCGGGGGTGAAGTATATGTGGAAGTGCCTTTTATGCAACCGTTCCACCCTGATCCTGAAGATTATCAGCGCTATTCACTTACAGGACTGGAAGAATTATTTAAACATTTTAGTATTACTCAAAGAGGGGTGTGTGCAGGTCCAAGCTCGGGATTGGCCGGTGTTCTCAGCCAGTATATTGCCATCTTGCTGTGCTTCAATAATCATTATCTGTATAAAACAATCAATAGGTTGAATCGCTTTCTATTAACCCCTCTTACGCTTTTGGATGTGTTGTTGGAAAAGAACCGCTATGCGCTTGCCCTGGCGAGTTCCTACTTTCTTATTGGTGTAAAGCATAACCATGATTGGCGAGAAGAGTAAATCGATGAAAATACTTGTTACCGGCGCCAGAGGTGTGTTAGGCACTGATTTGTGCGCCATTTTTGCAGAAGAATATCAGATCAAAGCCACCGATATTGAGGATATGGATGTACGCCGTAGAGACATTGTCTCTGACGTCGTGTCCCAATTTAGACCAGAGATGATTATTCATCTTACAGCGTTAACAGATGTTGATGCATGTGAGCGTAATCCTGATGTGGCATTCCAGACCAATACCATCGGCACTCAAAACGTGGCATTAGTCTGCCAGCAATTTGATATTCCGATGGTATATGTAAGCACGATTAGTGTTTTTGACGGGACCAAGCCAGAAGCCTATACCGAGTACGATACTCCTAACCCGCAAAGTTATTATAGCCGCTCAAAGTATCAGGGCGAACTAATTGTTCAGTCGCTCCTCCGAAAATACTACATCGTGAGAGCGGGATGGATGTTTGGCGGTGGGAAAAGGGACAAGAAATTCGTAGCGAAGATTATCGAGTTAGCGCAAACACGCTCTTCTTTGAAAGTTGTGAATGATAAGTTCGGGTCCCCCATTTATACGAGGGATTTTGCTGAGGCAATCAAACGTATTATCACAACTGGACAATATGGTGTGTTTCATGCAGTAAACACAGGAGGCCCTGTCAGTCGGTTTGAGATAGCGCAAGCTATCTTGCAATTTGCTAATATCACGAGTTGTGAATTATTTCCAGTTTGTTCGGCAGAATTTCCATTACCGGCGCCACGACCTCGTATGGAGGCGGGTAGAAATCTGGTTATGGAATTGCTCGGAATGACACCCATGCGCCACTGGCGTGTGGCGCTACAAGAATATATCCAGACGATGCTATGAAAATCGCTATATTGGGAACACGGGGCATCCCCGCCAATTATTCCGGTTTTGAGACAAGTGTTGAAGAAACCGCCTGGCGTCTGGTTGAACGTGGACACGAGGTGTACGTATACTGTCGTGCAAATAACGTCAAAACTGATTCGCCAAACTATCGAGGCGTGAATTTGATCATATTGCCCTCAATTACCTCGAAACACTTTGATACACCTTTTCACACGACCCTGTCGGTGTTGCATTTACTGACAAGCAAAATCCGCCCCGACATTGTTCAGATGTATGGCGTTGGCAATTCACTGTGGTTGCTGCCGTTGAAATTGCTGGGAAGGCCGATCGTCGCTGTCGTTGACGGGCTTGATTGGATGCGGAAAAAATGGGGGCGATTGGCCAGCCTGTTCCTCAAAATTTCAGAACGTTTTGCTTTGTGGTGGGCTGATACGTATGTTGTAGATTCACAAGCCGTGATCAGGTACTATTTGTCAAATTACAGAAAAGCCCCCTTGTATATTCCATATGGCGCTAATGTGCCTGAAAGCGTATTACCTTGTAATTTAGTTCAAAGGTATGGTCTAGAACCAGAGCAGTACATTTTATTTGTGGGGCGTTTGGTGCCAGAAAAAGGCGTTCACCATCTAATTTCTGCTTTTGAAAAAGTAAACACAGATAAGAAATTAGTGATTGTTGGGGATAATATTCATGGGCAGGAATATGTCGAGCGTTTGAAGAGCACTAAGGATCCACGCATCCTATTTCTAGGATTTGTATATGGCGAAGCTTACCAACAGTTGAACAGTCATGCCTATTTGTATGTGCAGCCCTCGGAATTAGAGGGAACTTCACCGGCTTTGTTGGGGGCAATGGGATTAGGGAATTGCGTGTTGGTCAGCGATATCCCAGAGAATTGTGAGACGATTGGCAATGCCGGTTTTACTTTTAAAGCGAATGATCCTGCTGACCTTGCGCTTAAATTGCAGATGCTCATTGAGTCACCGGCAGAAGTACGGGAATATAAGCGAAGAGCAGTTGAGCGCGTGGTGACGCATTACAGTTGGGATGTGGTTACCGATGAATATGAACGTCTTTTCTATGAACTCTTGAAAACTCCATTGCCTGCTCGCTTGCAGTCAGAACCAGGTTAGAGTTCCAGTTGCTCAAAAAATGGGTGTAAATGTGATTCGTGGTTGGATCGGACACTTACGACGGCATTTCCGTCAAAAACGATATCAACAAGTCGTGAACTTGTTAGGGCTTTATTCCTCTGAGGGCTTTGTTTTAGACCTCGGCGGGGGACCGGCCTCATTTTTTGCCGCGGTATTCCCTCAGCCTGAACGGGTCGTGTTATTGGATTGTAGTTACCAGCTTGTTTTGCAGGCCAAACATCGGCATCCGGATGTTTGCGCGGTTGTGGGGGATGGGGAACGACTCCCATTTGCAGATCACTCAATGGCGGCGACAGTTTGTAATTCGGTTATTGAGCATGTAAACCACCCTGATCAATTAGCGCAAGAGATCCGTCGTGTCAGCTATGCTTATTTTTTACAGACACCAGACGGTGCATTCCCTGTGGAAACACATTCCTTTGTCGCAATCCCATTCTACCGTTGGGTACCTTGGGAATGGGGGCGTAGATTTTTGTGTCGGATGTTTGGGGCAAGATTTGAGTACATCAGTAGTGTGCATTACTTGTCATCCCAACAACTAAGAGAACTTTTCCCGGAAGCGACGGTGGTTTATGAGAAGGCGCTCGGTCTAAGAAAATCTTTCTACGTTTTCCATATAATTTCATCGGTGACGGAAGGGTAGGTGTAGGATGAGTACACGCCGTCGAGGAGCTAATCGTATCATTATACTGGGCTTAATGGATATCTCCTTGACCGTCTTGTCGCTTTACCTGGCAACATGGGCGCGCTATGTGATCCCCTGGGGTGTGCGTCTCCCCTGGTCTCTCGTCGCGCTCCCCTGGCCTGTCTACGTGATGACGGCGGTGATCTGGCCAGTCGTTTTGTCGCTGATTTCCGTCTATGATCTCCGCCCACACCCTAACCGCCGATTGTGGTCCGAAGTCTATGCGTTGCTCCTCGGCGTTGGAATCGCCTCTATGGCTTTGGCTGGATGTCTCTATTTTTCTTATCGTGAGGTACCGCGTCGTCTCTTCCTTTACTTTGGGATGATTAACTTTTGTCTTTTAACGCTGGTGCACCTTGTCATGTATGGGTCTTACCGTCTTGCGCATCACAATGGGCGGGCTTTGCGGCTACTCATTGTTGGAGCGGGGCGTGTGGGTGAGGAGATTGCACGGCAGATACAAAACCATGGAGCGGGTTGGCAGTTGATCGGTTTTCTCGATGATGATCCGGCTAAGGAGGAGCGGGAGATAGTTGGCCTTCCCGTCCTGGGGCCGATCAGTGTATTAGAGGAGATCATCCACACACACCGGGTAGATGAAGTCATTTTTGCTCTCCCGCCACACGCCCACAACCGGTTAGCGCAGCTTGTGCTTGCCATAGAGCGGTTGCCTGTTGAAGTCAGTGTGGTTCCTGATTACTTTAACCTGGCTTTTTTTCGTGCCAAGTCAGATGAATTTTTCGGCTTTCCACTTATCCGCTTGCGGGCTTCAGCGATTGAGGGTGAGGCCCGCATCATTAAACGGTTATTTGATCTTGTGTTGGCCATTCCGCTGCTGTTGATGTGTTTGCCGTTGTTTCTCGTGGTCGCGCTTCTGATTCGCCTTGACTCGCCTGGCCCACCGTTTTTCCGGCAGGAAAGGGTGGGGGAGAATTGCCAAGTATTCGGGATGTGGAAGTTTCGCACGATGGTGCAACATGCGGATGCTATGCTCGCTGACATTGTGCGACAATCACCCAACGACCAGTTTATCCACAAAACTCCCGATGACCCCCGCGTCACGCGCGTGGGTCGCTTTTTACGTCGCTACAGTATTGATGAGCTTCCTCAACTCATCAACGTTATCAAAGGCGAGATGAGTTTGGTAGGTCCACGGCCGGAACTAGTCTGGTTGGTGGATCGCTATGAAGGTTGGCAGCGCAAACGCTTTGCCGTCCCGGCCGGTATGACAGGTTGGTGGCAGATTTCGGGTCGTAGCGAGCGCATGATGCACTTGCATGTTGAAGATGACTTGTATTACATTAATAATTACTCAATTTGGCTCGATTTACGAATCCTGTGGCGAACAATTGGTGTCGTCATTTCAGGAAAGGGTGCTTATTAATATGTCTGGAAGTCAGGCGAATAACTTCTAGATTTACTTGGACTAGATTGGTATGATAGGGTTTAGGGAAATTATGCTTGATGACATCCTGCGGCAAATTCCTGTGGGTGATGTCGCGGATACTGCTCTTGACCTCATCCGCCGTGCCTACGACTTCGCCTGCTCCGCTCACGACGGCCAGAAACGTAAATCCGGTGAACCCTACATCATCCATCCCCTCAACGTTGCCTATCTCTTAGCCGAAATGCACTTCGATCCGGCGGTGATTGCCGCCGGATTGTTGCATGATGTGCTTGAAGATTGCGATATCCCCCGCGCGGAGTTGGAAGCGCAGTTTGGGCAGGAAGTCCTGACGCTGGTCGAGGGCGTGACCAAACTGGACAAGGTCGAAGAGCGCGTCAAAGAAGATAGTAAAAGAATGCGCGACTTGCAGGAGCTAGAAAGTCTGCGCAAACTCCTCCTGGCGATGGTGCAGGATGATGTGCGCGTCATTTTCATCAAACTGGCCGACCGGTTGCATAACATGCGAACGTTGGCGGCTTTATCTCCAGAAAGCCAACAGCGGATGGCGCGCGAGACGTTGGAGATCTTTGCCCCGGTAGCGAACCGGCTAGGCATATGGGTCTGGAAAGCAGAATTGGAAGACCTGGCTTTCCGCTACCTCAATCCCGCGATGTTTGAGGAACTGAACCGCTTCTTGCATACCCACAGAGAGGAGCGGGAGACGCAAGTTGCGGAGCACATCCGGATCCTACAAGCGGCTCTGGCAGCGGAAGAAATCCCCGCGAAGATCAAAGGCCGGCCAAAACATATCTACAGTATCTATCACAAGATGCGGCGAAAAAATCTGCCTTTTGCACGTATCTACGATGCGGAAGGTCTGCGGGTGCTTGTGGACAACGAAACCCAGTGTTATCAAGTCCTCGGCATTGTGCATCACCTGTGGTCGCCAATCCCCGGAGAGTTTGACGACTATATTGCGCACAAGAAGACGAATGGTTATCAGAGTTTGCACACTGCGGTCATCGGACAGAATGGAACGCCGTTGGAAATCCAGATTCGTACGCATGAAATGGATGAAATTGCGGAATTCGGGGTTGCCGCGCATTGGCGTTACAAAGAGCGCGAGGTCCATCTAAGCAAGCAAGCTATGCAGCAGATCTCGACCGTGCGCCAGAGTTTTCAGGAGTACACTGAAGAGACCAGCGACGCACGGGATTTTATGACCTCGGTCCGTTCCGATGTTTTTCGAGATCGCGTCTATGTCTTCACCCCGCGCGGGAAAGTCGTTGATTTGCCGGTAGGCGCAACCCCGCTGGACTTCGCCTATGCTGTACACACTGAAGTTGGGCACACTTGTCGCGGCGCGAAGGTTGATGGACGTTGGATGCCGCTACACTATCAACTCAAGACTGGGGAGCAGGTGGAGATCATCCGAGGGCGCAAAGGTGGCCCAAGCCGCGATTGGCTGAACGATGAACTGGGTTACCTCAAGACACCGCGCGCCCGGCAGAAGATCAAGCAATGGTTCAAGCGACAAGGCAGAGAGCAGAACGTTGCGCAAGGCCGGCTGGTCGTCGAAAAACTTCTGAAACGGCTTGAATTGCCTCTGTTGGAAGACGAAGTCGCAGAGCTTTTCCGCAAACGCTATCCTGGCGTAGACGATTTTCTGGCGGCAGTCGGTATTGGCGACTTGAGCAGTGATGCGATTGTCAAGCGCCTGGAAAGCTACATCAGCCAATTTGCCGAAAAAGAAGACCTGGGTGAGGAAGAAGATCTATATACAGGCCCCCCTGCTCCTCCGCCGGAAGTGATGACAGAGGGTATTAATGTCCGTGGCACTGGCGGATTGTTGATGCATCTGGGGAAATGCTGCAATCCTCTCCCCGGAGAAGAGATTGTGGGGTATATCACCCGCGGGCATGGGGTTACAGTCCATCGCCAGGATTGTCCCAATATCCTGCGGATGGGGCCAGACGACTTGGAGCGTCTGATTGAGGTGGATTGGGGCCAGGCGAAGAATACATTCCCGATCCAGATCATCGTGACGGCTTATGATCGTTCCGGCTTGTTGCGTGACATCACTGAAGTTATCGTCAACAACGAAGTCAATGTGGCTTCTGTCAGTACCGGCAAACGCAGTCGCTACAACATCCTGCCGGTATATATGACTCTGGATGTTCCAGACCTGGCGACACTCACGCGGGTGTTAGCGAAGATTGGCCAGATTCGCAATGTGATTGACGCCAAGCGGTTGGTGGCCTGACAGTAGCCTGGCCTTTGCCCTTACAAAAAGCCCCTTTCCGTATGTGGAAGGGGCTTTTTATGTATCGTGTAAATCTAGATAAGCTACGGCGATGTCAGCACTGCGTCTTGCCAGTTGAGATATTCACAGCGCGCTTCTTTTTGTTGCGCTAACCACTCTGTGTATTTTTGCTCACGCCCTTGCTCCAGCAGCGACTCATCGAGAGCGCGGTCTTCGTGTCCGCTGACGTAGATGACGTAGTATCGTCCGTCATTTGCCATCGTTGGCTCGGCCGCCTTGCCCACCGGCGTGTTGAACGCCACTTGCTCAATGGTGGTGCCCAGTTGTGACCCTAAGTAGCCAACGGGTAGCCAGGACAACGAATAACCCGCCGTGAGATCGTCCTCGTCGTTATTGAGTTCTTCGACCAAAGCGGTCACATCTTCACCGTTGTTGATGCGTTCTTGCAACGCCCGCGCGGTTTCCTCGTCGGCCGCTGTGAGGAAAGTTGTTTCGACTTGCTCGGCAGTTTGGACGACATCAGCGCCGATGATAGCTTTCAGTTGATCCCTGAGCAGACCGGTCTTCATCATCGTCCGAAATGTTTCTTCGGAGAAGTCGCTCTCTTTGAGGATATTGTCCTGAAACTGCTGATAAAGT
This sequence comes from Anaerolineae bacterium, assembly GCA_034433375.1. Lineage (GTDB taxonomy): Bacteria > Chloroflexota > Anaerolineae > B4-G1 > SLSP01 > DSWT01. The sequence continues at coordinate 11,856 of DAOUAQ010000007.1, read as the reverse complement.
GAATCGAAGCTTTCGATGGTGGAAGTATCTGTGACCGTCGCGGCAGCTACGCGGTCATATCCCACCATCTTCTCGATACTCAGGGTGACGTCGTCATCAGCGACGCTCAGATTGCGAGACTGCGCTTCCGCCTGCACCAGTTCTTCTTCAACCATATCATCCAGAACTTGTTTGCCGATGACTGAGGACATTGTGCTCGAAAGCTGCGTCTCCAGGTTGCTTGCTGTGGTCTGTAATTGTTGGTAAAGGTCTTGCATCGTCTCGTCGTTGGGATCGAGTTGCAGCAGGTAACTTTGATAAGCCTCCAGTTGTCTGCGCAGCAACAGGCGCTCATAATACAAACGCGTCTGGTACGCTTTCGTGGTGATGCTAACGTCATCCACCTTGGCTACTGGCCTGGCTGGTTTGAGGATCAGCTCTGCGGCTACCCCGTACCCAATAATCAAGACGACAAGGGCTACCACCCCGATCGCTGACCATACCAGGATTTTATTAAGCCTTTTCTCTTTTTCCCGGCGCGCGAGCTGTCGCCGGTTTAGTTCTTTTTGGGGATTGTCTTGTTTCGGCATAATGAACTCTCCAACAAACGCCGGGCATAGATGATCCTATGCCCGGCCTGTTATCTTCATATTTACTTTTGAATTTCTGCTACAAAGGGCAGCAGTGCCATGTGCCGGGCGCGCTTGATCGCCACGGCCAGTTGCCGCTGGTGTTTCGCGCACACCCCTGTCTGGCGGCGAGGGCGAATCTTACCGCGGTCGCTGACGAACCGGCGCAGGAAATCCACATCTTTATAGTCAACCGCTTGTGACTTTTCATTGCAAAAATAACAAACCTTTCGGCGTGGCGCAAAACGCCGTCCACGACGCTGTCTAAAATCGCTCACCGTTCTTCTCCTTCATTAAAATGGTGTTGAGTTGTCTATGTCCTCGTCAACGAAAAGCTCGGTATCCTCTTCGGACGAGTTGTCGTATCCGTCCAGGAAGATCAACTCCTGGGCTACCAGTTCGGTGCGGTAATGACGTTCCCCGTCTGGCCCTTCCCAACAACGAGTCTGCAAGCGGCCTTCTACGTAGATCTGGGAACCTTTGTGGAGCCGCTTCTTGCACAACTCCGCCAATCCCCCCCACGTGACCACGTGGAACCACTCGGTTTCTTCCTGGCGTTCGCCATTGCTGTTCGTCCAGCCTCGCGTGGTGGCGACGCTGAAGGAAGCTACCGGGCGTCCGCTGGATGTGAAGCGCATCTCCGGATCGCGCCCCAGACGACCGATGATCATGACTTTGTTGAGTCCGCGTGCCATAGGGTTTTCTTGTGTCAGAATGCTGACGCCTAATCTTCGTCGTCGTCCAGGACGTCTTCGTCGCCTGAATCGTCGTCGAACACAGGGATGACGTCAGGCCTTGGGCTGCGTGCCGGCTTGTCTGGGGGGAAGTCGCCCTCAACGCGGATGACCATTTCGCGCAAGACGCCTTCGGCGAGGATGAGGTTGCGCCGAAAATCGGACACCTTTTCCGGGGTCATGGCGAAATTCACCAGATAGTACTGCCCTTCCTTCTGTCCCTTGAGTGTATAGGCGAGCCGCCGCAGTCCCCAGCTTTTGAAGTTGACGACCTCGCTCTCTGCCTGCTCAAGATATCCTTTAACTCGGGTGAGAAGGCTTTCTTTGTCTTCCTCACTGAGCGTCGGATTGATGATGAACAACAACTCGTAATTCTGCTTACCACTTTGTTTAGCCAAGACGGATTGACCTCCTTTCTCTGGGATTACTCGTGCTCTTCTGTCACGAGCAGAAAGTCCGTCCACATGCACAGGGGTTATCTTACCACAAAACAGTAGTTTGGCAAACACCGGGGGTTTGGAGGCGGCATAATCTTCTGCAGACCATGCTGAGCTTGAGTCGGTCTGTAAGCCGGATTCTGTCGTCGGTAGTCATCTATCTGGGACGAGAGTTACCTCTCGCCTCTGGCAGCCTACCCGGAGGTTGTCCCTTATGGGAAGGGAACGGGTCGTTCCCTGATCCAGTGGACCTTCCCTCCTGCTTGGCCTTGCTCCCAGCGGGGGTTGCCTGGCCGCCCCGGTTGCCCGGCGCGCCGGTGGTCTCTTACACCACCTTTTCACCCTTGCCCGGTCTTGCGACCTGCGGCGGTCTGTTTCTGTGGCCCTGTCCCCGAGTCGCCTCGCCCGGGTATTACCCGGCGCTGCACCCTCTGGAGTCCGGACTTTCCTCACCCCGGCCGCGCATTGCGCCCCGGAGCGCGACTACCGGACCAACTCAAGCTCAACTTCAGATATACTACGATTTGCCGTTCCGTCAATGGGCCGCGAGCGTCCACAGGATGATTTCGGGCGGCGCCAGGAAGCGCGCGCGCGGCGCACCCAGCCCCTCCATGCCCAATCCCCGGCTGACGTAGAGTGTGCATGATCCTTCCTGGTACAGACCCATCTCGAAGCGCTTTCCAAAACGGGAGCTGGTCGCCAGCGCGCCGTAGACAGGAAGACGGATTTGCCCGCCGTGCGTGTGCCCGCACAGATACAAGTCCACACCCCCTTGCGCCGCGACAGGCATGAGATCGGGGGTGTGATAGAGCAACACTGTGAAGCAATTCTCTGGCGATTGTTGCGCGAGGCGCCTCAACACTGCTGCGTCGCGCTTCTCATCGTAGGTGGTGCGGACGCCGAGAAGCTGGATGCTGGCGTCGCCATGCTTGATGATGGCAGCTTGATCGTTGAGCCAGTGAATGTCCAGTTCAGAAAATATCTGCGGAACAATACCCACAATATCAACGACAGGGCTTCCGGTGACGGCGTAGATGCCCAAAGGCGCGTGAAGTTGCGCCAACACGCTCCACGCCCCCATCTGGGCCGCCGGATCGTACACTGAGGACAGGTTGAGGTAGTCGCCGGTGAGCAGAATGAGGTCGGGCTGGAGTTCCGTGACGTTCGCCAGGAGCGCTTTCTCGCGCGGCGATGATCCCTCGAAGTGCAGATCGGAGATGTGTAGCACTTTCAGGGGTGGGGCGCTTTCCCAATGCGGCGGATGGTAGGTCTGTTGGGTGATGCCGAGGCGGAAGGGTTCGATCCAGGTCGCGTAGATTGCCGCCACACTGATGAGTGTTTGTGCGACTGCGACGAGCGCCAGACCACCGCCGCTCGGAATGAGCAGCGCGCCGATCCACGCGAGGGCCGCGCGGGCCAGCGTCAGCGCCAGCAGCGACGGTGTCACCGGTCCCCACGAGCGCTTCTTCACCGGCAGCAGACCCAACATCGCCCAATCCACGGCGCAAAAAAACGCGCTCAACAAGATCGCCGGTAACTGAAGCGAACGCCAGGGCCACCCGGCGATAGCGGCCAGCGCAATCCAGGCCGGTATGAGTTTTAGCGGCTGAATTCGTCCTAATTCGCCGGTGATAATCAGGCCGTGGTGAACCCACGAACTGCTGCCATCCGCGCGATCAGGCGGGATTTGGGGTAGATGCGCACCGGTATGGGTCATAGCACATCGAACAACCGCGCAATCTCGTCGCGCGCGAACCTGGGAAGCGGGGACTCGTCGCGCCCGTCGCGCACGGTGACACCCGGCGTCTCGCTTATCGCGCCGATGACGGCGGCGGGAATGTCCGCAGCGTTGAGCGCCTGGACAACACGCGGCGCGCTGGCGGCGGCGACGGCGGCCAGCAGCGATCCAGACGCGATGAGACCGAGCGGGTCAAGCCCCAACGCGGCGCACAAGAGGCGCGTCTCTGGATAGAAGGGGAGCGCGGCAGCATTCAGCACTGCGCCTACCCCCGCCGCCTCGGTGATCTCGTGGATGCCGGTAGCGACGCCGCCCTCGGTGGGATCGTGCATCGCGTGGACTTCGCCATTGGCTACAACAATCGTCGCATCCCGCACAACGCTGATGCCCGGATCGTGGAGGAACTGTGCGGCGCGTTCTAGCACCGCAGCGGCGACTTTACCGCGCAATTGGGCGGCGGCCTCGCGCGCCAGAAGCGCCGTCCCCTCCACACAAATGCCCTTGGTGAGGATGAGCGCGTCACCGGGACGCGCGCCATCGGAGCGCACCAACCGTTCCGGCGCGACCTCGCCGAACATCGCGCCGACGACGATGGGGCGATCCAGCCCATGGGTGATCTCAGTGTGCCCACCGACGACGCTTACGCCGATTTCGTGGCCTGCCGTATGCAACTGCGCAAAAATGCGTTCCACCAGCGCGTGATCCGTTTTGCCCTCCGGCAGCAGCAGGGTGGCGATGAACCAGCGCGGCTGCGCGCCCAGGCAGGCCACGTCGTTGGCATTCACATTGATCACGTACCAGCCGATTTCGTCGGTGGCGAAGGTGATGGGGTCGCTTTTGGCGATGAGATAGCGGCCTCCGAAGTCAATCGCCGCCGCGTCGCGTCCCAGGCCGGGGCCGAAGATTACCCGTGGGTCTGGTTCGCCCGGCGCGCGACTCAACAAGTCAACGAGATCAGCTTGTGGAAGTTTGCCAACAGGGTAGATGGATGTCTTTTGCCGGGTTAATGCCATAACCAATCCTTGAATCGAGGTAGGGTGAGCCTATTCGCCCACCAGGATGGCGATCTCGTCCACGGCTGCGCCGTAGGTGTGCCCGGAAGCGTAAATGTCCACTCGTTGGATGGTGACCGGCTCAATGCCCTTCTCGTGGAGCAGCGGCAGCAAATCGGGGGATTCGTAGTTGTGCCACACGCCGGCCTGCGCCACCTTGATGTGCAGGGCTTGCCACTCGCAGCTTTGACAGAAGGGTTGATCGCTGCCTTCGATGGCATAAAAGCCCTGGAGCCATTCCCGAACTGCGCCGTTCTTATCGGTGAACTTGACCCGGATCATGACAGGACATTCAGTGCCCAGTGACCCGCACACACCGAGGGTTTGCACATCAACGCGCACGCGCGCGCGCACCCGCAACGACTTGATCCCGCGAATGTCCTGGTTGATCTCTTGGGTGATGCCGGTCTCGGCGAATTCTTGCCCCACGCGGGTCAGGAGGATAATTTTGTGGTTATCGCCCAGCGCCGTTTGGCGCACCGTGCCGCCGCTGGCTTCGGCAAAGGCTGTGCGCGTGTAAACCTCCCACGTGCCTTCGAGTGGCGTTTCAAAATCGCCATTGCGATTGCGCAGAATGTTCCGTTCGCCGGTATAAATTTCCTCTAACCCGTTAGCGGTCAGCTCTGCGCGCTGAAGTTCGGCGAGGACGAATTTCTCCCCGGTTGCCGGATCGGGGATGTGCGCCTGTCCACTGCCGACGGAGAACTCGGTTTGATCGTTCTCGACGACAACCCTGTAGGTGCCCTGGCCCATATCGGCGGCGCCGTGCGGGGTTTGGATGCGCAGGATGGTAGCCCGCGCGTTATTCTCGACGGATAGCTGGATATTTGATCCTCGCCGAATGTTCAGTGTGATGAGATGGGGAAGCTGGCTCATAGCGAAACGGGGAGTCCGGGCGCTGTTGATGATCACTTCAGTTTCGCCATAGCACTGCATCGTGATGATGGGGACTTCGGCCTCTTCCCCTTTGTTGTTATCGGGATGGTAGAAAAGTAGCCAGGCCTCAGCGTTCTCCGAGAGCCTGAGTGTGCTGTTGATGGCGATCTCGGTGTTCTCGTTAAGCAGGATTGAGGTATTGCTGCGCGCTTGTTGCTGCGAGACTGTGCCGGCGCGTGGCTGGACGACGATCTTCAGAGGCCGGGTCGTATTCAACAGCAGCCAGCGCGCGCTGAGTGGGACGCCAATCGCCAGTCCCAGACAGACGAAGAGAGAGGTCAGGAGGATGACCCAGGCGACGTTCTCGAATTTTTTGAATTTGTTCATCGTTGTGCGGCGTTTACCAGCGGATATTGAACCCGCCATACGTATCTTTGGCGGCGTACCAATGGCTGTCAAGATGGCTGACCAGACCATAACGGGGCCCTTTTTGTACATGCTGCGTCAAACGCTGTAACGTGTCACGCGGGCCTTCCGCCCAAATTTCGACGGTTCCCTCATCGCGGTTGCGCACCCATCCCACGACGCCCAGGGCCAGCGCCCGCGCTTGCACGAAACTGCGAAAACCCACCCCTTGCACCTGACCGTGGACGATGATATGGACTGCGGCCTTGGCGTTATCAACATCGGTCATACTGTCTCCCTCCACTGTTCCCCTATTCTATCCAAGTCATCCCGTCTGGCAAATGTCTTATTCGTAAAAGCCACCCATGTGATCGGGTGGGCCGATCCGGGGTTGATTTTGTCATTCTTTCAAACCGGATTATAATGAAACTGCTTATGAACGCAGACAACCGACGTCTGGTAGCCATTAACGCGCACTTGCTGTCCGCCGGGGATTCGTATCGCAGCGCCGGCATCGCCGTCTATGTGGCGAACCTTCTGCATCACCTTGCCCACACCGGGAACGGCCTGGAGTATTGTATGCTTCTGGGGGATAAACAGGTGGCGGCGGAAGGTTTTAATCTGCCGGCGATCTTTTCCCGAATTCCTACCGGGCGCCCGCCAGTGCGCATCCTTTGGGAGCAGAGCGTTATGCCCTGGGTGTTGCGCCGCATCAACGCCGATTTGCTCCATGCGCCGGCCTTTGTCGGCCCGTTGCTGTCGCCTTGCCCACAGGTCATCACCGTCCACGACCTGAGCTTTTTGCGCTACCCGGAGTTTTTCCGGCGCGGCAATCGCCTGTACTTGCAGACGTTCACCGGCATCGCCTGTCGCCGCGCCGCCGCCGTGATTGCCGTGTCGAACTTCACGGCGAGCGAGGTGCGGACGCTGCTGCGGGTTCCTGCCGCGCGGGTTCACACGATCTATCACGGCGTTGATCCGCGCTTCCGCCCCCTTCCGCCAAAAGAAGTGGAAGCTTTCCGCCGCGCCATGCAGTTGCCCGAACGCTTTGTGCTGTACCTGGGCACGCTGGAACCGCGCAAGAACCTGCCGCAACTGGTGCGCGCCTTTGCCCGGCTGCGTGACCCCGCTCTGCACCTGGTTCTGGCCGGCGGACGGGGATGGCTCTACGAAGAGGTGTTCGCCGAAGTCGAACGTCTGGGCTTAGGCGCGCGCGTTCACTTCCCCGGCTACGTGGCGACCGAGGCGCAGGCGCTCTGGTACAATGCTGCGGAGGCGTTCGCCTATATTTCCCGTTATGAAGGCTTCGGTTTCCCCGTCCTGGAAGCGTTGGCCTGTGGCGTTCCGACGTTGACCGCGGCGAAAACGTCATTGCCCGAAGCCGGCGGTGATGGCGCCTTGCTGGTCGCGCCTGACGATGAGGAAGCCGTGACCGAGGGTTTGCATCGTCTATTGACGGATGCAGCGCTGCGAACCGAGTTGCGCCAGCGTGGATTGGCGCACGCAACGCATTTTTCTTGGCCGGAGACGGCGCGGCAGACAGCGGCGCTCTATCGCCAGGTTCTGGCCGCAGACTAAGGGGGAAGGATGGACACAAAACACCGCAACGCAGCGCCGGCTTGGGTCATTATCATGGATATGGTGATGATTAACCTGGCTATGGGACTGGCTTACCTCCTGCGTTATCGCTTGCAGTGGTTTGTGGATGTTATCTTTGACGCGCCGTTCACCGCCTACCTCCCTTTTTGTGCGCTCTTCTCGGTGGTTGTCCCCTTGATCTTTTGGTTCGGCAAATCCTATAATCACTGGCGTGGACGGGTATGGATTGATCAAATTTTTCAGATAGCGACGACGGTGGCGACGGCGCTGGTCTTGGCGCTCGCGGGAGCGTTTGCCTTCCGTCCCCTGATCTACTCGCGCTTGTTGCTCCTGGAAGCGGGCTTCTTCATGGTTGCGTTGATCTCACTGGGACGTGGGATCGCCCTGATTATTCAGGCGAGCCTGCGCCGCAAAGGCATTGGCGTCCGGCGCACGGTGATTGTAGGCGCCGGCGAAGTCGGCCGCCGGGTGATGCGTACCCTCGTCGCGCGCCCCGACCTCGGATACCACATCGTCGGTTACGTGGATGATAACCCGGACAAAGGCGAAGGCGGTCTGGGCCGCATCAAAGGCCTGGGCGATCTCGATAAACTTCCCACCATCATCGAGTCTGAAAGCGTGGATGAAGTCATCATCACCTTGCCCTGGACCTATCAACGGCGTATTCTGAACATCCTGCGCGAGTGCGAGCGCCGGCGCGTGGCGGCGCGACTGGTGCCCGATCTGTTCCAAATGAGCCTGAGTCGCGTCGAAGTGAGTGACCTGGGCGGCGTGCCGTTGATTGAGATTCAAGAAATCGCCTTTAGCCCGGTCGCGCTGATCATCAAACGGGTGATGGACCTTTTTGTGGCAGGCCTGGGATTGCTCCTGGGATGGCCAGTCCTTTTAATCATCGCCTTAGCCGTCAAACACGATTCCCCTGGGCCAGCTTTGTTCAGGCAGGAGCGAGTGGGGAAAAACCACAAGCGTTTTACCTGCTACAAATTCCGCTCGATGCGTGTGGGGGCTGAGGGTGAGTTGCAGAGGCTGAAAGAATCCATTGACAGCGACGACATCACATTCAAAATGCGCGACGATCCGCGCGTGACGCGGGTGGGGCGCCTTCTGCGACGCTTCAGCCTGGACGAACTGCCGCAGCTCATCAACATTCTCAAAGGCGACATGAGTATGGTCGGCCCGCGTCCGCCGATCCCTGCGGAGGTGGAGCAATACCAATCCTGGCACTTGAAGCGCCTGACCGTCCCGCCCGGCTTGACTGGCTTGTGGCAAGTCAGTGGGCGCAGCGAACTGACCTTCGACGAAATGGTGCTGCTGGATTTGTACTACATCGAACACTGGTCGCCGTGGTTGGACGTTGCCATCATGCTGCGTACCATCCCCACCTTGCTTTTAGGTGTCGGCGCATATTAACAGCGTAGCAGCGACTTCAGTCGCTCTTCCAAATCAACTTAAGAGGAAAATATATGCATCCCTGGGAACTTACTGCTGAAGAGCGTCAGGCTCTACTCGACTTTCTCGGCGCGCTGGTCCGCACGCCTGGCTTTTCCGGCGACGAAGGCGCGGTGGCGGAATTGGTGATGGCGGAAATGCGGCGTCTGGGATTCGACCGCGTGTGGATGGACGCCGCGGGAAACGTGGTGGGCCTCATCGGTCCGCAGACCGGTCCCACGCTGATGTTCAACAGCCACATGGACACCGTCAAAGTGGCCGATCCTCCCGCATGGCGCGTAGACCCCTTCGGCGCGGAAATTCACGAAGGCCGTCTCTACGGATTGGGCGCGTGTGACATGAAAAGCGGCCTGGCAGCGACCGTGTATGCCGCGGCGCTGCTAAAAAAGCGCGGCGTCGCCCTGCAAGGCCCGATCTGCGTGGCGTGTGTCGGCCTCGAAGAACCTGCCGAAGGCACATGCACGCGGATTGTGTTTGAAGAAGACCACTTGTGTCCCGATTGGGTGGTCATCGCCGAGCCGTCAAACCTCCAGGTTGCGCGCGGGCAACGCGGCCATGTGGAGATGACGTTGAGCGTCAAAGGGCGTTCGGCGCACTCGTCGGCCCCGGAGTTGGGGAGCAATGCGATCTATACGGCGGCGCGCCTGGTCTTCAACCTGGAGATCCTCGCCGGGCAATTGGCGGACGATCCCTTCCTGGGGCCGGGCGTCCTGGCCGTCACCGACGTGAAGTCGTATGCCGTCAGCCGCAATGCCATCCCCGACCGCTGTGCGCTGACGCTGGATCGCCGTTTGACCGTCGGCGAAACGGAGGCGATGGCGGTGCTCGAAGTGCAGCGCATCATCAACCGTGAAGGCGCCAACGCTGAAATCAAAGTGATCGAGGAAGAAGTGACGACGCACACCGGCAAAACCTACCGCGTGCGGCGCGCGTCCCTGCCGTGGGCTTTGGAGGAGCGTCACCCCCTGGTGAAGGCAATGGCGCAGGCGGCGCGGACCGTGGGCTTGCGCCCCGGGATGACACATTGGCACTTTGCAACGGAAGGCGCCTATACCGCCGCCGTCGCGCAAGTTCCCACCGTCGGCTTCGGCCCCGGCAATCCTGCGCTGGCGCACACCGTCAACGAATATGTTGAGGTTGAACAAGTTTATGCCGCCGCCCAGGCTTACGCCGCGTTGGGCGTGCAATTGCTCGGCAAGAAATAACCTTCACCCTTGCGAAGGTTTTCTAACCTTCGCAAGGATTTATATGATAGAGGTGGATATGCTTGACTTTCACGTGAGTTCAGATATTCAGCAAGCGGTGGATGCCGGACAGCCGGTCGTAGCCCTGGAATCGGCGCTCATCACGCACGGCTTCGCCCATCCCGCCAACATTGACATCACCCGGCGGATGGCTGCGGCGATTCGCGCGGAGGGCGCAATCCCGTGCGTCATCGGGCTGTGGCGCGGCGCGGTGACGATTGGGCTAAGCGACGCGCACGTTGAGGCATTAGCCGACGATCAAACAGCGGTCAAGGTGAGCGTGCGCGATTTGCCGCTGGCGGGTGTGCGCGGCGTTCACGGCGGCACAACCGTTGCGGCGACGGCGCTGCTGGCGCACCGCGCGGGAATTCGCGTCTTTGCCACCGGCGGCATCGGCGGCGTGCATCGCGGCCACCCGGAAGATATCTCCGCCGATTTGCCCGTGCTGGCGACCACGCCGTTGATCGTCGTCTGCGCGGGCGCGAAATCCATCCTTGATCTTCCGCGCACGCTGGAATACCTCGAAACGTGGGGCGTGCCGGTTTTGGGGTGGCAGACTGGGGAATTCCCCGCCTTCTACAGCCGCGTATCTGGCCTCGATGTGGATCAGCGCGTTGAGGACGCGACGCAGGTCGCGGATGTGTTTCGCGCGCAGCGGGCGTTGTCGCTGCCGCAGGGGCTACTGGTCACAGTCCCCGTCCCCGCCGAAGACGAAATCCCTGCTGCGGAGGTCGAGCCGCTCATCGCCCAGGCCGTCGCCGAAGCCGACGCGCAGGGCATCGCCGGCAAAGCCATCACACCGTTCATCCTCGCGCGCATGGTTACCCTGAGCGACGCGCGGACGAAACGCGCTAACGAGAGTCTGCTGGTCAACAACGCGCGTCTCGCCGCCTGTGTTGCGCGCGCGTTGTTATAGTCGCTTGAACAAAAGGCGCGCGGCGGAAATTATCCGCCGCGCGCCGCCACGGTTATGGCCCCCTGTAGGGCGCAAACCAACGTTATCGCGGAGCCAACCGGTAACGGTTGGCTTGCGCCCTGGCAAGTCTGGCTAAAAGCCTTCGAGCAGCACGCCTAATGCCAGCACAATGAAACCGACCAGCACCAGCCACACCGCTAGGTCCGTAAGGACCGGGATTGTGATGAGCGCGCCAAGCAAACCCAGCGCGGCCAATATGACAGCGACAATAAACGTCATTTGCTTCGGGGCAGTGAGTTTCATTGATAACCTCCGTAATGTGACATAAAATAGATGACCTTCCCGGCTCCGTTGCCATCAGGCTAGTCTCAGAAGATCCAAAAACACATCAAACCGTCATGGCAGATTATCTATCCACAGTATGAAAAATCATCAACAACTATAGATACATTTTACGCTCAATTAGTTTAATTGCAACAAAGCATCACCGTCCTTCACGGCGACGATTGCCCGGATGGTAAATGGACGAATCCAGATTACAGATCGTCTTTCTCCGCGGCGATGAAGCCAAACTGTTCCTATAACCACTTTTCACCACCTGTGTATTCTGCTACGGCGTCCATATTCAATGTGACGCCCAATCCAGGCGCGTCGGGGATCGCCAACATGCCGTCCGCGTCCAATTGCCAGCCGCCCACGCTGAGTGCGTCCACGTAGGGCGAGCCGGTGAGGTACTCCACCAGGTCGGTTTCCGGGAAAGCCGAAGCCAGTTGCAGATCGACGGCGAGGCCCACGGCG
>DAOUAQ010000006.1:0-19286 GCA_034433375.1 Anaerolineae bacterium | reverse complement strand
ATCAGGCCCTCGCCGTACTGCGCGAGCACGTCTTTGTCGATGCGCGGCTTGTAGTAGAAGCCTTCCAGTTGCGCGATACTGACCAGCTTGAGCAAGTTCTGGTAGCCATCCTGATTTTGCGCCAGCAGAACGAGGTGATACGGCTTTTCATTGTGGTCGCGGTCATAACGCGAATTCTGCGCAATATAGGCTTCCACCCCGATGATGGGCTTGATCCCGGCGGATTTGCACGCCTTGTAAAAATCCACCACGCCAAACATCGCGCCGTGATCGGTGATCGCCAGTGCGGACATACCCAGTTCCGCCGCGTAAGTCGCCAACGCCTGCACGCTGCTCAAGCCATCCAGCAGTGAAAATTCCGTGTGTGTGTGCAAATGCACGAAATCCGCCATTCCCCATCCTCCGACAGTAAAATGTTGCAGGTTGCAAGTTCAAAGTTGAACGTTGGAACGCGCGTCAGATAACGCGCGTCAGATAACGCGCGACAAATAACACGCGTCGATATTTCGTTGTGATGCTGAACACATGACGAGGTCAAACACGTTCGGGGATGGTCACCACCACCCCTTACCCTGATTATAAACCATCAAGGGAAGAGTACAAGGAGGAATTTTGGGAGGGATTGTGAGAGACCCCTGCTGCGAACCTCTTGCAAAGCATGGTTTTGACGGTAGAATGAAGATAGCAACTGAGACGGGTCATGCTGCGGAATTCCGCAAAGAGGTAGAGCGAGGGCAAATTAGCTACCCTCTTCAATTCAAGTTATGATTTCGCAACACAAGGAGTCGCTATGCCAAACCAAGAAGTGATTGAGCTGCGGAGTCGGATCATCGGGGCGTTGCTCCAAAACGTGCGCGACCGGTCGCGCCTTTCGCAACAGGAGTGCGCCGCTATCCTGGGCGTGCCCGTCGGGACCCTGGCAGCCTATGAAGAAGGCAGCAAGGCTATCTCGCTGCCCGAGTTAGAACTGCTGACGCGGTTCCTCAACGTGCCCCTAAGCGCGATACGTACCGCCGACACGCTGAACGAGATGCAGACTGACAAAAAGACGCCCAATCCCGGCATGTACCTGCTCTTGCGACATCGCATCGTCGGCGCCCGGCTGCGCCAACTGCGCACTGAGGCCAATCGCACTCAGCAAGACCTGGCCGATATGCTCGAATGTCCACTGGCTACCATCGCCGAATACGAGTTCGGCAAACGCCCGATCCCCGTCGCCGAACTGGAAGTCGTCTGCCGGGCACTCAACGTCCCGCTCAGCTATTTCCTCGACAAAGACAGCGACATTGGCAAATGGCATCTGTTGCAGGATCAGTTTGAACTGTTCAAAAACATGGCGCCCGACCTGCGCGAATTCGTCCTTAAACCGATCAACAAAAGTTACCTGGAACTGGCGATGAAGCTGGCGCAGATGCCGGCCGGCGCGCTGCGCGCCATCGCCGAAGGTTTGTTGGAAATCACTTTTTAGGAGGCATGATGAGCGCACCTACAGCCGAAGAGCTACAAAAGGAAGGACTGCGCCTTTTCCAGGAAGGATTATACGATGAGGCGGCGCGGCGCTTTGGCGAGGCTCTGGAGCATTTCGCCGAAGACGGGCTTGAGGCCGAAGCCGGCGAGATGCTCAACAACATCGGCATCATCCGCCGCAAGCAGAATCGCTGGGAGGACGCGAGCGCGTCCATCGAAGAGGCGCATCGCATCTTCGAACGAGCCGGCGACAAGTCGCGTGCGGCGCAGGCCCTCGGCAATATGGCCAGCATCTACGCTTCACTCAAGCAGCAGGAGGAGGCCATCGAAGCCTGGCGCGCCGCAGCCACGATTTTTGAGGAAATTGGAGATCGACAGAAACAAGGCGATACGCTGATGGCATTGGGCCTGTCGCTTTTCAAATCTGGTCGCCGGCAGGAAGGATTGGCGGCTTACCACGCCGGGCTGCAAATCGTGGAGAAACCCACGGCATCGCAAAAACTGCACCGGACGCTGCTGGCTGTGCAAGCGCGCGTATTGGGATAATCAAGGAGAGGCATCCGCGCATAAAAGGGGCGGCCTGAGCGCCCCTTTTGCGTGGATGTTTCACGTGAAACACTCCGCACAGCACATCGGTTTATTGCACTTTGGCCGATTTCGGTTACTATACGGTTTGTAATCGGATGGAATCTATGTGAAGATGCCAGGAGGGCGCTCATGAAAGTTTTCCTGAAGCACGATGTACCAGGCCTGGGCAAGGCCAACGAAGTCAAAAATGTGTCCGATGGCTACGCGCGGAACTACCTTTTCCCCAAGGGATTGGCGGCGCCGGCTACCGAGGGCAATCTCAAAGCAGCACAGACCTTTATGGAGACCCAAAAGGCCCGCGAAACGCGCATCCGCGAGCGCGCGCAACACATCGCCGAGCGACTTGAGAACACGCCGCTCAGATTCAAAGCTAAGGCCGGCGAAACCGGACGCCTCTACGGTTCCATTACAGCCGCCGATATTGCAGCGACGATTGAACGTGTGTTGGCGATCGAGTTCGACAAGCACTGGCTTGTTCTGGAGCGCCCTCTACGCGACGTCGGAAAACACGTCGTCGAGGTCAAACTCGAGGGCGGCGTGCGTGGACACGCGCACGTGACGATAGAAACGGAGAATTGATGAGCGACGGCTTGGGTATCTGGCTGCGCCGCGCCCGGGAAACGCGCCAGATTGCGTTGGCAGACGTCGAGAAGGCGCTACGCATCCGTCGCCGCTACCTCCAGGCATTGGAGATGGGCGACTATACCGCGCTGCCCGGCGAAATCCAGGCGCGCGGCTTCCTGCGCAACTACGCCCGCTATCTCAACCTGCCCGTTGAGGAAGCGCTCGCGCGCTACGACGCCGAAATCCATGGACGCCCCATGCAGCCGCGTATGCGCCCGACCACAGCAGAATCCAAGCCCATCGTAGATCGCCCTACCGTCTTTTCACCGCCTCAGACGGAAGCTGAAGAGGTCGCCTCCACGGGGTCACGCATCCCTAGTCTGGTGTTTCAGGTTCTTTTTATCGCGCTGATCTTCTTTCTCGTCGTCGCCGGGGTCGCTTTCGTCTGGCTGCAATTATCAAACCGCACCGCCTCTACGACGGCCACGCCAACACTCGCCATCGCAGCGACGCAGATTCCAACGACAAAAGAAACGCCAGCCGCCCCGACAGTCTTCCCCGTGTCTGCCGATGGCAAAGTCAACACGCGACTGGTCGCCAAGGAAAGCGCCTGGATCAGCGTATCGGCTGACGCCGACATCGTTTTCCAGGGCGTCGCTGCGCCGGGCCAGATCATCGAGGCGGCGGCTGCGGAAACGCTCATCGTCGCCACAGGCAATGGCGGCGCTTTTCAACTCTACATCAACGGAACCGACTGGGGACTGCTCGGTGGTATTGGTGAAGTCGTCCGCCGCGCCTGGAATCCCATCGGCGAAGTGCCATTGGAGCAAGGATGAAATCGCGCACGCCGCGACACGCGCTACAAAGAAGGGGCGAACAACGCCCTTTCCGTTTTTATATCGCATCCCTGGGTTGTCCCAAAAACACGGTGGATTCCAGCAACATGGCCGTGCTGCTCCAACGGGCCGGATACGCGCCGACGTTGGACCCGGATTTGGCCGACATCATCATCGTGAACACCTGCGGATTTATTGATCCGGCGCGCCAGGAATCACTGGAAACATTGCAGGATTTGGCTGCCGGTCTGCGGCCCGAGCAACGGCTCGTCGCCGCCGGATGTTGGGCGCAGCGTGACCCAGAAGCCCTACAGGCCGCCGTCCCGCAGCTCAATGCCGTGATCGGCACCCGATCCTGGAATGACATTGTGGCGCTGGCTGACCAACTACTCAACGACCGCGAAACGGCGATCCTCAAACTTATCGAAGAGACAAGGGTAGTCTTGCCGGAAGAGGCCACTACGCCGGGGTACGTCATCTCCGGGCCGTCGGCGTTCCTCAAAATCGCCGATGGATGCAGCCGGCAGTGCGCCTTTTGCGCGATCCCGGCAATCAAAGGCCCCAACATCAGCCGCACCATGGCGGCGGTGATGGAGGACGCGCGACAACTGCAAGCGCTAGGGGTTTTGGAAATCAACCTCATCGCCCAGGATGTGACCTATTACGGGCACGATCAGGGAATGAAGGATGGTCTGGCGCAACTTTTGGAGCAGATGGTCGCCGCTGTCCCCGACGTGCCCTGGATTCGCCTGCTCTATGCTTTTCCGGGCTTCGTTACGCCACGGCTGATTGACGTCATCGCCCAATCGTCGCAGATTTTGCCCTACATTGACATCCCGCTGCAACATGCCCATCCAGACGTGTTGCACCGTATGCGCCGACCAACAGACGTTGCTGGCGTGCGGCGACTCATCGAGCAACTACGCGCCGCCATCCCCAGTGTGGCGCTGCGCACGACCTTTATTGTGGGATTTCCCGGTGAGACAGAAGCGGAATTTCTCACATTGCTGGATTTTGTCAACGAGATGCGCTTTGACCGTCTGGGCGTCTTCACCTACTCGCACGAGAACGGCACTGCTGCGGCGCAGTTGGCAGATGATGTCCCGCTTGAGGCCAAAGAGGAACGCTACGATGCGATTATGCTGGCCCAACAAACCATCTCGCGCCGGAAGAATTTCGCCTTTGTGGGAAAACGCATGAAGGTGCTGCTCGAGGGAACCGGCGAAGGGGTGACGGTAGGGCGCACCTACCGCGACGCGCCGGAAATTGATGGGCTGGTCTTAATCAAGAAAAAGCTGCGCCCCAACCGGTTCGTCACCGTCGAAATCACCGACGCGCTGGAATACGATCTGATCGGGCGAGTTGCAGAAGAGAAGTGAACGTCAGACAGCGAGAAGGTGGCGGACCATCTCCAATAGCTCGCTGGTTATCATCGCTGTCGCGCCCCAGATATGGTGCGGCGCAATGTGAAAGCTCGGGAAAGTCTGCGTCTGCCCGTTCGCTTCCCGCACACACGTACTAACCGTAGCCGGATCGAGCAGCGTCCGCAGTGTCACCGTCAACACTTCCGCGACTTCCTGCGCATCCGGGCGCAACGTAGACAAGCGGGGCGTCCAGCCGACGAAAGGGTGAACCATATTACGGCTTGACGCGATATACAGCGAGGTCAGTGCTCCTAAAATGCGCACCGCAGCGGTGTCCAGGCCCAACTCTTCCCGCGTTTCACGCAACGCCGTCTCCACCAACGTTAAGTCGCCCTCTTCCTTGCCCCCGCCGGGAAAGCTGACTTGCCCGCCGTGGTGCGCCAGACGTGAGGGACGCAGGGTGAAGAGCAACGCTACGCCTTCAGGCGAGGGATGCAGCAGCGCCAGCACTGCCGATTGGCGTGGCGTTTCTCCTGTCTCCGGCGCCCAGGGCCGGTTTGCCGAAGCCATCTTCCTCTGCGCCGCCACACCCGGCAAAGATGATTGCGCGAGCGCCGCTTCCAAAAGACGCACAAACGTATTGGGTTGATCGAGCATACTGTCCAACATATCGCCCATTATACCATCACCTGCCACCCGACAATCTTGGACACCACCGTCACGGATGGATTGAGCATTTCAGGTATAATGAACAGTAGACAGGCTATGAGAAAGTTACGGGACACGTTACAGCAGATCATAACGCACACTCCCGGCGGGAAGCGTAGATATTGGCGCTGGGCAGTGTTGGTGCTCGTCGTGATGTGGGGCGTTCAGCCGGTTCGGGTGCAAATAACGATGCCGTCCCCACAATACGTACTAACGTCCAACCCAAAAGTGGGCGTTCACACACGCCTGACGGATGAAGTAGAGGAATGGAAGATTCAGCGTTCTCTGGCGATGGTGCGGGAAATGGGCGCAGCGTGGATGGTCGAATACTTTCCCTGGGCCTACATCGAACCGGCGAAAGGGCGATACGATTGGACACACAGCGATCAGGTAATCCGCCACGCCCGCAATCAAGGGCTGACGGTAATCGCTCGTTTGGGCATGACACCGGCTTGGGCGCGTCCCAATCCCAAAGAACAAGAAACGACGGACACCTACCTGGATCCCGCTCACTACGCCGACTTTGCTGACTTTGTCGCCGCGTTCGCCGCGCGGTATCGGGAAGAAGTGGGGCACATCATCATCTGGAATGAGCCAAACCTGAGCTTCGAATGGGGTTATCGTCCGGTTGATCCGGCAGGGTACACTGCCCTCTTGCGCACCGTCTATCCCGCCGCGCACACTGCTAATCCCGATGTCATCGTCTTGGGCGGCGCGCTGGCCCCAACACTGGAGCCGCCGGACAGTCCTGCCGGGCTGAACGATCTGCTCTATTTGACGGCGATGTACACAGCCGGCGCTGCGCCCTACTTCGACGCGCTCGCTGCGCACGCCTATGGGTTGGGATTCGCGCCAGACACTCCACCTGACCCCGACATTATCAACTTCCGACGGATCGAGCTTTTACGGGACATCATGGATGCCAACGGTGACGGCGAAAAACTCATCTACGTGACCGAAGCTGGCTGGAACGACCATCCCCGCTGGACGTGGGCTGTCAAACCAGGACAGCGCATCCAGTACACACTGGATGCGTATACGTGGGCGGCGGAACAATGGCCCTGGTGTCCTATGGTGGCGATGTGGATGTTTCGCACCCCCATGCGGCTCCACAATTACCAGGATTATTACGCGTACGTGACGCCGGATTTCCAGCCACGGTTAATTTATGCCGCGGTTCAAGCGTACACCGGGAACACACAAGAATAACCGGCACAATGCGTTTTGAACGACTCACGACCTTCGACTTTGGATGATTTTCAGGAGGCAACACGTGAAAATGATACGTATAAGCCTGATTGGTATTTTGCTTACGGTAGCCTTTGGCGGATGCACGTGGCTGCAGACGCCCCCAATGATGCTTACCCCTACCCCGACGGAGACACCGACGCCGACTCCTGAACCTACACCCCTCCCAACACCAACACCTTTGCCCGGTATGGTAACGCTGACACTTTGGGTCCCGGACTTCCTCAATCCTTATGAAGATGCAACGGGCGCTTCGGTATTTCACGAGCAATTGGCCGCGTTCTTGGTGATCCAGCCGGACATTCAGGTACAAATTATCGTCAAAAAATCTGCGGGATCAGGTGGCCTGTATAATCTACTAAACGCAGCTTACGACGCTGCGCCCTCCATCGTGCCAGACCTGATTATCCTGAATCCGTATGACCTTCAGTCCGCGGTCAAAGAGGGTTATCTCCAGCCACTCAGCGTCACGCCGCTAAAGGCAAAGGAATTCTTCCCGTTTGCGTGGGCGTCAGGTTCATTTGTCACGACCACTTATGGGATTCCTTTAGTTGTACAGGCCGATCACATGGTTTATCGCCACGGGGTCTCTGCCACCCCGCCTTTTTCGTGGACCGATGTGCTGACAGGCGGCTACTCGCTTCTTTTCCCGGCTGCGCCGATTGATGGGTTGGCCGATGAAGCCGTGCTGGCCGCTTATCTGGGCGCCGGCGGCGCTGTCATTGATGAAAACGGCAGAGCGAAACTCGACCGCCAGGCATTGGAGCAACTCTACCGTTTTTTTGCCGAAATGAAGAGCCGTAACTTGATTAACCTCGAGCGCGTCCTCAGCTTTCCGAATGCCACTGCGTGTTGGGCGGCTTATGCGCAGGGAGTTGGAAGACTGAGCGCCGTCCCGGCTGGAACGTATTGGTCCAATCCCCCGCAAGGCAGCCTGCCCGCCTGGATGCCAACGCCGACCGGCCAGCCGATTGCCATCGGCCACGTATGGTCAATAGCATTGGTGAGCCAGGATCCTTTCCGCCAAAAAGCCGCTCTCAAACTGCTGGAATGGCTAACCGCCCCAGAACAAAGCGCAGATTTGACCCGCGCCACACGCTTGTTGCCGGCGCAGTACGATGCCATCGAACTGTGGGGATTGCTGCCGGAGGAAACCGCTTTCCTGGAGAAACTGCTCGAAGGCACGGTGCTCAGCTTGCCGCCCGCTGTTGACGCCACTGTGCGACGCGCATTACAAGCTGGCCTCATCGCCCTCTTACAAGACAATGTTCAGACGCCAGAAGAAGCAGCCACATACGCGCTCGCCGCGTTGCGTCCCTGAGGTCGGATGATACTCAAAGAGCATCTCTTACGCATCCAGACGGCCACACTGCGCGCCGTCAATCCACAGCCGGCTGTTCAGCGCGTCCTCTGCTGTGAGGGCAACGTGCTGCGCATCGCGGAGCAAACCTGGGATCTCAACACCGTTGAGCGGCTGCTGCTCATCGCGGTGGGGAAGGCGGCCGTTTCGATGGCAGAAGCAGCGGCGCACATCTTGGGTGACGCACTGACCACCGGCATCGTCGTGACCAAGTACGGCCATGCCGCCGGGCACACGCTGCCGGCCTCTGTGCGTGTGGTGGAAGCCGGGCATCCCATTCCCGACGCAGCCGGCTTGCTGGGCGCTGAGGCCGTCGCTGCGCTGCTAGAGACAACAACCCCGCGCGATCGCGTCTTGCTGCTACTGTCGGGCGGGGCCTCGGCGCTGCTGCCGTCGCCGGCGGCGGGCATCGCGCTGGCGGATCTGCAAGCCGTCACCGACGCGCTCTTGCGCGCAGGCGCCACCATCGGCGAAATCAACGCTGTGCGCAAGCACCTCTCGCGCCTGAGCGGGGGACAGTTGGCGCGACTCGCGCAGCCCGCCCCCGTCGCGGCGCTCATTCTGTCCGACGTGGTCGGTGATCCGCTGGATGTCATCGCCTCTGGCCCCGCAGCACCCGATCCGACAACGTATGCGGATGCCCAAGCCGTCCTCGCACGGTATCACCTGCTGGACACCATCCCCTGTTCCGTGGCAAAACATCTGGAGCAAGGCAGCGCCGGGCGCATCGCGGAGACGCCCAAACCCGGCGATGCGCTCTTCGCCAACGTCGCCAACGTCATCGTCGGCTCCATCCGGCTGGCGGCGCTGGCGGCAGTCGCCGAGGCGGAACGGTTGGGCTACCGGGCGATCCTGCTCACGACGTTTATGGAAGGCGAAGCCCGCGAAGTCGCCAAAGTCGCAGCGGCGCTGGCGAAAAGCATCCGCGCGCACGGGGAGCCGCTCCAACCACCGGCCTGTCTTGTCTGGGGTGGTGAGACAACGGTCACGCTGCGCGGTCAGGGGAAGGGAGGGCGCAATCAGGAGTTGGCGCTGGCCGCGGCGTTGGCGCTTGAAGGGATGCCAGATGTAGGCTTGTTGGCTCTGGCGACCGACGGAACGGACGGCCCAACCGACGCCGCCGGCGCGATCATTGACGGGCAAACCGCGCAGCGCGCCCGTGTATCCGGGTGGAATCCCGCGACGGCGCTGACCAATAACAATGCCTACCCACTGCTCGGCGCCGCCGGCGCACTGCTACGCACCGGCCCAACGGGAACAAATGTGAATGATCTTATGGTGTTGTTGGTGACTTAAGCGATAACTTGCCGTTTCGCCTTAGTGGTGTATGATACATAACGATAACGCATCCAGAAATATAATTGACATTTATCTATGATAAAGCAAAATTTTTTAGTCACTGGCGGCGCAGGGTTCATCGGGTCGCATCTCGTGGATGCGCTGCTGGAAGCCGGGCACAGCGTCACCGTGCTGGACGATCTCTCGGTCGGCAAGGAGCAAAACTTCGCGCACCGGCGCACGCACCCCAATTTTAACTTCGTCAAAGGCTCTGTTCTTGACGGGTCCCTGGTTGAGCGCCTTGTTGCGCAAGTGGATGGCGTCTATCACCTGGCGGCAGTCGTCGGTGTGAAATACGTCGTCGAAGACCCTTTGCGCGGGATGCAGGTGAACGTCAGAGGGACGGAGACGGTTCTGGAAGCGGCGCTGCAACACGGATGCAAAGTCGTGATTGCATCCAGTTCCGAGGCTTATGGCAAATCGCTTCAGGCGCCGTTTGCCGAAGAGGATAACACGGTTCTGGGCGCGACGTCCATCCCGCGATGGTCTTATGCCATCGCCAAGCTGCTAGATGAACACCTCGCCTTCGCCTACTATCGCCAAAAGGGACTGCCGACGGCGACTGTCCGCTACTTCAACGCTTACGGCCCCCGTCTCGATCCGCGCGGGTATGGCAGCGTCATTGCCCGTTTCATCAGCCAGGCGCTCGACGGCGGCCCGCTCACCGTCTACGGAGACGGCCAGCAGACCCGCTCGTTCACCTTCGTCGGCGACACGGTGCGTGGGACGGTAGCAGCGATGGACACGCCGGCAAGCGCTGGATTGACGTTCAACATCGGCAATCCACGCGAAATTACGATGAACGAACTGGCCGAGCGGGTTCGGGAGGCCGTCGGGACGAACGCGGACATCATTCACGTGCCCTACGCAGCAGCTTATGGCGCTGCCTTTGAAGAGACGCGCCGCCGTTTGCCCGACAGCCGGCGCGCGCAACAAGTGCTTGGATTTGAGGCCACCGTATCCCTGGAAGAAGGGTTGCAGCAGACTATTCTTTGGTTTAAGGAGCATCGTCATGAGTTCATCCCGACTTAGCGCATTTTGCGACCGCGCCCTAGAGGCGGGTTGGTTATTGGGCGTGACGATTACGCCGGTTTTCTTCAATGTCTACTCCAGCCGGGTGTTTGAACCCGATAAGCTAACGACACTGCGCGCCCTGGCTACCGTGATGGCAATGTTGTGGCTGGTGCGGCTGCTCGAAGAGATTTTGCACAAGCGCGCGCCGCTGCGCTTCTCCTGGCGCACGCCGATGGTGCTGCCGGCTATGGTCTTGATGGTGGTTTACCTCATCAGTTCCGCCTTCTCGCTGGTTCGGTATACCAGCATCGTCGGCTCCTACCAACGATTGCAGGGCACGTTTACCTTATTCGGCTACCTCGTCATCTTCTTTGCGCTCATCACCAATCTACGCACGCGCGCCCAACTGGCGCGGCTGATCACGATGCTCATCCTCAACAGTCTGCCAATTTCGCTCTACGGCATCATCCAACATAACGGCCTGGATCCACTCCCCTGGGCAGGGGATGTCACCTCGCGCGTCGCGTCGAACATGGGCAACGCGATTTTCGTGGCGGCTTATCTCATTATGGTTGTCCCGCTGACGGCGGCGCGCATCGTGCAAAGCTTCAACGACATCCTAAGCCGGGAAGAGGCGCGCGTCAGCGATATTCTGCGCGCGTCAGGCTACATCTTCATCATTGCAGTGCAACTGCTTACCATCTGGTATTCGCAAAGCCGCGGCCCCTGGCTCGGTATCGTGGCGGCGGCGGTGCTGTTCCCCTACCTGGCGCTGATCATGCTGCAACGCCGCGCGACGTGCGAAAACCCGGATACAGCCAACGCGCGGCTGGATATTTTGAAGGGTGTTGGCTTTGGGTTGGGCGCGCTCGTCGTGGCCGGGGGGGTGGCGGGACTTTCGGTCTTGCTCCTTAAAGGAAAAGTCGGGATGTATACCGGCGGTCTCCTGGCCGCGTTGGTTTTCGGCGGGGCGTGGCTTTATTTCATTGTAGAACGCAAAGGCTGGCGCTGGCTCTGGATCGGTTGGGGAACCATTGGACTGGCAGCCGCTACCATTCTGATATTGTTCAACGTGCCCGGCTTCGTGCAAACTCAGGTGCGTAAGGTCGAGGTGTTGCGCCGCCTGACCACCATTACGGAACTGCAAAGCGGCACCGGGAAAGTGCGCGGGTTGATCTGGCAGGGCGCGGTGGAGCTGCTCAAGCCCCACGCGCCGCTCAAGTTCCCCGATGGAAGCACCGATGCGTTCAACGTCATCCGCCCCTTGATCGGCTACGGCCCTGAATCTATGTACGTGGCCTACAACGCCTTCTATCCGCCGGTGTTGGGGCACTACGAATCGCGCACGGCCTCACCTGACCGCTCGCACAACGAAACCCTCGACTCACTCGTCATCACCGGCGTTTTCGGTCTGGCAGCCTATCTCTTCACCTTCGTGAGCTTTTTCTACTGGGGATTGCGCTGGCTAGGGCTGCTGAAGACACGCGGACAACTCTGGTTGTATCTGGGGTTGATCGCCGTCTTTGCCATCACCTTCTTCGTTATCGCCTGGCAATTGGAAGGCGCGTATCTCTTCGCTGTCGCCATTCCGCTCGGCGTGCTGGTCGGCACGATGGTGTACGCGACCGTGGAGGCGTTCCGCGAGCAGTTCAGCGCCCAGACAGAAGAGCATACCACGCGCGCTATGCATCCCCATACTGTTCTCATCATTGGGCTGCTCGCCGGCGTGATTGGACACTTCGTCGAAATCAACTTCGGGATCGCCATTGCCTCCACGCGCACGACGTTCTGGGCCTTCGCCGGTCTGTTGGTCGTTTTGGGGATGGAGTGGGTTCCCGGTGTTGTGCCGGCGACGCTGGCTGCTGCCGCAGGGGAACAACGTCTCACCGAATCACAGGCCAAACGCCGCCGGCGCACGACTCACACACGCGCACGAACCGCCATCCCGTCGTGGCTCGCGGCGGTGCTGGCGTTGAGTTTTGTGGCGACGTTCTTGCTGGGGACACTCGCTTTTGACTTTATCAATAACCCCGAAAGGCTCACGAACGCGGGTGACATCTTCGTGAACTCGTTGACGATGAAATATCATCCCGAAAAAACCAAAGCCTACGGCGCGTTGATGATCTTCATTTTCACGTGGCTCCTGTTTGGCGTGGTAGGCTTGAGCGAGTTTGACCGCGAGGGGCTATTTGACGAGGAAAGGAGCAAACGCTGGGGCACGGCAATCGCCGTGTACGCGCTGATTTCGCTGTTGGGATTGCTCATTTTCGGCAATATGCTGGCCGCGCACCAAGCCAACTTGACGGCGACGCGCGTGGATAACACGTCATTGGACAATTTAATCCGCGACGTCGTCGGCATTGCCGATAAGCTGGCGTCGCTCGTGCTGCGCTATTACGGGCTGATCTTCTTCCTGCTGGCGCTGACCGGCCTCGCTTTGCTCTGGGAAGACCCCTTGCCACGCGAATGGGGGGAATTCTGGAGTCCGGTGGCGCTTATCGCGTTACTGTTTTTCGGGGCCGCCGCCATCATCGGCCCGGCCTGCTATAACCTGATCCGCGCGGACATCATCTACAAGCAAGGCGGAGTGTATGCCGGCAGCAACAACGCCAACGAGAAACAGATCGGCATCGCCCACTACGAAAAGGCGCTGGAATATGTCCCACGCGAAGATTACTACAACCTGTTCCTGGGAAAAGCCTATCTGGAATTGGCGCAAGGCCTGCCGGCGGAGACGTCGGCAGAACAGCGGGAATTCATTTTCCGCAAGACCGAGGAGATTCTCAAGCAAGCCCGCCAGATCAACCCGCTGAACACCGACCACAGCGCGAACCTGGCGCGCTTCTACAAGTCGTGGGCAGCGCGTGTGGCCTCTGAGATGGGCGCTGCGGGCGCAACCGCGGCGCAACAGGCGACGGCGCAGGCGCAATATGACAAACTGCTGCAACAAGCCGAGGAAAACTACAAGATCGCGTTGACACTCAGCCCCAATAATCCCATTATCTGGAATGAGTTAGCGCAGCTTTACGCCATTGACTTTGGCGACGATCTGAAATTCCAGGAGACCATCTCCACATCGCTGCAAGTGGACGTTGGATTCGAGCAAACCTGGATGTTGCTTGGCGATATGCGCTCCAGCAAGGGCGATCTCACCGGAGCAGTGGTGGCCTACCAGGAATCCCTCAAAATTCGCAATAACTGCACGGTGCGCCGTGTCGTAGGCACCTTGCAGGCGCAGCAAACGCTCTGGGCAGATGCCGCAGCCACCCTGGAAGAAGCTGTAGGGAAATGCGAGCAGGCGAGTGATTTGTGGGATATCTACCGCGTTCTGGCGATTGCGTATGCCAATATGGGCCGGCTGCCGGAGGCGCTGCAAACCGCAAACCTGGCCCTGGAGGCGGCGCCCGCAGAGCAGCAGACGGCAGTCCAGCAACTCATTGAACAGTTGCAGGGGCAGTTGACGCCGGCCGAGTCTACACCAACGACGCAACCCTAAGGAGCCTATGCGTACCTACCTCGTTGTCTTCGTCGGCGTGTTGGTGCTGGCTATCGTTGGGACGCCGCTGGCGCGGAAGTTAGGGCTGCGCCTGAAAACCATTGACCAGCCCGACCCCCGCCGCAAAGTACACACGATCCCCACGCCTCGTTTAGGCGGTGTGGCGATTTTCCTGAGCACATTGATCGTCACCCTGCTCTTGAGGGAGATGTACAACATTAGCCAACTGACCGGCACTTTAATTGGCGCGACGCTGATGTCGTTTATGGGCTTCTGGGATGACCGATTCTCACTCCAAGCCGGCGTCAAACTCGTCGGGCAGTTGATCGCGACGGGACTGTTGATCCTCACCGGTGTTTCGATCAGCATCCTGCCGCACCCCGTCCTTAACATCGTGGTGACTGCTGTATGGGTGGTGGGCATCACCAACGCCTTCAATCTGTTGGATAACATGGATGGGCTTTCTGGCGGCATTGCGGCCATCGCGGCGGCGCACTTTGCCTTGATCTGCGCGTTCACCGGACAATACCTGGTCGGTGCGCTGGCGGTGGCGGTGATGGCAGCGTGCGTCGGGTTTCTCATCTACAACTGGAACCCCGCGACCATCTTTATGGGAGATTCTGGCGCCCTCTTTTTGGGATTTGTGCTGGCTTCCATCGGCATCAAACTGCGCTTCCCCGACAATACCCCTATCGTCACATGGATGATCCCCCTCTTCGTGCTGGCCGTGCCTATCTTCGACACCACCCTCGTCACCATCTCACGCCTCAAACGCGGGCTCAACCCCTTGACGACGCCGGGCGTGGATCACACCTCCCACCGGCTCACGTATGCCGGGCTGACACGCCGCGAGGCGGTGTTGATTCTGTACGTGGCTGCGTTTATCGTCGGGTTAGTCGCCATCTTCGTTACCCGCGCCACGGTACGGGAAGGCTACATCTTCGGCGGCATAACCGGTATCACCGGACTCTATGCGCTGTGGCGCTTAGAACGCCCGCCATTCTGGCCGCCGAAGACTCCGTCACAATAAATAAATTTAGTGGTATAATATCTACTAAATTCAACGGGAGTAAAAAACAATGAAAAAGATAAAGTGGATCGTAGCGGCCACATTGTTGGCCGTTCTTGTTTTAGGAGGCTGCAAGCCGAAAGCGACCCCAGAACCCACCCCCACGGCGGTACCGACGGCGCCGCCAGCCCCGACAGCCGCCGCGTCAACCGTCGAAGCGGGCACACCGGTAGCAGAGGAAGCGGGATATTGCGAGGCCAGTCCATTGCCGGATCTCCCCACCACGGGGTTGCCTATCAGCCTCGCCGATGACGAGTGGGGTACTGGCGCAAGCGCCGCAGACGCCGAACTGACGCTCATCGAGTACTCCGATTTCCAATGCCCGGCCTGCGCCAGCACCACGCCTTACATTGACTCTATCGTCAAAACCACCCCTGGCATCCGGCTGATCTATCGCCACCTGCCGTTGGAGAGTCTCCACGACAAAGCCTTCCTGGCGGCGGAAGCGGCCGAGGCGGCGGGCGCGCAGGGCAAGTTCTGGGAAATGCACACAGCGCTCTTCGACCACGCCATCCAGGGATACATGGCTATGCAGAACGGGCAAACCACCACCGAGTGGATTGCCCTGTCGCTCGAAGAAGCCCCGGCGGAATTCGCCAAAATTGCCCAGGAAATCGGGGTGGACGTTGCCCGTTTCAGCGACGATCTACAAAAAGGAACCTATAGAGCCAAAGTGGATGCGGACTTTAAAGAATTCGGGACGCTCGGCCTGGACTACGCCACCCCCACTTTCATCATCGGCATCAACGGCGTCTATTTCAAGCCCGACATCTCTTCTTATGATGAGCTGGTCTATTTCCTCGCCGTAGCGAAGATGAAAAAGGATGATTTCACCTTCTTTGAGACAGCGCCCGAGATAACAGTGACGGAAGATCAAATTTATGAGGCGACTTTGCAAACAACGCAGGGTGACATCGTGATTGAAGTGTCGGCGGCGCTGGCCCCCACACACGTGAACAGCTTCGTCTTCCTGGCGCAGCAGCAATGGTATGCTGGCTCGGATTTCTTCTACGTGCGGGACAATTTTGTGGCCCTGACCGGCGATCCGAGCAATACCACCTACGGTTATCCCGGCTACTACTGTAACGGTGAGAAGCAAAGCACCTTTGACGAAGCAGGCACGGTGGGTATCCTCCCCAATGGGCAATTCTTCATCACGTTAGGGAGCGATGCCTCTCAGCTCAATGGACAGTTCGCTGAGATAGGTCGCGTGGTCAAAGGGCTGGATGTGCTCGACACGTTGGCGCGGACCATGCCGCGCGACGCCACAGCCCCCGCGCCGGATAAGCTCGAAAGCATCAAAATCGTACAAAAGTAACCTCGGTTTGTACAAGGGGGGATAGCGGCACAGCTATCCCCCTTTCATTATCGCAAAAAAGGCGCAATGTGATGGAACAAGAACAATCGCGTCCTCAATGGCTCTGGATTATCACGACAATCACCGGCGGGCTGGCTATCGCCGGAAGTCTCTTGAGCGCACTTCTAGCTTTAGTCATCCCCGGCATCAAAGATACAGTCGTGGCGGTGATTCTCATCGGTGTGGGATTGGTCGGCCTGCTGCTCGGGATCGGACTGCTTGCCTCGGGACTCACAGGCCGGAAGCGCTGGGCTTCGCCGCAAATTTACTCGAAATGGGGATGGGCGGTATGTCTGGCGCTGCTCGCGGGATTGGTGATCATCGCCATTTTGACGCCCGCTGAATGGCACAACCGCCCCATCTTTGCGCCACTGCACCTGGGATTGGCAGCGCTCCCGGCGTTTCTGCTGTTGTCGCTGATGACCTTGACCGCCGGACGCTATCGCACCCTGACCCTGCGCGAACTGATTGCCACAATGAGCGGCGGCGTAGCGGCAACATTGCTGGCGATCCCGGTCGAGATCGTCGGCTTCGGCATCTGCGCCGTACTCGTCGTTTTTGTGACGCTCTTGCTGCCGGGTGGGGAAGCAGAGATCAGCCAGCTTATGGCGACGCTCGAACAGTGGAGCATTGCGCCGCTCCCGGGAATTGAAGAGACGCTTAGCCAGATCGCGTCGCCCGTGATTTTAGGCGTCCTCGCGCTGACATTTACCGTCGTCGCCCCCCTGGTTGAAGAATTCGGGAAAACGCTCGTGATGGGCATCATGGGGATGTGGCGCCGTCCCGGTTTGACGACGGCTTTTCTCTGGGGCGCGGCCTGCGGGCTAGGATTCACCGTCATCGAAGGTATTTCTAACGGCGCTGGCAGCCTGGGTGAAGTGATGGGCTGGCTAGGCGGCATGGGGGCGCGGGCCGCGGCTACCAGTATGCACATGTTGGCCGGCGGTATCGTAGGATTAGGGTGGGGCTTTTTCTGGCGCAAACGTCGCTGGGCGCTACCGCTCGCTTACCTCGCTGCCGTCCTCTTTCATGGCCTGTGGAATCTCAACGCCGTCGCCGCCATCGGGGGTGCAGCGATTGGAACCACCGCCTCGCCCATCGGGTTCGTGATCGCCATGGCTGGGATGGGACTGATGCTCATCCTGGCGCTGTGTGCGCCGTTGGCGCTGCTCGGCATCCCGGTTTTATTGCGCGCCCACGAGACAGAATTAGCGCGATCTGAGTAATCTGTCCGAACAAAAAAAATCGGAGTGAGCCGTGGCTCACCCCGATTTCAGTTTTTCTCTGCGCGTCATGCTTGCGGACAGGTTACGGGATTGTAGTTCGGGCGGACGCCGCGACCACTGCGCATCCCGCCGCGACCACCGCGCATCCCTTGACCAGAGGGATTGCTCGCACCGCCGGACGTCCATTCGGCGTTCAGCTTTTCGAGCAGGTGCTCCTTCATCGAGGCCAGCATCGTGTCGGCCTGCTCCTGCGTGAAGCGACCATCAGCCACCGCCTGCTTGAGCGCCTCAGCGCGCTGCGCGACGGCCACATCCGTAATCACCTCAAGCGTCACGCCCGCGCCGGACGCGATGTCGGCGAAACTCTGACCGTTCTGCAATGCAGCGACCACGTCCGCTACAGACAACCCGGTGACCTCAGCCGTCGCTTCGACCAGTGACATTCCGCCCCCCATCCAACCACCATGACGCCCGTATCCCCCGCCATACTGAGGGGCTTGCGCCGGGGGCTGTCCCTGCTGCGCGTTCGCCACCAGCGGGAAGACCAACAACACACTCGCTATCAACAACACTATCGCTAAACCTTTCTTCAACATCTCTAACCTCCTATGGGTGGATTTTTATTATGCTCACAGTATAACCGCGGTTTGTGAAGAAATGATGAAGAAATGATGCGTGGTTTGTGCAGGAAATGTCAAACCTGCGCCGGGCGATACACCCGCACGACCTGCGCCGCAAAATCCGCCATACTCAGCCGCAGCGCGTCCGGCTCCAGCACCTCCACCGCGCCGCCGAGGGACAGCAGGCGCGCGCGCGCCGTTTCGAGCTGGTCGAAGGTGAGATCGAGCGTGAACCACCCCTCCGCGTCTGGCGGGCCAGCGTGACTTAGCGCCTCGCGGCTACGGCTGCCCAGGTAATACGCCAGCCACTCGCGCGCGCCCGGCGCGATGCGCGCTCGCACATGAAACTGCTGATGTTGTTCGTGGCGTTCGGCGCACCACGCTTTCCAGAACGCCTCCAGCGCGAAATCGGACGGGCGTATGAAGGATTCCCCGGTGAGGCGCACGTCCATGAATTCGCCCACCCGCCGCGCGCGGATGCGGTCGCGGTGCGCGAAGATCAGATACCATTCCCCGGCCTTCACCACCAGACCATAAGGGTCTACCGTCTGCTCAATTTCCGCAGAAAAAATGGGCCGGTACTTCACCAGTAAACGGCGATCCTGCCACACGGCCTGGTGAATGACCCGCAGGTGCGGTGTCGGGCCGCCGTCATGCTCCCATCCCACGGCATCCAGGTAGAAGCGGTCGCGCACGTGCGCCTCGTCGCCCCGACGGGAAGCGGGCAACGCGGCGGTGAGTTTGAGCAGCGCGCCTTTCAATTCCTGCGTTACGCCCAGTTCGGCCAGCGGCGCGGGGATGCTGAGCATGAACAGCGCGCGCACCTCGCCCTCCGAAAGCCCGGTGAGACTGGTGCGGTAGCGATCCACCAAAGCGTAGCCGCCGTCGCGCCCCGGCTCGGCGTAAATGGGCACACCCGCCATCTCCAACGCCTCGACATCGCGGTAGATCGTGCGCTCGGTCACTTCCAGTTCCGTCGCCAGCGCGCGAGCGGACATCTTGCCGCGCGTCTGCAACAACATCAACAGTGA
>DAOUAQ010000005.1:0-20399 GCA_034433375.1 Anaerolineae bacterium | reverse complement strand
CAAGTCCAACGATATTCCCAAAACCGAGCCTTGGAAAGTCATAAACTTTCCGCTTGGGATCCTAGCCACGGCTAAACTACAACGTATCTACCGTCAGGGCGTGACATCCGCCCCTTCGCACACGCCCGGCGAGAAAACTCCTCACCGATCCCGGAATAACTCCGGGGTACAAAATGCCATCAGTCCACACAAAGCATCCTACAGATGCGATAAGACAACCTAATTTATTCATTTTACCAGAATTCTGAGAATAGGGAAATGGTTATCATCATAAAGCGTTCAGCGATCAGCCTTCAGCTTTGGCGTCGGCGTGGAGCGCCGCGACGAACAACAGCGATGAGAGACGGTTGAGATAGGCCAGACTGAGCGTATTGATGCCCGGTTCGGACTCGGCGAGCGCCACGACGCAGCGTTCGGCGCGACGGATGGTGGTGCGCGCCTGATGCAGGGCTGCGCCGGGCAGCGAGTCGCCGGGCAGCACAAACGCCCGCAAGGGCGGCAACCCGGCCTCAAGGTCGGCGATGCTCGTTTCCAGCCAGGCCAGCTCGTCCGCACCGGGGCCGGGATACTGGGGGCGAAATTCCGGCGTCGCCGAAAGATGCGCCATCAAGCCGACAAGATGTTCTTGCACAGTGCGCAAAGTCGCTTTGACCCCGGCATCCTCCGCCCACGCGCGCGCCATACCGATGGCGGACGTCGCCTCATCGGTCGCGCCGACGGCCTCCAGCAGCAGACTACGCTTGGAAAGCCGCCCGCCGCCGCCCAATCGGGACGTGTCGCCGCGGTCACCTGCGGCAGTGTAGAACCTGGATTTGCTCATGGCGCCCAACACACCCCACAATGATAAGATCAACGCTGTGGGATATGGTAGTCCATTTTGTCAGAAATGACAAGTCTACCCCGGACAAGGGATTCCACAGTAAAGACCGTCCCATGTGCGCGGGAAACAGGCTGCGGTGGGCGTAAAGTTTGGGGTGCGCGAGTTTTTGCGGATCGGGGACGGTCGAAGAGCAGTTGTGGGCGCAGTAAAGCGGGCATTAAGCCAGGTAGGAAGCACAGTAAGTCTGGCGAGCGACGCAGTCAGCGTCGTCCACAGCAGTTTGGCGAGGGAGTGGTGGTCAGCGTGCGGGGTAAAGGGAGACGTTCGGGGCGCAAGCCGGACTGGAAATCAGGCGCGTGGCACACGGCCATAGCGCAGCCAGTGAACCGGCTGCGCGTCATCCCGCGCCGTCGGCTAAAGGTCAGACCATCCGCGGGGCGGCGCGGGAGGCCTCGCGGACGAAGCGGACAACGGTGGTCAGAAGGGTGAGGATGTCGCCAAGGAGCGAGGCCTTGGCGGCGTTGGCCAAGCCGAACCAAGGTGTGCGCTTCAATCCCAGGCGGGTCTGCACGGCGTTGCGGCTTTCGGCATAGGACTGGCGGCCGTGACGCAGGTCCCGGGTCGGGCGGTGCTGTCGTGGTCACGTGCCAGGCGTAGCGAGCCGTCGGGCAAAGTCAGTCCCACGGTAACGGTCATGCCCAAGGGGTGCTGTGGGGTCTGCCAGGGACAGTCCGGGCGCGTGGCGGGCGGCTGCGGATGCACGTCAGGTTGGGAATGCAGCCGGCAGCGTTGCCGACAGACCCATTTGGTTGGCTGGGTGGTGTAGTGGTGGCCGTTGCAACGCAAGCGGTAGCCGTGTGGACACAGGGGGATACCGTCGGCGTCGTAGCCGCGTTGTAAGCACGCCGCAGGCTCTTGATCGTGTTGATGATCGCTGGCGTGATATGCCAAAACATAGTCAGGCCAGCTTGTACCCTAGCGAGGTCGTCACTTTGGCGTTGTTGTTCGCGCTCAAGGGGGTCGGGAATCGGGCTTTCTATCGGTGGTTGACACGGGATTACCATACTCTGTTTCCGCACTTGCCGGTGCGCACGCGGCTGTTTCGGCTGTTCAATACGCAGCAGCGTTGGACGCAGCAATTCATGGAAGCACCGAGCCTGCTGGGATTGAGCGATACCTATGGGATTGAACTGATTCATCCCCGGCGGGAAGGCCGCAGCGCCCAACAGATCGGCAAGAAGGGGCTGTCGAACCAACGTTGGACGTGGGTGGCAAGTTGTGTTTTGTCCTCAACCACCTCGGTTTGATTGTGGATTGGGACGTGGATACAGCCAATGTCTATGATGGTTCGGCCTTCCAGGATATCGTGGAGCGCAATGTTGAAAATATGGCGCTGTTTGCCGACGAAAGGTTTGTGAAGCAAGATTGGCATCCCGACAATCTCAAGATCTGCAAACGGGGAGAGTGGAATAGTCGCAGTGTTGGTTCAATGGGATGGTTTGGAGATTGACGAGGATGACGCCGTCCATTTTCATCTAGCTCCCTTCAGTCTCTAAAACTAGCACCAAAAGTTATATACACAAAGGCGGATGACCCGAGTTTTCGGCGCAAAGTGATAAACGTGCTAGAGCTATATATCACGGTGGCACTTGATAGACAATCAGTAAAAATTGATTGCGCAATTGGTGAAGAATTGATAAGCCTGTGTGAGGAAGAGGCAGAAAACGTTTGTGTATTCAGTGTGTCGCGCAGGCGATACAGCCCTTGTACAAAACTTCGTTTGAGTGACTCCGTCATTATACCGCAAGGCTCGCAGTGGCAAACGAACCCACGCACATCAACAGTCGGCACTGGCGATGACGATGTTTCAAGCCCTGTACCACCATCAACGGTGTGAGTACCAATTAATGACCAATTGTACTCCCTGACGGAGATCAGGGAACTCACAAGGCCATACTTTATATGCGTACTCCTAAAATTTCACACATAAAACTAACTTGATTTCACCATGTCCAGCATGATATAATAGATATATAGCGGTGAATAAACACCGCGAAAAGGTCTGGGGCTAAGCGCTCCGAACCGCAGGAGGCCTTCAAGCCTGCGGCGTCCTGACCAGAGAATTGGCCGGGAAATGAAAGGGGAGGACTTGGAACTTCGGTTCCAGGTCCTCCCCTTTTTTGTTTGCGTGAAAAATACGAACAAGCCCAAGCACCACAACACGGTGTTGCGATGGTCAAATCTGTCTGAATATAATATCGGGAGGATATTCAGTGCTAACTTTCGACGAGGATCAAATTATAGAGGCAATGCGGCTTGCAGTCGCACGCAGGCGAAAGGCTCAAGAGCAACACAAACAAGAGACCGCTGACAATCTTGGCAAACTGACAGCGGCTTCAGAAACAGAGAAAAACCGTACAGTGGTTTGTTCTCGTACTGCGCCAATTCTATCAGAAGGCGAATCGACTGTCAATTCTCAAAACAGCGAATAGCACATGCGTAAAATGTCGCAACGAACGGTACGGCGCAACTGGACGTTCTTGCCCCAACTGTGTTTTGGCCCTGGTGCGGCGTACTGGAACGTTCAGAGAGCCGCTACCAGTCAAGCGGCAGGATGAGCATCTGGTAGAAGGATTTACGGATCCAAGTTTTCATACTTTTTCATACCGTCCAAGTTTGTAGTATGAAAAAGTATGATTTGCTATAGCCATTTTCCTTCATACGGCTGTGATACAGAATCGCTCACAGACCAGGCTGCTGCAAATGCACACTGCCCCATTGGTTATCCCCCAAGTACGGCGATGCCCATCCGATTGACACGATAGCAAATATTCTCGCCAGAGTGAGGAAAAATTCCTGTGGTTTCCGACAATCATATCGAACAAACTCGCATAACATAGAGGCTGTTTACACAGCCGCAATGGCTAATCAACAAATTCCTAATCAGTGTGAGGTGTACAGGAAATGATAGATGAAGCACTAACGCCAAAAGCAAGAACTACAGAGATAAAAGCTGAGGTTGTTGATGAGGCAAGCGTATAAACCTCTCTCCCCCCACTCGCGTGGCTATCAACCTTTGGCCTGCTGGTGCTCTACCAGTGTTGCCTGGTTCCGCTGTTTCACTATGCCAGTAGCGGAGTCCGTATGTGGTTAGTAACCCATCGCTACGCTCAGGGCGGGATCCCCACCCCCACACCAGTCGCAATACCCATCGATGTCGGCGAAGAAGGCGACGAGGCTATTACCCGCGAGGACTTCATTGAATGGTTACGCAAATACTATGGTCTCCAAACCATGCCCGATGTCTGGCGCGGTGAACAACCCTACCTGGCCGTCGTGTGGCCGTGGACGTGTCCCACGCCGCAGCCAATGCCCACCTTCAGCGACCCTGGCCCAACGGGACCGGGATGGTAAGGAGATGATCCGCCAATGTACACGAGTGATGCGCACGAATTGACGACTGATGAATTGACGGCGCACTTGCCCCTGGAATGGCGCATCAATGACGCCTACTTCGAGTTAGCCTACCAGTCTGTGCTACCCGCCCTCGAAGCGTTAGCGGCCGGAAGCCAGAACCCGGAAGACTTGCTCAGCGTGACGTTCGGTCCGGTGGCGCAGATAGTGTTGATGTGCCTGATGCCTGAGGGGGTATGGAATATCCTGGACTTGCTGCGGAGTCTGATTGGTCCGCCAGACGCAGCGGCCAGCACCGAATTCTCCACTGCATCCCGGCTTCTCAAAAGTCGTCGGAGTCGGGGGCGTATGGCCGTGTTCGATCTGCGGCCCGGCGGCAGCGCCGAGTTCAGGGGCTATCCTTATGCTCCCCTCTACGACCGCCGGGGCCAGATCAGCACATTCCACGCCGAGGCGCTACCATTGGTCGCTGCTGTGGTGCGCAGTTGGGGGATGACGACAGTGGTCATTCACCAACAGCCGACGCCGCTACTGCCTTTACCCACAGTGCAAGCGCAGGCGGAAGCCCAATGGGCGTTCTTGACCCAACCGTAGCTATACCGGAGAACGCGATGTACCGATTATCCAAACAACAACGCCATTACAGGTATGAAGGAAAAAGACATGGTAAGACGAAAAGGGCACTTTTTCCTTCATACCGGCAAAGGTCAAAATCGCTGCTCCACCCTGGTTTTGGCGGCGTCAAACGAGGTTTTGCGGGGGTTTTTGCCCTGTTTCGGCCCTGGTACAGCACTTTCGGGTGCTCCAGGAGCCACCGCCGCCGCAAAATCGTTGGTTACACCGTTACGGTATGAAGGAAGAGCAAAACTGATCATTTTTCCTTCATACCGGCACGGTTTTGCACACCGTACAGTCCTGCTATTCCTGGAGGTGAAGCGATGTCTTACGAACTCAACACTGTGGTGCGCCACCTGGTTGCGCTCGCCGGGGCAGACCCGTGCAAGGTGCGGCTGCCTGAAGGGGAATACAAGTTGCGCGTACACGGCCAGCGCATCGGTGACGTGCGGCTGATCACGGTTGCTCCACTGCAAGGGGCACTGCCCGAAGTGGACACGCGGGACGTGGCCCACCTGTGCACCGAGAATGACGTGCGTTGTCTGCAACGCCCTGTTGTTGCGTGGCATCGTCAGCGCGCCGCCCCGCGCGGGGACATTGTGGCTGGCCCTGGACGGCGTGGGTGCTGTGCCGCTCATCCCGGCCTCGTCCCCGGTCGAGAAAGCGTTGCGCGCCCTGGTGGAACGCCGGGTCATCGTCCAGGGGAAATGCGCGACGCGCGGCATTGCGGTTGACACTGTGCGCGCTGCGCCGGAGAAATGATGAGCAACGTTGTGGTGTTACACAGGGAAACAATAAGAGCGCCGCCCAAGCGGCGCTCACGGAAGGTCATCATGGGATGCTCCGATGAAACGTAAGGAAATTAACAGCGTCACTCATATCCTTTTCAAGCGACAAAAAACGCGGAATGAGTTAGGAAAAGTTCCTCAGCGAGTGAGGAGTAATTCCTAATTCCACAAGGCGTCATCTCAAGCAGATTGATGTAGCATAAAAACCGGTTTACCGCACCGAGAGTAACCCAATTCATACATACCGGAGGAAATTGACAATGAAGTCTGAAGATAACTCAAAAGGAAACGAGGTGCTATGCGAAGTATATGCATTCCTGCTACAGCGACGACGGGTACGGCTAGCACAAGAGGCACAGGACGCTGCCCAGGCAGAACAGCAAGTACCGAGTTTGGAAACAGAGCAAGAGGCACTCGCCGAAGAACAACCGTTTCAAGCAAGCGCTTACAGTCCAGGCCATTAGGCACTGATACTGATAAGCAAAGCAACAAAAGACAATGGAAAACTCACTGTCTACGGATTTGTTGATCCCACAGCCTCTATCAAACAGAGTCGTGGATGATGCCCACTTCGAGTTGGCCTATCAATGCGCGCTACCGGCTTTTGAAACCTTGGCTGCCGGTTATCACGACACTGATGCCCTGCTTGCCGTAGCTTTCAGTCCATTGGTGCATACATTACTGGACCGTATTGCGCCCACCGGTATATGGAGTGTTTTAGTCTTGCTGCGTCGTCTGGTTGAGCCGCCACATCCGCTAACAACGACGCAACTCAGCACTCCTCGCGAAGCCTGGAGATACTTGAAAACGCATCAGCGGCGAATGCAACTGGCCGCATTTGATCTGCGACCCGGTGGAAGTGCAGAGTTCGAGGCGTTCGCCTATGTCCCGCTGTACAATCAGCAGGGCCAAATCGGCACATTCTACACTGTAGTGTTACCGTTGGTAGTCGCCGTGCTACAGGGTTGGGGAGCGACTTTACTGATTGTTCATCCGCAGC
The DNA here is from genome assembly GCA_034433375.1 of Anaerolineae bacterium. Taxonomy (GTDB): domain Bacteria; phylum Chloroflexota; class Anaerolineae; order B4-G1; family SLSP01; genus DSWT01. The sequence continues at coordinate 13,762 of DAOUAQ010000005.1, read as the reverse complement.
CTACAAGACAATTACCTTTGGCCACACTCCAAGCCCAGGCACAGACGCAATGGACGACGCTAACCCAACAATAGATGCTCAGGGGGAGCAAATGTATTCACAACAGCAGCCCTGTTTCACCGGTTGTATGACCCACGAAGACATGATAAGGCAGAAAATGGCAGTCTGTGCGTCATACGACCCTGTTCAAATCCTTGGCCAATCACGATCGGAGCAGCTCTGTCACGGCCTGGTCGTCGTTATCTTGCCACAGAAACAAAAAGAGCGCCAACAAAGCGGCGCTCACAGAAGGTCATTACCGGACGCTCCGAATACCAGGGCGTTATCGCAACGCCGTACAGGTTCACCCTGCACTAAGGTATCTTCGCAGCGGACTAACAAAACCCATTATACCACAGTGGACATGCCAAAATCAAGTCAAATGGCGACTTTTTTCAACGAGGAGGTAATTTATGACAACAACTCAATCTGACCTGGTGTCAGGAACAGAACCAGTGCGCAGCGGTATTTTGTTGCGCTGGGCGCAGTATTATCTGAACGAAGGCTGCGCCGTGCTACCCATCATCGCCGGCGACAAACGGCCTGCCCTGGGCGATTGGCAGGTGTATCAGACCCGCCGTCCACGCGAAGATGAACTGCGCGCCTGGTTTGCCGAGAGGGAAGACGGCGCACTCGGCATTGTCACCGGCGCGGTCTCCAACAACCTGGTCATCCTGGACTTCGACGGCGACGGGTGGGAACAAGCGCGGGATGAACTACTGCGCGCTTTCCCCGACTTGCGCCACAGTCGCCACGTCGAAACGGGCAGCGGGCGACAGCACATCTGGTTACGCTGTGAGGATCTGACCGGCGATGACGGCCAGCCTCTCACCCGGCGCACGTTCACCCGGCCCGACCTGGGGGAAAAGACAGCCATTGAGGTGCGCGCTAACGGCCACCAGACCCTCGCGCCACCCTCGCTACACCCTGAGGGCGGACGCTATCGCTTTCTGGGTGAAGCCGGGACGCCAATCGTCCCTTTGGCCAATGCGCTGGCGTTGTTGGGCTGGTTGGAAAGCTGGCAACGCAAGGGCGAAGCGCCGCCCCGTGAATATCACCCGGCGACGCCTCTGGATGCTGAAGGGACGCGTCCGGGCGATGACTACAACGCGCGCGGCGATGTGTTGCCCTTGTTGACAGCAGCGGGTTGGCAGGTAGTAAAGCAGCGTGGCGATGTGATTGACCTGCGCCGGCCGGGGAAAAGTACCAGCATCAGCGCCACCTGGAACTACTACCCGCGCAAGCTCTTCGTCTTCACCACCAACGGTGCGCCCTTTGAGGCAGATCACTGCTATGATACTTTTTCTGTGTATACGCTCTTGGAGCATCACGGTGACTTCACCGCAGCCGCGCGGGAACTGGCGCGGCAAGGCTACGGGCAGTCAAACGATGGACGCAATGGTGTGGCAACGCCTGTCTCAGCGCTCCCGGGCGGAGCACAGGAAAATGTAGCCCCAGAACAGATAGAGGGGCTTGCCAATAGCGCAGACACCGTTCTCCAGGCGGTTCCACTGGATCTATCCCTGGCCCCAGACTTGCCGGAATACGCCCGTCTGACGGACGCACAAATCGTGGCGGCGCGCCAGACGGGTCAGTGGCTCGATGCGTTCGTGTCCTTCGCCGGCATCGCCAGCCCGATGACGCCGACGGCGTTTCACACCGCCGCCGGAGTCTTCTTGGGCGGCTTGGCGATTGCGCGGCGGCTGTTTCTAGATTTGAGTATCACCAAACACGCGATCTACCCCAACCTGTATATGCTCTATCTGGGTCCCAGCACCGTGCAATGCAAGAGCACGGCCCTAGCTGTCGTCAGAGGGCTGCTAGAGGCCGCCGGTCTACAACACTTCCTGCTGGCCGATCAACAGACGCCCGAAGCCCTGGCGTTGGATTTGACGACGCGCATCCCGGTCACCTATGACACCTGGCAAACCATCGTTCAGGAACGTTGGCTGAAGAGCCGTGCCCTGGCTGCGCAGCGCGGGTGGCTGCTCGAAGAGGCCGCGAAGTTGCTGGATAGTTTCAACCGTGACTTCACTTCCGGGTTACTGCCGTTGGTCCTCGACCTGTACGATTGTCCTGACGAGGCGATGACGCGCAACACGCTTTCCCGCGGGCATGAGTTGGTCCAGAAACCTTACCTGAATATCTTCGGAGTGACCACGTATGGCGATATGGCCGAGCATCTGGGAAAACGGCGACTGTGGACCAACGGTTTCTTTGCGCGCTTTGCCCTGGTAGGCAGTGACAACGTCGGCGTCTGGCGTTTCTGGTCGGAACCCCTCGTCTATCCGCCCGACCTGGTCAAGGGCTTGCGCCGGGTCGCCACGCAGCTTCTACCAGTACCAGAGGCGTATCTCGACGTGACCGAGACGGCTACCGATGACAACGGCGACGCCCCACCACGCAAGGTCAAAGAAGTGGCGCTGAGTATGCCCTTGGCCGCTTCCAAGGTCCAATTTACGCGCAATGGAGAAGCCTGGCTGGCCTGGGAACGCTATGCCAAAGCGACCAGATTCGACATCCTCCAAGGAAACGCGGTGGGCAACGATTTCAAGGCCAGCTATGGCCGGCTGGGGACGATGCTCATCAAGATCGCCATCATCCTGGCCGCCTTCGACGCCCCAAAGCTGCCGGTGGTCCTGGAAGCGTGTCACATCTATCGTGCCCAGCAGATTGTCGAAGCGTGGCGCAGGAACCTGCACGAACTTTTCGCCAAGATGCACGAGCTGAATAACGGCTGCGATTACACCGACGGGATCAAGACCGTGTTGGCCAAGGCGGGTCCTGCCTGGGTTACACGACGGGACTTACTGCGCGCCCTCAAGGTGAAGTGGTCCGAGATCGAGCGCCCGCTGGCCGATCTGTTGGCCGGTGGCGAAATCGAACAACAGGAACTCAAAAATGCGCGCGGCCCGGCGACGTGGCAGTATCGCCTGGTGACAGAGGAGCGGCAATGAGATGCGGGAATACTGTCTACCAGAAGTGGCACTATCCAGGTAAAGGGACAGTTGACAGTAGGGACAGTATTACCGTCAAACTGTCATACGGTCACCACCGCTGTTTTGCAGCGGTTTTCAAGGGACAGTATGAAAGAAATCACATAAAACTATATCAAACCAGGAGGAGAAGATGATAAACACAACGACAACGGAAAAGGATATCGAGAGACTGAAGGCCGACCACGCAATGGATATGACCTTGCTACGCACGCAGCTACAGAGCAGCCAGATGCGGTTGGCAACGCAGGTGCGCGCCCTGAAACGCGCGGAAGCCATCCTGCAAGACTATCTCACCGCGCTGTATCCGCACCTCTATGCCCAGGCCTTGAACGCGCGAATGAGCACCGTCGAAGCAGCGGAGTACTTCTACCAGCACTATCTCTACGGCACCGATCCGGCGGAGCTGTTCGGCCCCAACGAAGCCTTGCAAAAAGCCGAAGTGGAGCGCGCGCGGTCTGCGCCAAAACCGGAGCCAGTCGCGCAGGGGGTGGAGTTATCGAGCGATGCCGTGCGACTGCTGGATGTCTTAGGCAGTCATGTGTTGAGCAATGAAGTGCGAGAACAGTGGGCACAGCGGACCGGCAAGGCCGTGGGAACGGCGCAAAACACGGTTATTCCGGAGTTGTTGGACAAAAGGTTGCTGCGCGTGGAGCAGATTCCGGTGCCGCGCTATCTCACTCGCTACGCCAGTGACACGTGCTATCTGCTCTCCGATGCCGGAAAAGCCGAGTATCGCCGCCGCTTCAGCAGCGAGCCGATTAGCTACGAAGCCGCCTACGCACCTTACAAGTCCCCGGAAGCGTGGTGGATGATCCGCGCGACGCAGGCGTTGATCCTGGCAAGCAATGAACATCCGGCCAACCAGCGCTTCACCTATACCGTGTACGATCCGATTGCCGACTGGAGAGCCCTGAGTGCGACCAATCTCGCCCCGCGCTATGGGAACAGCGAACCTGACTTGATCGTGGTGGTGACCTCGCGCTCCGGCGGCAAATCCGTGCGATTGGCGGTGGAGTGTGAGCGGGGCAAATACAACAGCACGCGGTTAAAGCAGAAGCTCATCAAGAACTTGCAAGACTATGCTACAGCAGGATTCAGCGGTTGCTACTACGTCGCCAACAACGAAGATACCTCGCGCATCATCGGCGGAACGATGACGCGCCTGCGCGACGATCTCAAAGAACGACCTGATACGGTGAGCACGCCGGGATTCCTTGCGTTGTTCACGTTGGAAGCTCTGCGCAATGCCTGGCTGCCAACGCCGCGCTTCATTGCGACGGAGTTCTTCGACCGGAAGTTGCAGCGGGTGAATCCTGAGTGGCCGGAGGGGGCGGCCAGGCCTGAACGATATTTACGGCATACACTAGGGGACAAGGTTTCGACCGAGTTGTGAGGAGATCAATTGTTCACACGTACATAGATTTCTAATAACAAGAGGTATGCTATACTTGGGAATATGAAAGAACAAACAGGCACACTATAAACAACAAATCGGTGTGGATAAAACGCCCTCGCATTAATGATTGGTGATGTGCGATTGCCAGGCGGCCTGAGATGGCAAATCGTCGACCGTAAGGAGTGTGTATGGATCTTGATGACATTCTGAAAGCATTGACCACGCTTGAGACCGGCCATTTTCCACGGGAAGCGTTGGAGGCGGCGATTGCGCAGCGCGAGGTGATCACGCCGCACCTGTTGCGCGTCCTCGAAGAGACAAAACAGGACTGCCTGGAACGGCTGCTCACGGAACCTGACTACATGCTGCCCATCTACGCGCTGTATCTGCTGGGGCAGTTCCGCGAGACGCGCGCCTATCCCCTGATTGTCGACATTTTTTCCATCCCAGGTGAAGACGTCCACGACGCATTCGGCGATCTCGTTACTGAAGACTTGAACCGCATTCTGGCCTCGGTCTCGGGCGGAGATGTCACAGGGCTGCACCGGCTGATCGAATATCTGCAGGTTGACGAGTACGTCCGCGCGGCGGCGATGGAGGCGTTGGTGGTGCTGGTCACGCAGGGTGTGCTAACCCGCGAAGAGATAATCGCCTATTTTCAGTACCTCTTCCGCGAAGGGCTAGAACGTGACTATTCCTTCGCCTGGGCCGCACTGGTCAGCGTGTCGAGTGACCTATACCCCGAAGAACTGATGGCAGATATCGAACACGCTTTCGCTGTTGATCTGGTGGATGAAATGTTCACCGACCTCGCGTGGATCAGGAAATGTATGGCGCCCGGCAAGGAGCAGGTGTTGGCAAAGTTGAAAGCAGATGAACGGCAGACCTTTATCGAGGATACCATCACCAACCTGGAATGGTGGGCCTGCTTCCAACCACCCAAGCCACGCCGCCAAGTCGTCCACCCGGCGAGGCCTGCACTCCAACCGCAAAAGAAGATCGGGCGCAACGATCCCTGCCCCTGCGGCAGCGGCAAAAAGTATAAACATTGTTGTGGAAAGGCAAAAGTATGAATCTTGAAGAAGCGCGCGCCGTGCTATGGCTGCGCAATAATCACCGCCCTCTCGGTGAGTTACTGGATGAAGGTTACTTGAATGAAGATCGCTTGGCCTGGGCTGCCGAAAAGGCTTACGATGCACAACTCAAAACAGCGGCAGGCGTGTTGTTAGCATGGCTGCGGCATCAGAAGACCATAGAGTCACCGGTCCTGCCGCCCGCACCACCGAAGCCGTCTTTGCCCGCGATTGAGGTAGGGGTCACATTGGAACAAGCGCGGCGGATTTCGTGGCCTTTCAAGCCCTTCAAAGGGCAGTCTATGGGTGATTTGGTGGATACCCGGCAGTTGACCCTGAAAGACCTGGCGTACGCCGTCGAAAGCGCCTGGGATATACGGACGCGCCAGGCCGCCATCGCGTTATTGGCCGAGCGGCTGAACCAAGAGGTGCGCGAGCCGCTGCCCTCGGCTGGACCTCTGAGAACTTTCTCCGGCGGTCGGAGCTATAGCCGAGGCAAGGAAGTGCGTTGGACATTCTTCCAGGGCACGTTCCTGGGTATGGTGTTATTGGGAGGGTCGGGGTTAACGGCCTACTGGCTATGGAGGATGGTGCAGCGTGGAATCTTGCCAAAGCTACCCAAAACGCCAGTGGAAATCGTTGCAGTCATCATCGTGATTGGTTTGGCAATCGGTTTAGTGTGGCTGGTCAATTTCCTGCTGGAATCGGTGGATAAGAAGTTCGAGCGTGAAATTGGCAACGCACGGAAAGGTCAAGAGGGCGAGGAAGCCGTCATCGACACATTGCGCCAGAACCTTGATGGGAACTGGACGCTGTTCCGCAACCTGACGTTGCCCGGGAAAAACAAGGCTGATATGGACGCGGTGTTGGTCGGTCCGCCAGGCGTATGGGTGTTGGAAATCAAGAACTTTACCGGCAAGTATCATAACTTCGGCGAGCATTGGGAAATCCAGGTGGGCAACCGTCCGAAGCCGCTCAAAAAGTCGCCCAGCCGCCAGGCCCAGAATAACGCGGTGCGGCTATCCGGCTTCTTGAAAGCCGATGGCATCCAGCAATATGTAGATAAAGCCGCGATCTGGGCCAACCGCGAAAGCCCCCTTACCGTAGAACATCCAGCCGTGCCGGTATGGACATTGGAAACGCTGCCTGAAGAATTGGGCAATCTCTGGCACGGTCGCGCAATGGATGAGACCGTGCAGACGCGCATCATCGAGAAATTGACGGATTTGTGTAAAAAACAGAACCTTGCCCAGGATCGGAAGTAGGATGGGCCTCCGGCCCGTTCGCGGGTGAGACGCACGCACTACATTTACAATTTTTCACAGGAAGGAGGATCAACGATGGAAGAGACGGAGTTTGTCAAGCACCTGCACGAGGAAAAGTTGAAAGCGCAGGAAACGCGAGCGATGTACACAGAAAAGAAACTGGCCTATGTGACGGCGTTGCTAGGTGTGGGCACTGTTAGCTTAGCAGCGTTCGAGGTTAGTGCAATTCTGTACGTAGTGCCCTTTGTCGCCGCCGCCTTCGATCTTTACATCTTAAGCGAGGATTATAGCATCAAACGTATTGGCGCTTACCTGGGAATCCGCAGCAAGGATGACATGGAACGGGAGTGGGAAAAATGGGTTCACGACAATCGCGACCCTTTCGCACCGACTGCGATGCTGATCCTTTCTCTACTACTCCTGGTAGGAGCGGGAATGATTATCTGGATAGCTTCTGATGGACCCAATGTTGGATTGCTTATCGGATGGGCGATCCCAGCATTGTTCGTAAACTTTGGCCTTTACTTTCTTTACAAGGGATTGCGTAATCAGGTACGCGAGAGGGCGAAGTCACTCAATGCACCAACAACAACCAAATGATCCATGGTCGCACTTCAGGGATGTCGTAGCCCAGGCGGACTACGTGCTTACCTCTGAAGTCTACGAAGTGCTGTGGAGCATAGTGCTGGCTTCCTCTGCAAACGCGCAGATCGGCGAAACATTACGACAGGACGCACCTGAGTATGGGCGGGCAGAATTTCTGCTGTGCGTCGATCGGACAGGCGAGCCGGTGTCTCTACCCGACGAAGTGGTAGCGGATTTTCGCTACACAGCCAAACACAATCCAGAGTTCCAGACTTGGCTTCAGCCTGTTAAACTGCCCGACGGTTCGCCCGTATTGTTGATTGCGCGTTGGCTGTGTCATTGGGCCGGATTTCGGCATCGCGCAATCCATCTGCTCATCGATCACCCCGCATCGTCGGATTACGTCTTGGTTCAAGTGCGGGGCTTGGGAAAAGCCGAAGCGCCGGGCTGTTTTGATTTGCCGGCAGCTGGTCACATAGTCGGGCTGGAATCCGTAACCGATACCTTGTTCAAAGAACTCCAAGAGGAACTGGGGTTATCGCGTGGCGATCTCGATGCTGTCAAGAGCATCGGCGCTTACGAATACCGTGACATGGCATCTAGCGCCAACTTTTACAATGTCGAGTATCGCATGGTCTATCACGCGCGACTCAAACCTGAAGCAGCCGTGGCGATCCATTTTGCGGATGGCGAAGTGGCTGCACTGGCAGCGTTTTCCCTGCCGGAGCTGCAAGCGCTGATGCGCCAATTCCCAGACCGAGTCGCATCAGGCCTGGCGATGTCCCTGCCGTTTTATCTGGAACAACAGATGAGCTTGTGGCGTGAAGGAGTTGACCACAATGACTGAATCAAATTCTGAAGCCCTACGCCAAAAGATTGCTGAGTTGGAGGCAGAATTAGCCGCGCTAAAGCAGTCACAATCGCCGGATGCGGTCCCTGCACAGCGGGAACAGACTGTGACGACGCAAAGCAACATAACAGGGGATACCACTGGAATGATCCTTTCGGGACAGTTCTCTGGGCCGGTGACAGTCAATCTTGCGCCGCCCGCGGAAGAAATGGTTTGTCCCGATCCAGCCGATGCCCTCGCGTGTTACCTCAATCATGTCATCGAAGAAAACAGCCGCCTGCAACTGCAAGGCATCCGTTCAGCCTCCGGCTTGGTGAGTATTGAGCTAGAAGAAGTCTACGTTACCCTCACGGCAACGGTGCGCAAAACCGTGCGCGATGAAGAATCCTGGGTGGAAGAGATGGCGCAACTCGCGCCCGGTGAGACAAGGCGATGGGGAAAGGAACATCCCCGCGAGAGCGTGCAGCAGGTGAAAGTGCAGGTGCAGGAGGCGCTTGCGATGCATCCCCATCTGGTGGTATTGGGCGATCCTGGCTGCGGCAAGACAACGCTGTTGCGCTATCTGGCACTCACTTACGCTCGTGATTTCCTCCCTGATATGAAAGAAGTAGAGAGAGGATGGGTACAGGAACGCCTCGGTGTCGACGAACATCGCCTGCCCATTCTCCTGCCTTTGCGCGACTTTGCTCGCTATTTGGAAAAAGAGTGTCCAGATGTAGGGGCAAACGGCCCGCGCCTGCTGTTGGATTATCTGCGACTGTATTTCAAAAACCAAAATCTGGGGTTGCCCGCTGATTTCTTCGAGACGCGCCTCGAAGCCGGGGAATGTGCGGCGCTGTTCGATGGCGTAGACGAAGTGGCGAGTATGACGACACGGCAGCGCATTGCGCGAATCTTAGAGAAGTTCACGCTGGCTTACCCACAGAACCGCTACGTTGTGACCAGCCGCATCGTGGGCTACACGGGAGGAGCGCGCCTGGGCGTCGATTACGCCGTAACTACTGTGCGTGACTTCACCGACGCGGACATCGAACGCTTCGCCCAGCACTGGAATCGCGCAGTGGAGGTGGTGCTCGCGGGTGGGGCGACGGACTACGCTTTACACAAAGCCAAGACCGAAGCGGATAAACTGATTGAGGTTATCAAAAGCAATGATCGTGTGCGCGAGCTGGCGGTGAACCCGTTGCTGTTGACGGTGATCGCGCTGGTACAGCGCTACCGGGCACAGTTGCCTGACCGGCGCGTGGAATTGTACGAGGAAGCTATCGAAGTGTTGTTAGTGCAGTGGGACTCGGTGAAGGGCCTGCCTTCCACCGAAGTGCTGCAAGGACTGGAACTGGACGCGGGCGACCGACGCAGCCTGTTGGAGCCGGTGGCGCTATGGATGATGGAGCAGCACGCGCGGGAGATCGAATTGGACGCTCTGCGCCACCAACTAAGACAGTCGTTCCCGAATGTCAATTTACACCCGACAATGTACCAGTCATTTAGACACTGCGCAATTGGCGTTTGCGGTTCGTTTTGACACGCATGCTTTGTGTTGCACAATAAGTCAACTTACACTGTGTAGACTTGGAGATGCACCATGGAGCATGAAATCGTTCCCACCGTGAACCAGATCGCCTGTCAGATACAAGAACTGGAGTACGTTTTGGCTACTACGCTATGCGATCAATGTCAACAACCGGCAACGCGCTTCACTACGGCGACCCGGACCGCGATCGATATTCACTTGGACCATCCCGTGTTGCTGCATATTACGGTTAGCGTGCACCACTGCACTACCTGCCATCGTTACTTCCGGGCACAGCCACCATTCATACGCCCCAACGCTATCTACACCAACCGGGTGATCGACAAAGCCGTACGCTCTGTTACTGAGGATGGCTTGGCCATGCGCTGCGTCCCTGATCGGCTGGCACGCGACTTCTGGGTGCAGCCCAGCGAAGGGAGTGTCCGTCACTGGTACAGTGCCTATGGTGCGCAGCACGATTTCGAAACCGATTACCAAACCTGGGTGGTAGACGAGTTCTCCGGCATCTTGTGTGTCGATGAGGTCTATCAAGATCAGTTAGCGCTGCTCTTGGCTGTTGACCCGGCAGCCCCTGGCGGTGACCGCTTGGTAGGCTACCAGTTGGTGCATGGTGAGGTGAGTGCCACTGACGTAGAGCGTTTCCTGACCCACCTGAAAGCCGTGGGCATTGAACCCGCGGAAGTCGTGACCGATGGCTCAGCCCTGTACCCTACCGTCTTGGCGAAGGTATGGACCGATGCGGCCCATCAGTTGTGCCTTTTTCACGAAACGCGCCACGTCACCAATGCCGTGATGAAGGTCATCAACCGGGTGCGCAAACAGCTTCCGAGAGCAGCGCCGGCTGCGGGTGCACGTGGGGGTGGCATTCTGCGTGATCATCCGCCCACTCCCGATCCAGATGATGCCGCCACACAACGCTGGTATTGGCGGCAACTGCAACGGCGCGAGGAAATCGCCAGGGTGCATGACTTGGCGGATCAGGGTCTGTCACAACGGGCCATCGCTCGTCAGACCGGGCACCATCGGAAGACGATTGCTCAGTGGTTGTCGCAGCCAGTGCCGGATGCTCCTGCCGGAGTGCCTGAGCACCTCTCAGACCTGGCGGCATTTCCAGGACCCCAACAACGCCAAGCACGGAGACAACAACGCCGCGACTGCGTATACGAGTTACGCGCCCAAGGACTGAGTTATTCCGAGATTGCACGACGCGTAGGCGTACATCGGGTGACGGTCAAGCAGTGGCTACAATCAGATGGCGTTGCTGTAGAAATCGCCGACGCAGAACTGCTTGAAGATGGATTCCCTGCACCACCGGATCCGTGGGCGAGTTGGGATGAAGTACATCAGGTGCGTGAAGCATTGGGCAAACACCGGTTCTTGCTGCTACGACGGCCTGAGCATCTGAGTGCAGAGGAGGAGCAGATCGTGCAGATGCTGTTAGCCAGTCCAGCGGGTGCCACTTTACAGGTAGCGCGTAACTTCTTGGTTGACTGGTACCGTCTATGGACTGACGCGACAGGCACACGCCGCACCGTCGAGGAAGCTCGTACTCGCTATGCGGCATGGTGCACGAACCCTGAGTATCAAGCCTTGCCGCAACTCCAGCAAGTGTTGGAGCGGATGACGCTGACGAAGTTCGAGCGGATGAGCCAATTCCTGCGTAATCCTGAGTGGGAGGCCACCAACAATGGGGCAGAACGAGGTGGACGGGCTTTTCGCCATCGCCAGGCACCGCACTTCAACCTGCGCAGTACGCAAGCGATTGAGCAGGCGATCGTGATCGCAGCGATCAATGACAAGCAGCGTGTCACTCAAACAATCAGTTGGGAGGGAAATCGATGTTCGCGGGGTCGGAAGCAACGAGTGGCGGTTGTCTCACATGCTATGGCTTGAGCGCACAGAAAACGGTGTTCCACAAACGCCAATTGCGCAGTGTCTAAAGCCCTGGTACATTATCGCATGTAAAGTGACACAGAAAATGCTCAAGGATGAGCGGAAGACTGAAAAGGCCATAGATGGCTTCATCGCTCTAGTCAACGCGCGCAGCGGCCTGCTTGCCGAGCGTGGGCAGGGCATCTACGTCTTCAGCCACCTGACCTTTCAGGAGCACCTGGCGGCGCGGGCCATCGCCGACCGAGAGGACAATGTAATGTACACGTTGAAACGGATGGGCGACTCCTGGTGGCGCGAGGTAGTTTTGCTGGAAGCCGGTTGCTTGAGTACGCAGGGCAAGCGCCGGGCTACAGAGTTGATCCGCGCCATGATGGAATACCGACAAGAACCGGAACCCTATCATAACCTGATATTGGCGGCGGAGGCCGTGCGCGACGTGGGCCAGGTACGCACCGAGGGCGACCTGGCGGGGGAGATTCAGACGCGCTTGCGGAAAACCTTTGAAACGCCGCTGCGAAAGGGCGCGGATCTGAAAACGCTGATGCAGCGCCGCGCAGCGGCGGCGGAAGCGTTAGGCAAGATCGAGAGCGGCGGCTACGATGCGCAACCGGCGTTCTGGACGCTGCCGTATGGAGAGCCAGTGTGGGTGGAGATTCCAGCGGGCGAATTCTGGATGGGCAGTAGGATAGGCGACAGTCAGGAACAGCCGCTTCATAAAGTATACTTGGCGCGTTACTGGATCAGCCGTGTGCCCATTACTAATGCACAGTATCGCTTCTTTGTAGAGGCAACAAGTCATCGTGTACCGGAGCATTGGGATGACAGTAAAATCCCACGGGGTAAAGAAAATCACCCAGTAGTAAATATAAGTTGGCATGATGCTAGAGCATATTGTACATGGCTGGAGAAGTGTTTGAAGGATGAAGGCAGTAGGCTATGCGTTTGGAAGACACTGGATCAACACATAACCTTCAATCTGCTACCGGAAACCTTTGTTGTGCAATTGCCTAGCGAAGCAGAATGGGAAAAAGCTGCGCGCGGTGATAAAGACAAACGAGAGTACCCATGGGGGCACTTGTGGCGGAAGGGATACTGTAATTCTTCCGAATTAGATATACACGACACAACGGCTGTGGGTATCTTCCCAGAGGGTAGTAGTCCGTATGGCTGTCTGGATATGGCAGGCAATGTTTGGGAATGGACACGGAGTTTGTGGGGGCCGCAGATTAATCAAGAAGGATACAATAGTACGAATTTGCTATTCACATATCCTTATCAGACAGAAGATGGACGTGAGAATATTGAAGTGCGCCCATAAAATTGGACACCAAAACGAGGTTGCTTAGTGAACATGCTCGGCCACATCCGTCACATCCGCATAGAATTGTGCCTCAAATTCCACTGGGGTCAAGTAGCCCAACGCGGAGTGGATGCGCTTGCGCATATACACATCCTCCAAGAATTGCTGTATCTGTTGATAAGCCTCGGCATAGTTCTGATAATCCGACAGGTCCACCTCCTCCTCTTTGATGGTGCGCATCAAGCGTTCCGCGTAGCCGTTCTGCCACGCTGCGCCCACTTCAGCCATACTAATCTGGATCGAGTGTGTGCGCAACAAGTCCACATAGGCGGTTGCCGCGTACTGCACGCCCTGATCCGAATGATGAATTTCAGGCCGGTGCGTCTGCAAAGCGCGCTGCAAGGCCGTCAGCGTGAGTTCCTGCGCCAGAGTGCGCCCCAGATACCAACCCCGAATACTGCGGGTAAAGACATCCATCACCACCGCCAGGTACACAAACTCATCCCGCAAGCGCACGTAGGTAATGTCCGCGACCCACACCTGTTCTGGGCGCACTACAGCCAACTCCGCGACCAAGTTGGGGTAACGCGGGAAAGGGTGGTCGCTATTGGTCGTGCGCCGGCGTCGCCGGGGGCATTCACCTCGCAACTCCAGTTCTGCCATCAGCCGCCGCACGCGCTTGCTATTCACCGTCTGCTGATAATCCCGGCGCAATTGCACCGTGAGACGCCGATACCCATACGTCGGCCAGCACCCAGCCAACGTCTTGAGGCGCGCCTTGAGCGTGGTTTCATCTTCCCCGGCTTGCCGTTGATAGTAATACGTGCT
>DAOUAQ010000004.1:0-8284 GCA_034433375.1 Anaerolineae bacterium | reverse complement strand
CGCTAATTTGAACGAACGCCAAGTACCGGGAAATGCTCCCGGTAGATTTGCACCTTACCAAAAGTATTATTTTCCGTGCGCAATCCGCTAAGTAGCGAGCGCACTCCCTGTTTTTGACCGCCGCGCCAGGATACCTTTGGGCAATTGGGCGGTCACGGACGCCTTTTTGCGAAATTGCCCAGAAATGGAGGCATCTTTGGGAAAAGGCTGCCCCATCAGCAGCCGCCGGAAGCGTCCAGGGGTGCGCTTCGGGGCGCGGTCCCAGAAACCGGTGGGCGTGGGCGGAAAAGAGGCGGCCAGGAAGCTCAGAATGGAGCCCGCCAAGAGCGCCAGTTCCGGCAGGCGTTGGACGCTTTCGGGGTGGTGGACGAATTGGCGCTGCGCGCCCACCATCTGCTTAGCGCTGAGGGGGATTTGTTCCACCGGCCACCGGTCGCGATAGATCGCCCGCACACTTTGCGGTTGGAGCGTGACGGGGGTCGCCAACAGCCAGGGTTCCTTGAAATCCGGGTCATAGATGGCGTAGACGTCGAACGTCTCATTCGCCGGGTCAGGGATGGTTTTATTCAGGACTAACCCCCGCCAGATCTCCGCGCGGATTTCACGACCATGCTCCAGCCACGTCGCGGTGGCGTCGGGCGCGGTAGCGGCCAGCGTTTTCCCCTTGTACTGGCGCGGCAGTGGGCGTACCAAGGCGCCGTACTTGGCCGGACGTCCTTTGCGCGCTTCGGGTAGAAAGTTGCGCCGCGCGGTGAAATTGACCGCCAGCCGCAGCACATAGCGTTTGATCTGGGCTTTGTGCAGCGCCGCAAGCTTGACGCCAGCATCCACCACCAGCAGTTCATCTTCCGCCAGTTCCTGCCGCGTGTGTTGGAGCAGCGCTTCCCACAGCCCTTTTTCACTGGGATCCGCCGGATACACGCGCTCGAAGGCGCGCGGCAAGGCCAGCCGTTGCCCATGCAGTTCCCCGACTTCGCCGCAGATCCCGAAGATAATCGCGGGCAAGGCGCGCTGGGCCGCGGGATGATAATGTTGGCTGGGACAACTCTGCAACGCGGGACGCCAAAACGCGGTCACATCGCCGATCACCGGCCGATACCCTTCATAGCACCGCGGTTGCCAGTCCGGCAGCGCTTTGACATAGGCCCGCCATACTCTCACCAGCAGCGCGATTTGCCACACGCCTTTCCGCAAAGCGACCCAGGCCCGCCGGGTGGCGGCATCCGATAAGCCGGTCGACTTCAAGGCCGGAAAGATAGCCCCGCGGTGCGGCAAGAGTGCGCCGCTCACGAGCATCCACATGAAATGTAAAAGTGCCAGGTTGGTGCCGAGCGGCAGACTGACTAACAATGCGCTCAAAACGCTTATGGTATAATCGGTCATGGTAATGGGCCTCCTGGTCTGGTTTTTTGTTTGACACAACTAGATTACCATACTTTGAGCCCATTACCACCTTTTTCCTCTACGCTATTTAGCGGAAACTAAAGGTTATAATGTTGTAAAGTTAGGTTTTATGTTGGTTTGAAATAGCGCGTTTTGACAGATCGAGCCGATGCGTGTATACCTTTAGTGTGAACCTGCGGCAGCACTTTGCATATCTCCGATGCAGCAAGGAGACCGTTACTGTGGACTCATTTCAAAATCCTTTAAACTCAGTTTCACGGACACGTAGACTTTTTCAGGAATACGGGCCGCTGTTCGGACTTTGGGCGTTATTACGCCTGGTCTCGCTGGCGATTGCAGTGGTGCTCTCTGCATCACGGCCAATTACTGCCCTAGAGCTGTCGACGCCCCCTTGGCCACCTTCGGCGCCGTTGCAGGGATGGGGCTACCGGGTGCTTCTGTCGCCCTGGCAACGCTGGGATGTTGAATGGTATCTAAAGATCGTCAACCATGGATACCTGGCCGGCGATGGAACGGCGCAGTTTCATCCTTTGTTTCCCTGGTTGGCCGGTGTTTTGTCCTGGACGGGTATAGATCCACTGATCAGTCTCTTCATCATTAGCACAGCGGCTGCGCTGACTTTGATTTTCGTTTTTCACCGTTTGGCGCGCCTGGATCAGGCCCCAGAGATTGCCAGTTTTAGCGCCCAGTTGTTGATAACAGCACCTTATGCCTTTATATTGTTTGTGCCCTACACCGAATCCTTGTTCCTCCTATGGGCGGCGCTTTCATTCTGGTGGGCGCGTCAGCGACGCTGGCTGTTGGCAGGGATTGCCGGTTTTTTGGCGGCGCTCACCCGCCAGCAAGGGCTGTTTCTCTTGCTCCCGCTGGCCTGGGAGCTTTGGGAAACGCATCGGTATAGTGTCCGACAGACGTTGAAAGCGTGGCGGGATGTACTCCCTTTATGCCTGATCCCTCTGGCTATGGTGATGTGGACCGTTTATCGCGCTTTGGTCTTGAGCGAGACGGTTCTCGATGCGGGCGATTTTCAACAACTGGTGTATTCGCTCATTATCTCTCCTGACGCCGATAAAGTTGTGCAGGTGCAATCCTTTATGTGGCCCTGGCGCGCGTTAGGGTTGGCGCTTGTGCAGGTGATGCAGGCGCCTGATCTTGACTTAATCGTCAATCTGGTGCTGGGGGGCGCGTTCGTCGTGGCCTTGGTGCTGGCCTGGCGTTCACTGCGTACGAGCTACAAAATATACGCGGTTGTGATCGTGCTGGTGAGTTTTGCCTATCATACGGGTCCGGTGCATCCCTATATGGGACTGCCGCGTCATTTGTTGCTGGCCTTTCCTGTATTCATAGGGTTGGGGGCAGCGTTGCGCACACGCCGGCAACGTCTTGCGGCGTTGATCTGGCAGGGGGTTTGGCTGTCTATGACGCTGGGATTTTATGTGCTTCATGCCTGGATTCCTTAAATTCGACAAGACATGGGTGGAATAATGAAGTCTAAATCGTTCAATGCTACAAAGTGGCCCAGCCTCGACTTCGTATGGCCGTGGGTGCTATGGGCTGCGCTGGGTTGTTACGCGGCACTGGTCACCCTGCCGCCTAACGATTTCTGGTGGCATCTCAAAGTTGGCGAGCTGATTTATCAAACCGGCCGGATTCCCACGACCAACCTGTTCGCCTGGAGTTTGCCGGCAGAGACGCCGTTTTTCTATGGCGCGTGGTTAGGTGAGTGGTTGATCTACTTGATTTACCGTGTGGGTGGGCTGGCGTTGGTGATGGTCGCGCGCAACGGGTTGGTTTGGCTTGCCTATGCCGGGATTGCCCTAGAGTCCCGGCGGCGCAGCGGTTCGTGGCGCATCGCCACGCTGGCGTTGGCGTTGGCATGGTTTATGGCAGCGAATAACTTTATCTTGCGCCCCCAGATGTGGTCTTGGCTGCCCTTTGTGTTTTACGTCATCCTTTTAGGCCGTTATGCTGAGGGCGAAGCGCACCGTTTTTGGTTGCTGATTTGTCCCCTAGTGATGGTTTTCTGGGTCAACGTTCACGGCGCGTTTATCCTGGGATTGGTGTTGATGGGGGCATTCACCGTGGGCGAGGCGGTGCGGGCGTGGCTCAAACAGGCTGGCGCTCGTTCCTGGCGGGAGGTGGGGTGGCTAGCCGGCGTCTCTGGATTGACAGTGACGGCGATCCTGGTCAATCCGCGCGGGGTGGGGATCGTGGGCTATGTGCTTGGGTTGATGAACGATCCTTCCAGCCAGAAATTGATCATGGAATGGCAATCGCCTACCCCGGCGGGAGGCACCAACATTGTGTTTTATATTAGCATCTTGATTCTGCTGCTTGTCCTGGCCTATTCTCGCTATCGCCTCACGCCGACAGAGGTGCTGGTGGTGGTGGGATTCCTGTGGTTGGCCTGGAATGGGCAGCGTTATGTCGTCTGGTTTGGGATGGCGGTTATGCCAGTGTTGGCGCGCGCATTCAAGGATTTACCGGTCAAGTGGCCTGTCTTTGTCGCCCGGCGCAACGCTTTCAACCTGGTATTGATGCTCCTCCTGTTATTGCCGATGCTGTTGGCGCAACCATGGTGGGTTGAGGCGTTACCGCTGCCGGAAACCTATTGGGCGAGGGTGTGGCGAGATGTCCCGGATGGACCGCTGCTTAATACGACAACGCCTGTAGGCGCGGCCGCATATCTCAAGGCGCACCCTGGCGGGCAGTTGTTCAATGAGATGGGGTACGGAAGCTATCTTATCTGGGCTGTGCCAGAACAGCCGGTGTTTATCGACCCGCGTGTTGAACTCTATCCTTATGAGCAGTGGTTGGATTATGCTCGTGTTATACGGGGAACCCGTTCACTGGAATTGCTGAATACTTACGGCGCGGACCGGGTGCTGTTGGATGTCGAGGCACAGGAGGAACTGCTCCGTGCTTTGGACAGTGCCCCGGATTGGTGTCGTGAGTATGCCGACGAGTATGCGCAGATATGGGCGAGAACCTCTACACCGTTCTGTGAACGTTGAGCGCATTTATGAATACATCCTTGATCGATAGGAGGTGGTTCTGTGACCGATTTGTCTTCACCTTTTGCTAGATTGTTATATCGAACATTCAAATCCAACGTCCCGGCTCTGGTTTGGCTGCGTCGGTTGTTAGCCGCATTGGTTTGTGTGGCTGGATTGGTAAGCATCGGTTATAGCGCCCAGTCACTTTTAACTCCTTATGTCTATATGAAAGATTTCATCCAGGAATATTTGCTCGCACGGGCTGCTCTATCGGGTGTTATGCCCTACCTGCCCATTCCAGATTTGGCGCGCCAGTTCATTGGCCCATTGCCGAACGATGTGTTCCCTCATCCTACGCCGCATCCACCGCCTGTGGCTATACTTGCTTTGCCTCTGGGTTTATTGGATTATCAGCAAGCCGCGGCGGTCTGGTTTATATTCGAGATTGTTTGCGTTTGTATCGCAGTATGTTTGATTTTATCCTGGCTGGGTATTGACGTACGTCTGGGAACAGTGTTGCCTGGCACCCTGGCTATTTTTCTGTGGACTCCTTTTTTGGAGGAATTGGTTTTGGGTCAGTTGATGGTTTTGCTGCTTGTGCTCTTATGGCTGAGTTGGCAGACTTTGCGAGTGGAGCGTTCATTGTGGGGTGGGGTTCTTTTGGGCATGGCGGTTAGTCTAAAATTGATCGGCTGGCCGATTGTGTTGTTTTTGGCCCTGCGAAAAAATTGGCGCGCGGTTAGTGCTGCTATAGCGACTGTGGCTGTGACGAATGGGTTAGCAGCGCTGCTTATGGGGTATAAGACTGTGTTGTATTACTATCTCAAGGTGGGGGGCATTGTTAGTTCGCTCTATCATGCTCATATGAGCAATTTTTCCTTGTGGAGTGTGGGCAGGCGGCTTTTTGAAGGAACGGGATCGCCCATTATGGCGGGCGCTGAGGCGCCTCCTATCTTAGCATCACCGCTTCTGACCAGTGGTGTTTCGCTGCTTCTGCCATTGCTGTTGGTGCTTGTTGGTGTGATTCTGGCTTATCGAGCACGGAACTTCGATATCGCATTTGCTATTTTGGTTTGCGTTAGCATCCTGGTCAATCCTGTCGCGTGGAATCATTACCTGATTCTGGCAGTACTTCCGTTGTGCGTGATTGGCTTTCAAATGGTGAAGCAACATTTCCCAAGGGTTGAAATGTACATCGCTCTAGGTTGTGGTTGTTTGTTGCTCGTTCCGCATCGCCAATGGGAAGGTTTAGCGGTGACACTTGGAGCGCAGACGGTACTGCAGGGTAACCTGATTGTCAATCCCTGGATTCTACTTATCCTAACCATGTTGCCTGCGTTGTTAGTTATAACATTGATATGGTTACTCTATCGTCTTGATCGAAGGCTATGTGCATTTTCCATAGGAGAGCCGGATTGTTGAGAAGGATTCGAGGATGTAAACCTATACCGGAATTTGTGAGGTGTTGCGGCGCAGCATTGGATGCTGCTTCGCCAAGGGCGCTAGGTGTGTATCTGTTTTTAACGACCGTTTTGGTTTTTCTTTTGACCCAGGTCAATGTTATCGGTGGTGATAGCCCGCCCACAGTCTATTTACCGGTAACGTTGCTGCGATGGGGAACCTTTCGATTGGACCCCTTGATCGGCAAAGTGTTTAATCTCTTTGACGTCCAGCAGCATAACTATCACTATCTGATTTATGCTAACGGGCATTATTACTCGAAATTCTCTCCGCTTACTGCTATTGTAGTTCTACCTCTTTACGCACTTTATCTGGGCCTTGGTGGGAAACCAGACAACTATGGGGCCTACCTGGGTCTTTCACGGGTGGCAGCGACGTTGCTGTGTGCTACAAATGTAATACTATTGTTTGGTGTTTTGCGACGTTTGTTGCCGCAACGGCGCGCGTGGTTGCTTTCCCTGGTCTATGCTTTTGGGACGTTTACGTGGGCTTTTGCTACCAACACGTTAGCGACGCAGGCAACGGCAGAACTTTTTTTCCTCTTGGCTTTGGGGAAACTGTTCGACTTAGGCAAATCTAAAGATGCCGGAAGCGTTGTTGTCCCCTTTCAAACTACGCTGGTAGGTCTTTTTTTGGCGCTAGCCGTAGCTGCACGCACACAGGTCTTGCCGGTAGCATTGCTCTTATATCTGGGTGTCGTGTTGATTGGGAGGTGGCGGGCCGGTTTTTGGGCTGCTCTTGGAGGATTGCCTGTGGGGGTGTTATGGGGGCTTTACAATACCCTTGCCTTTGGCGCTCCCTGGCGCACGGGATATGGATCAGAGGCGGGGGCAGGTTGGATCACACCACTCTTCGAAGGGCTAACCGGCATTCTTTTTTCACCAGCTCACGGCTTGCTTATGTACAGCCCAGTGTTACTGTTGGCATTTGCCGGCGCTTGGGTGGTTTGGCGTCATCGCGGTCTCTCCACTGAGGGGCCAAACGTCAACCGGCTATTGCGGCTGATTTCGATCTCTTGTCTGCTGTTTTTGCTTATGATGAGCCACTGGTGGGCCTGGCACGGCGGCAATGCCTACAATCAACGGATGCTTCAGGAAATTCATCCATTGATCATAATTCTAGTCGGTTGCGCCTGGCAAGCTTTAGGAGAGCAGCGCGCCTTTTGCATCATTTTTGTTTTGGCTTCTGCCTGGTCAGTGTTTATGAATGTCGTGCGGGTGACGTTCTATGATCTTCACCTGGAGTTTGTCGAATTCTTCAGACCTGAATTGGTTTGGTCGTGGTCCAACTGTGAACTGGCAATGTATATGCACTGGCATGGGGTGGCTGGTTTCACCAAAGAATTGACGTTAACCGTGGTGAAGATAGGATTGTTGGTGGCAGCAACAACAGTTGAATTAGGATTAGAGTTGTTCCTTTTTAAGAATGCGGTAGACTACAGCCATTGACATAGAATTCAGGAGTCTACCGATGACAATCACTGTACTAGATGTTCGTGATGACCGTAACATGCGTTCCTTAACAGGCTTATCCATTAGCCAGTTCGAGACCTTACTTGAGACCTTCAGCGCCGTTTACCAAGAGATGCGCCAACAAGCCTATGAAAGTGAACGGGCTGCTGGTACCCGGCAACGTCAGCCTGGTGGCGGGGCCAAAGGCAAACTGCCGACACTGGCGGACAAATTGCTGTTTGTGCTGTATTACTACAAGGTTTACCCTACCTTTGATGTACTCGGCACGCAATTCAAGATGGCCCGCTCGAAAGCCCATACCAACCTGTACAAGTTGTCAGCGGTGCTATATGCGAGCTTGGTGCGCTTGGCGATGTTGCCGTATCGCGAATTCAAGACGCCGGAAGATTTGAAAACCGCCCTACACGGGATAGATCAAATCATCATTGACGCCACGGAACGCGCGTATCGGCGTCCGCAGGATGATGCCGCCCAGCGGGAGCATTACAGTGGCAAAAAAAACGCCATACGCTGAAAAATACCATCATCTCCACGGTTGATAAGGTCATCCTGTTTGTGGGGCACACATTTACCGGCCATAATCACGACTACACCATGCTGAAAGCCGAATTACCGCCTGAAGGTGACTGGTTCAGTGACTTACAGGTATCGGCAGACCTGGGCTACCTGGGCATGGCCACAGATTATGCAGGTGATCAGATCAGCATACCGACACGCAAACCGCGTAAAAGCAAGTCTATTCCTGAGCCGCAACTCACACCGGAGCAAATCGCGGCCAACCGGGCAATCAGCCAAGTCCGTATTTTCGTCGAGAATGCTATTGGCGGCATCAAGCGCTACAATATCCTGGTGCATCGTTTTCGTAATCATACAGACGACTTCGAAGATGACGTCATCGGCATCTGTGCTGGCCTATGGAATTTTTCTCTGGCTTATTAAGGAACAACTCTA
>DAOUAQ010000003.1:0-4818 GCA_034433375.1 Anaerolineae bacterium | reverse complement strand
TGGTGGTCACGCCCAGACCAAGCACATAGAAGGTGAAGGCAAACGTCTTGAGCATGTTGATGGGGATGGACGTGCCAAACATGCCGATGGCATAATTGAAGGACTTGCTGCGTGATTGGGACATAGAACGAACCTCCTTGAGAAAATAGTCGCGGGTTGAACGTTAAGAAATTTGAGATGGTTTTAGAGCATCGCCTCTAGCAGAAGGATGCCTGCTTCCACGCCTGCCACATAGCTGAAGAGCCGCCACGAACCGGGCGTGTTGACGTGACGCAGGTGATATTCCAGGCTACCAACGACCACGGCCACAAGGAGCAGCGAGCCGGGCAGGATCACCATCTGGCGCAGCGCCACCGCGCTGTAGTAGGCGTCCCCGTACACGCCGCCTCCGGCCCAGAACGCCGCGTAAATCGTCGCCGCAACATCGGCGACGGCATTCAGCGCGAATAGCGCCAGCGCACTGCTCACGAGCCACAGGACGATAGCCAATCCCTTCAGCATAAGCGGTTTGTGCAAAAATTGCGTTGTTGTCATCGTTGAATCCCTTCTTGCAGAGCGAATTGCCAATTCGCCCTACAACTTCTTCATTGTTCACAGTGCAAGGGCAGCCAATCCTCAGAGCCGGCAACGAGGCTGCCGGTCATGCCCAGATAATCGGACGGATTGCGGCGATCTACTTGAACAAGCACCTGCGCCATAGACAGGTCATTTCCCGTATCCCGCCAGACCAGTGCGACGGGGAAGCTCCCATCCGCCAGCGGCGGGACGACAGCGAAGTGCAGATGAACCCAGGCGTAGCGATAGCTTCCCTGGTAGCCGAGCAGTTCCCCTGCCTTCACGGGTATATCCGTGCTGCCAGACGGGAAAGCGGCGCTCACGTAGCTGGCTTGCCCATCTCTTGAGGCCATCCCCCCGTAAAAAGCCCATACGTGCTTGCCCGGTTCCAGCGGATCGTCGTGCAAAATGGCGACGGCGTCCGGCCAATCCGCGCGCCGCATCAGCAGGCCATCCGCCACGGCGTGGACCGGGACGGTGTTATCGTAGCCGACGCCCATCAGCGAGAGCGTTTTGTTGTACCACCACAGCCCCAAGTCGCCGGCGGTGGGGAACGGCCACGCCGCGCCGGGGCACACGCCTTCGACAGGCGCGGCGATCCCGGCAGTGCTGCGCGGGCGGAAGATGATCGTCTCAGCCTTGATGCCGCTGGCGATGTAGTGTTTCTGGATGACAGCGAGCATGGCCGGCGTCCACCGCTCCTGATAGACGGGATAGCCGGCAAAATGATGGATCAGGATCAGCGGGAATTTTTCCGCGCGGATGGTGTCCAGGAGCGGGGTTTGATCCCACAAGCCGGCGTTCGCCAGTTGCGTGACCTCGAAAGGCTGGATGTAGAGCGGCTCGCCGTCCAGCGTCAGCATCCCCATATACTCGTCGGCCAGGACCGGCCCGGCGGTTTGCGCGACCAATTCGCGCAGTTCACGCAGACTCGTCTGGAAGGCATTGCGGTACTTGAAATCCTGGACGGGACGCTGTAACGTGAAGCGCATCAACATCCCGCCTTGCACTGCCAGCAGGATCAACACGATGCTGCGGACGAGCGGCGGAACCCACGCCGGCCTCGGCTTCTCATCATCGCTGCGCCAGACCTGGCCGCTCCACGCCAGCAGCGTCCCGGCAATCAGCGCCAGCGCCGCGCACAGTTCCAGCAGATAGTTGACGTTCGAGCCGATCTTGCCGATGGTGACTGCCGAGAGCAGCGCCCCCGCCAGGTATGGAACCACCAGCGGCCAGCCGGTCACCGCGCTGAGCCTGGCCCACTTGCGCAGCACAATCACGCCCACCAACACGCCGCAGAAAACCAGCAGGATGGGCGCCAATTCAAGCAACTCCTGCGCGTAACGTTCCACGGTATCAAAGTTGAAGGGGTTGACGTTGGCCGTAATCACGTTGAAGAAGAAACCGCCGCCGGTCGCCAGGTTCAGGATCACGAAGAGGGCCAGTCCGGCCCCGGCCACCATCCCCGCCAGCGCAGAAGCGGCGCGCCAACCCCGCTGCGTCCACACCCAAACGAAAGCGGCGAATGGCGCGGCCAGCCCGTAGGATTGCCGGGTGTAAATGGCGGCGGTGAGCAGCAGCGCGGTTCCTACGAGCGCGCGGTTGTCCTGAGGGCGGCGCGCGATCACATAGAGCGCGGCGGCGCTCAACGCCAACGCCAGCAAATCAATGCGGGCCAGCTTGGCCCAGCCCACTACGTAGGGCAGCGCCAGGAAGAGCAATGCCGTGAGCCGCGCGGCAAACCGGTCATGGCTGTGCGCCTCAATCACGCCGCCCAAGAAAAAGGCTGCTGCCAGCGCGCCAACCACCGAGATCAACCGCCCCGCCCAGAAGTTAGGGCCGAAGAGCCAGACGAAAGGCGCCATCGTCAGGACGTAGAGCGGCGGGTAGTTGGTGATGGTGTAGGGCGGCGTGTCAAGCGTGGCGCGATAGATCGTGTTTCCCGCAACCAGGCGCATAGCCTGATCCACCAGGGGCGCTTCGCCGTAATCCAGCGGGTAGGGATAAAGGAGTGCCAGGATGGCATGGATGCCGTAGACGATCAATGCTACGGCGAAAACGATGCTGACGAGGATACGCGCACCGACCTCCAGGTAGGAGGTGGAGGATGCCGGTTTTCTTGCAAGTGAAGTCATCTGGTCTTTCCTTAGGAGTCCTGAATCGTCGTAAGACACAGTCTACGGCTATTGTGTTGAATTATACTCCTTCCTTATAAAGTACAAAGAGCCATCGCAGATCTGACAGGTTTCAGGCAAACGAAGTTCGCACAACCTGTCAGGTCTGGTGTAAACGTGCCTGGACCGGCACCACGCAATTTTACGCAACAAACGTAACAAAGTACAACGCACTTGCGGCAGTTAGAGAACTCCCGGCAAGTGCGTTGCACCCGCGATAACTGAGAGCGTTGTGATGGCCGATCAACGATCCCTGTGACGTAACTTTACACTTCAAAAGATAAAAGGCATGTAGAGTTCTCGACGCTCATCTTCAAGAATAGACTCGCCCATCAATTCACCTGACCGGGGATCAACGAGCGACTTTTCATAGGCGGCTTCTGCGGCGGCCAGGCTGTCCCACTCCCGCTCCCATACCACTGTCGTCAAGTCATCTCCAGCGGCAATCACCTGGTAGTACCGTTTGGTCGGGAACCCTCCCACCTGGGCTTCAATCTCTGCCCAGTGTTTTTCCCATTCATAGTAAGCTGAGGCTTTACCTCTCTTGACCTTTTGGACCTGCCTCTCCAGTACTTTCATGACACCCTCCTTGTAAGTTATCAAAAACGAAATTGATTTGGAATTGATAGAAAAACCGATCTCAGTTATCGCTACGTATTATTTCCAGATGATGCGCCTTCGATCCAGAAAAGCTGATCGAGATGCTACACCTCAAACTTAAATCGCCACACGGCGATGGCATAAAAAGCAATGCACATCGCCAGCAGGATACCGAGTGACGGCAAGACCTGGACCAGCGTCGCGTTTTCTGATATCACGCTGTAGTAAGCGTTGACGGCGTGGCCCTGCGGAGTCAGGCTGGCGAGGATGCCCCCGAAGCCTTCCATGCGCGTCATTGGGGCCTTCCCGCCGATGGCGCCGCCGAGCGCCGACATAACGATGCCTACGATGATCCCGAGGTTGTTAGCCTTGCTGGCCGATTTCGCCAGGGCCGCGATCAGCATCCCCAACGCAGTGGAAGTAAGCGCGATGACGAGGGTGACGACCACCAGTGCGAGGGGCGATTCGCCCAACGGCATGTCGAAGAAGATGCTGGCAGAAGCAAACATCACGACAACTTGCATACACGAGAGCAGGACGAAAGCCAGCATCTTGCCGATGATGACGGTACCCCGGGGGATCGGCGCGGCGAGCAAGCGCCGCAGCGTGCCCGATTCCCGCTCTTCCAACAGGGAACCCGCCGACCAACTGGCGTTGATGAAGATGAACATCACGGTGAAGCCGGGGAACAGATAGGCGAAGAAAGTCGGCAACCAACTGCCAGCCTCCTCACCGCCCTCCAGGTTCTCGCTTTCGACGGCGATGGCAGGGGTGCGACGCATTTCATTGAGGGTGGTCATGATCACGCCCAAGGTTTGCGCGCCGACGGCCTCTTGTTCTACGGGAGTCAGTCCCTTGAGGACGCCCGACCCCTCCAACAGGCTGCGGATGCCATACTGCACCTCACCCCAGATCGTGACCTCGGCGACGACCTGGTTCATAATGCCGGTGACGATGCTGGCGCTCTGGGGTTCGCCGGGATCAACGATGACGTCAATGACAGTCGGTATGTGGTCGCCGATGTTGCTACTGAATTCGGCAGGGATGAGGATAGCGGCGGTGGCCTCGCCTTTCGCGACCTGTTCTTCCGCCGCGTTGATCGTGTTGTAGGTTGTCACTTCGAGTTCAGCGATCTCGCCGATAGCTTTAGCCACCTCGCTGCCGAATGGGCCGCTATCGGCGTTGACCAGGCCAACGCGAAGCAAGATGGCGGCGGAGTCTTCCTGGTTGGTCATCACATTGATTCCGCCCATCAAAGAACTCAAGAGCAGGGGGAAGAGGAAGAACATCGCCAGCGCGCCGCCATCCTTGAGCATCAATTGGATCTCTTTCCAAAAAACCGAGAGTACGTAGTTTATGGTTTTCATTGTGCTTCCCCCTTAGCCTGTTTTCGACATAGAACAAACAATCTAACGAACGCACATTAACAAGTGAGCCATAAGGGATATACTTAACCTCATTCCCAGCGGAGGAGGTTCAAGATGTCCGA
>DAOUAQ010000002.1:0-3528 GCA_034433375.1 Anaerolineae bacterium | reverse complement strand
TCGCGGACGCGCTGATAGAATTTTTCGACGAGTTGTTCTTCGTTGTAAACCGGCGCGACAACCGAAAATCGTGGATTCATACACACCTCACAAAGCATTTGTAGTTGGAACCTATCCGAAAATGGTTTTTTCTTGGACGCTTCCGGCGGATCACAATCCGCCGCTGCCACGTTAGCGCGGGATTGTGATCCCGCGCAAGCATGGTGTTAGCGTATGTTCGGATAGATTCTTAGCTTATGAAACACCAAGCGTCAAACGCCAAGCTGTAATTTTGACGTTTGACGCTTGACTGATTTAAGTATACACATTCCTACGTGACGTGCAACTACCAGAGACTTCCAGGGCTATCGTGTTCTCGTCACAATGCCCTTATCTAGCTTCGAGCGGATCGTCAGACCCGCGTTTCTCAACCTATAACGGGGAACTGGCGTTCGCCTTGGAGCGAGAATGAGAAAACCCTGCTATTTCAGCAATCCCACCCGCGCGTTGAACTCCTCGATCAAGGCGTCCATCTCATCGATTTGCGTCTGGAAACTCGTCCAGTAATCATCCTGGTACCACTGGCGCTGGATTTCCTCGTAGGTTTTGCCCTGTTGCTCGACCCAGGTGTAGTACTTGAGATTGTGGACGCGCTTGCGGTCGGGATAGGTGAGTTCGGCCATATTGGCGGTGGACTCGCCGAGCAGGTAGCGGTGATAGTCGCCGGCGGCGTCGGTCTCGGTGTACTCGCCTTCCGCCTCGCGCAATTCCTCGATGCGGCTGCGATACAGTTCCATCGAGTCGGTCCAGATCGTGAGAATCACGTCGTTTTCGCCCAGTTCGTACCACTTCGCGGTCTTGATCGCTGCCAGCACGTTAGCAATGCCGGAGTAGCCCATCAAGTCGAGGTGCTCGACTATCGCAGCCGGTACGCCCTGTTTGACCAGGTACGCGCGCCCCGCCGGTTCGTTGAACAGCCGCAGCAGGCCGACGGTCGCCGCGTCGTCGATGGCCGTGACCACGTCGGTATTCTTGGCGTTGTGAATCCACGGCACGTGCTTGTCGCCGATGCCCTCGATGCGATGCGCGCCGAAGCCGTTGCGCAGCAACGTGGGGCATTGCAGCGCCTCGCTGGCGACGATTTTGCTGGTGGGGAACAGTTGCTTGAGATAGTCGCCGCACGCGATTGTGCCGCCGGAGCCGGTATTGGAGGTGACGCCGAAATAGCGGTCGCGCGGCCCCAAGACCTGCTGCAAGACCTCTTCCATCGCGTGCCCGGTGATCTCGTAGTGCCAGAGATAGTTGCCGAATTCCTCGAACTGGTTGAAGATGAAGATGTCATCGCCGCGCTCGCGGGTCAGTTCATGGCACTTGTCGAAGATTTCCTTCACGTTGGATTCCGAACCGGGCGTGGCAATCACCTCGCCGGAGACAGTGCGCAGCCACTCGAAACGCTCGCGGCTCATCCCTTCCGGCAGGATCGCGATCGAATCGCACGCCAGCAGCGCCGAGTCGTAAGCGCCGCCCCGGCAGTAGTTACCGGTGGACGGCCACACGGCCTTCTGCTTCGTCGGGTCGAACTGGCCCGTGACCAGGCGCGGGACGAGGCAGCCGAACGCCGCGCCAACCTTGTGCGCGCCCGTGGGGAACCACTTGCCCACCAGCGCGATGATGCGCGCGGGCACGCCGGTCAGCGACGAGGGCAATTCCACCGTGTTCACGCCGCCGAAGCTGCCGCTGTGTGGCGTCGGTTCGTTGTGCCACGTGATGCGGAACAGGTTGCGCGGCGTGATGTCCCACAGGCCGATGTGCGCCAGTTCCGCCTTGATGCGATCCGGGATCAACGCCGGATTCTTCTGTTGCGCGAACGTGGGGATGATGATGTTGCGCTCGCGCGCGCGTTGTACTGCGTGTTCAAGTCCTTCTGGATGAATCGTCAAGCCTATCATAGGTTCTCCTTTTTTAGTCTGATAGTCGTTGGTCGGATAGTCCGGGCGTTGAATCCCCAATACTTTGCCTGAATAAATGCCGTTTTTCCTACACATTTATTGACCTGTAACGCAAACTGTCAGTTTGCCTCTGGACTACAATAACTCCACGGCCACTCGCTCCACTCTTTTACGAGACCGGCCTTGACCGGGTTATTCCGGACATAGTTCAAAATACGTTATCCTTCTGCTGCACTCCGAACAACGTGGTCAAAGCTTTCATGCTGCCAAAATGCGCCTCTCCGTCCCAAGATGCGATTGGCTTTATAGGCCGTGTCCCCCTTGAGCGATTGCATGATCTTCGCCATAGCATGATAGGTGGTATCAGATTCCGGCAATGGTGTAAAGACGACGTGAACATGGTTAGGCATAACACAGAACGCAAGCAGTGTGTAGACTTGTGTATCGCGGTAATGCAGGCTATCGGCGACGAGTTTGGCGATTTGAGATCGCGTAACCAGGTTGGTCCGAATTGCATTGTGTTCAGAACCGAATCCCATTTTCCGAAAAGCCGGCGTTGCTCCTCGCTGGCAAATTCTCTGCGTTCGTCAGGATCAGCAATGTTGGACAATGCCGCCTTCAAAGCGACAGTTTCGGCGTGGAGTTGCCGCTGCACATTCACCGGGATTGATCCCGTCAACCGGAAGGTGATGAAGAGGGTTGCGCCGGGCGGTTGTAGATGTGGCAGGTTGCGTTCGTAATAGAACTGATAATCCAATCGGCTCATATCGTTCAAAGGGAGCAAGCTAACAGCTTGCGCTACGTTTACGTTTGTTGATCAGGATACTTGCTATCGCTGCGCCGATGCACGTTCCGGCGGTGTTGAGCAGCCAGTCGTCGAAGTCGGCGAAGCGGCTTGGAATGGCGGATTGCAGCAGTTCGATGCCGGCGCTCAACCCTGCGCCGACAGCGGTGGCTGCCAGCAATCGGATGCCTCGCGGCTTGTTCGCCAGCGCCAATGCCGCCGCCGCGCCCAGCGGCACAAAAACGGCGATGTTTCCCAGAAAATCAATCAGGAACGGGATCGAAATCCCCTGCGCGGCAGCAGGCGCGGTAATGGGCGTCAGATCGGCGACGGCTTGCTCCTGCGGGCGCAACGTCATCCACAGCAGCCATACCGCCACCACAACAACCGCAAGCCACCATAACGTGAAACGTGATGCGTGATGCGTGACCTGCCCTCTCTCCTCATCACTCATTACCGATTACTCTTAACTCTTTACTCTTTACTCTTTACTCTTTACTCTTTACCCATCACCGCCTTCACCGCCTCCAGATTCGGCGCGATAACCGGCGGCTGCGCTACGGTCTTCATCGCATTGTTGATGTCCTTGAGGCCGGAGCCGGTGAGCAGAACGACGATGCGCTCTTCGGGGTCCACCAGCCCTTTCTCCACAGCCTTGACCAGTCCAGCGTAGGCCGTCGCCGCCGCCGGTTCGCTGAAGACGCCGGTGTTGCGAGCGATGACGGGGATCGCGTCGAGAATTTCCTGATCGGCAACGCGCAGGTACGCGCCGCCCGTCTCGCGGACGGCGGCGAGCGCCTTGTTGCGGTCGCGCGG
>DAOUAQ010000001.1:0-7734 GCA_034433375.1 Anaerolineae bacterium | reverse complement strand
TTTTTTTTTTTTTTTGATATTATACTGAGTATGCTTATTCCAATACTAAAAAAGGAGTTCATCAAATGAAACTGTGGCAGAGGTTAACGTGTGTTGTACTTGCAATCAGTATTATGATGGGTTTTACTACTTCTATGCCGACGACGGTATCCGCACAACATTCTCCGTCTCTCTCGGTTTTTCTAACTAATGAAGAATTCGTTTATCCAATGTCAGAAAATGAAGTCCAACTTTTTCTCGCGGACTATCCGGGTAGTCTCAAGAGCTATACATTTGAAAACCAAGGTTATAGCGTTCCGGCAGCGCGGGCCATTGCATTTCAGGGCGAATTGTGGGGTGTCAGCCCGCGCGTACTGTTGAGCCTCCTGGAACTGAAAAGTCGGTTACTCACTGTTTCATATCCCCGAAAGGGTGTATTGGAACAAGCTATGGGGAATCACGAAGCCACGCAACAGGGATTCGCGGCGCAACTAGCCTGGGCTGCTGAGGAATTGAGCCTGGGTTTCTATGATCGTTATTACCAGGAAAACAAAACGCAAGTAGTTTTGAGCAATGGCAAAGTCATTGAGATTGCCCCAGAAATCAACGCTGGAACCTATGCGTTGTTGCGGTTTCTGGCATTAGGAACAGATGAGAAACAATGGCAGACTTGGGTTTCACAAAACGCTGAGAGTTTCTATACTACTTATACACAGTTGTTTGGTTCAATAGAGCTTCCCGAACAATCTACCCTTACCCCCACAGCGATCACCGCGCCAGACAATATGCGCTTGCCCTGGGGAAATAGCGAGACCTGGTATTACACAGGCGGCCCTCATGACGGCGCGGGCGGCGGTCAAACCATTCCTTATTCCTGTGTTGATTACGCTCCTGGCGGCGGGACAGGGTGTCGCTGGGTCAATCAATTTGTGCGGGCAGTTAAAGGCGGAACTATCGTTTATGCCAACTGCAATTTGGTTAGAGTAGACCATGGCGGTGGTTGGTCTACTTCATATTTCCACCTGGAAGATATTCAAGTGAGTCTTAACCAAACAGTCGCAGCCGGCGCGCCGTTGGGGAGACCGGGATGTGGCACCGGCGCTGCGTGCGGTTGGAGTGGCCGGGCCACAGGCTCACACGTTCACTTTGGGGTACGCCTTAGCAACATCCACCAACCCATTGATGGGATGGTATTCGGTGGGTGGACTGTTCGTAAAGACTCTCAAAACCGTGCTTACTACGGCACTATGGTAAAAGACGGCGTAACGAAATACGCTTATGCTGGCAGCGGGGACTCAATTCGCGCCTATGAAGACTCTGACCCCGACGACGGGCGCACCTTGACTTCTGGACAGGATATTTACGGCACGCGCAATCCCGGCAACGATGAAGACCCTTACTATATCAACGGCACGGCCGGACAAGTATTGACCGTAGAGATGTGGAAAAACAACAGCAATCTGGATACCTATGTTTATGTGCGCGATCCTAATAATCAAACCATAGGTGTAAATGATGACGCTTCAGGAACAACAGATTCACGTTTGGTGGTCACATTGCAAACTTCAGGACGCTTTATTGTCGTGGCAAAAGGGTACAATGATTCGACTGGCGCTTATCGGTTGCGCGCCACATTAGCCAGCAGCAGCGGTTCCGACAATGAAGATGGACGATGGTTGAGCCACGATCAGACTCGCAACGGCGTTCTGAACAGCAACAGCGATGAAGATACCTATTATTTTAGTGGCGTATCCTCCCGGATTGTGAGCATCAAGTTATGGAAAGACGGCAGCAATGTAGATACAGTCCTGGAGGTCTATAGCCCCACCGGAAACCGCGTTGCCTTCAATGACGATAGCGAGAACAGCACCAATTCTTGGGTTGTTTTCATCGCGCCAAATACAGGCACGTATCGCGTTAAAGCTCGTTCGTATGAGCATAGTTCAAGCGGCGCTTACCAAATCCGATTGCGGTTGGTAGATGCTAACAATCTGGCATTGAACAAATCCGTATCAGCTTCGTCCGTAGAGAATGGGCGCTTGCTGCCGGCAAAAGCAGTGGATGGCGATCCTGGGACGCGCTGGTCATCACGATTCAGCGATCCGCAATGGATTGAAGTGGATTTGGGCGCAAGCCGTCGGGTAGACACCGCTATTCTACGTTGGGAAACTGCTTATGCCCGGCGTTATGGCATCTACTACTGGACTGGTTCCTATTGGTCTAACCTCTACTGGACCGATAGCGGCAATGGCGGCGCGGATATGGTCCGGTTCACCCCGACCACGGCGCGCTATTTCATGATGTATGCTTCACAGCGCGGCACGCAATGGGGTATTTCGCTGTGGGAGTTTGGCCTTTACAATTCATCCACCGCCCTTCCGCCTGATCCTGAACCGTATACCGACCTCAGCAAGACGCCTGACAGCATCGGCGAGAATCCACCGCCAGCAGCTACCAGTCCCGGTAAAGATGAGGGGGTATTGGCGCTCACCGTAGGCGAAGATGGAGCGCAGGAATTTGCGCCAGCAGAAAACACCTGGCCTGGCGATATGCCTAACGCCAATACAGGCGACGTAGGTGTGCCTGTGGCTGTCATTCAGGCCATCCAATCAGATCGCAACGATATTGGGCCGGACGAAACCTTCACCTTTATCGGAATGGCGGAAGACACCGACCAGGAAGGCGCAGGCGCTCCGATTGTCGCCTATGAGTGGCGTTCCAATATCGCCGGCCTTTTGAGCGCACAGTCTGAATTTACACGCACCGCCGTGTTGTTAACGACTGGCGTTCATACCATCACCTTCCGCGCGCAAGACAATGAGGGCATTTGGTCGCCATCTGCGGTGATGACCTTCACCGTACAAGCAGAATGGCAAGAAAGAATGTATGTCTATTTGCCCCTGGTAATACGACAGTAATTCTATTCCTTCGGTGGCTGATTCCTATAGCGAGGGTCAGCCACCGACTTTATATAGTTGATGAGGAGGTTCTCAGTGGAAAGCAAATTTGGTTATCGAGTGATATTAGCCATATTGTTGTTGACGTTGATCGCGCCATCCACGCAGGTTCAGGGTGGCGTAGCCCCGACTGTCGCCCTGTCGCACTCCACAGTTGAGGCAGTTTCGACTGTAACAGAAGTGAACAACTTGTTGGAAGAACAAAATGAAACGGGCTATTTACTGGTATTCCCGGTGCCCACGTTAGAAGAAGCGCAAAAGAGCGCTATCGCAGCAGATGCCGTGGTTTATTTCCGCTCTATGCTACAACCGGCGCTGGAGAAATTGCGCCAACTTGAGGCGGAAGGCAAGATCGCTCGCATAGAAGAAGACATAGAGGCCTGGGGGATTAAGGTATGGCTAACCGCGCTAGGAAGCCCACAGGACTTACGCGATATTCCGAACATTGCTGAAATTCGCGCTCTGGAAGAGTCTGCTGTTTGTTCTGCAAGTCCGGCATCCGCCGCGCGTGAGGTGTTACAGGCAGCTCAAGCGCAAAAGACATTACCTGCACCATCTCCGACAATACAGGCACAGGCGGTCGCTGGCGCTGCGGCACCGACCATCAGAGTATACATTTCCTCATACGTAAGTTACGGTACGCAATATAGCTACATTCACGGTGGAACAGCGCCCAATATACCTGTGACAATCCGCGTAGAAACCAAAGATGGTGACATTGTCGTCGAGAAAACAGTTATCAGTTCATCATACTCGTCTTATTCTCTTTCACCTTCCTGGCGCACCTGCGAAGGGTACGGTTGGACCTTAGCCGCAGGGCAAAAAATCATTGTCACGGCGAACGGCTATACCGCCGTGATGCAAATTCCGGTCATTCAAGCCACGGCTAATGCTGACGCCGATATTGTGCAAGGTCAAACGGCGCCTTATCGGGATATGATGGTAGGGGTGAGACCCACTAATACGATTTGCGAGTATCAGTATTACACAGCGACTGTGAAAAGCGCGCAAGACGGTACTTTCCAATTCAATTTAGCCGCACAGGGAGGTTTCGATCATAGCGGCAGCGTATCTCTGTATGTATATGATAGCAACAAAAACTATGTCTACACGCCTCTGATTATGCCGCGCATTGCAGTGCGACTGTGGCAAAAGTATGTTAATGGGTATGTGTCGCGGCCGGGTAGCTACATTATGGTCAAACTACGTCGTAACGGTGGTTTATTAGCGCAACAAGAAGTTGTTGCTGATGCATCAGGCTACTTCTCTCTATATTTCACCGATATGCAAGCCAATGACCGCATCGAGATAGAATCCAATGGGCAGGTTATTATGTCTTACGACATCGCCCCGCAAAACAATATCCTGGTAGATTGGCAAAATGGACGCATTACCGGCGCGACGACCCCAGGTCGGATTGTCAAAGGGTCCACCTATTTGTATTGTGGCGGTTCCTATAACTCAGCTTGCGATGCTTCTGCCGCCAATGTGAGCGGCAATTTTACGTTGCTGTTGCCATCGGCAATGCTCCTGAGGGATAGCCCCGACATCCAGATATATGATAGTCAAGGTCATTACCAATATGAATATTCGTATTATAGCCCCTATGTACAATATACCGTATACCCTAATGGGAACACCTCCAGCTATAGTTACGTTTCAGGATATTGGTATCCAGGGTATACCACAGTCAATATTCGGGTTTACGACGGCGCTACAGTCGAGGCGGTTTATACCCCAACAGTCTCCTCAAAGTATTTGTCCTATTCCGTCTATGTGAACCGGCTGCTGCCGGCCGGCCGCCGTATTGAAGTTACCGATGGCATCCACACACGCAATCTCACCGTGCAAACTATGACGGCGCGTCTGAATTCGGCGAATGATCTAGCAATCGGTATTGCGCCAGTGGGACGTTTGCTTGATGTATGGGGGTGGCATTATAACCCTGATGATACATATTACTGGGGGTATTACGCCGAACAACTATGCAATGTTCCAGTCAATAGTGACGGCTCATATCAAACTAGCCTTTCTACTGCATATCGGTCATGGCTAGCGCAAGACTATCTGGAAATCACCTCGTATGAAAGCGACGGCGACCGCTTAAAGGTATACGGTTACGACTTGCGCATCAATGTGCAGCCTTATTCAGGCGCAGGTATGTACATCCAGGGAGCACGTCCCAATAAAGAGCAACCCGTCACCGTAGAAGTCAGGGACGCTGGCGGAACATTACGCGGCAGCAACACCGACAGCGACATCCCTGACGCCTGGTATTACGCCTATTTCGGTTTCTTGCCGCAGGTAGGCGATAGAATCTGGGTAGTCAACGGCGCGCACATTGCCAGTTTCACCATCCCACCGTTGACGGTCAATGAATCGGCGGCGGAAAACCGTTTGTATGGCGTCGGCCCGGCATCGAAAACAGTCTATCCATTCCTTTATTTGAATGGCCGTGGGATTTACTGGCGCACCAACGCGCAAGTACAGAGCGGCGGCGCTTACTCAGCTTCGTTTGACCGTATATATCCGACTTCCAACTACTCGTATGGCTGCGGGCAAACTACAGTGGGCGGCTGCCGTCAATCAGGGATAGCGTATTATAGCGACATCGGGTATCTGTACACTCTTTGGCGACCATCTCCAGCAGTTGCCGGCACGGACAAATACGACACGGGCAGCAACGATAATGTGCCAGAACAAGCCAGTTGGTACATCGCCACACAGCCACACACTTTCCATGCCCGGAATGACATAGATTGGGTAGCTTACAACGTGCAATCCGCCAATGTCGGACGGGTTCATTCTTTCCAGACTTTGAATCTGGGAGATATAGCGCGCACCAGCCTCTACCTCTACGATTCAGACAGAACGACTTTGCTGGCGACTTACACCGGTCCAGATGACGCGGGGGTCATTCGCTGGACGCCTACCCATGCCGGATTACACTACATCAAAATCACCCCACGAAGCTATTATGGTAGTATGGTGCAACAGGCATCGGTCAATCCATCGAGTGTGACTGGCGGCGGAGGTGGCAGCACAGATTACTATTATTGCGGCGCCACTTATGATTTTCGAGTGCGCGTCGAAGCCGAATGGACGGCGTTGATCTATATGAACGGCGATAGCGATTTGGGCCTGTGGGCTGGCATGGCGCGTAGTGCATTGCAACGGGCAGTCAAAAACCTAACCAATGTTAATGTGGTGTTGTTATGGGACGGTACCGACACCACGACCGGCGATACCTGGCGCTATCTGGTGCAGGCTAATGACGCAGATTATCAAGACGGTGAAAATCGCTGGTATATGGGAGAACTAAACTTAGGCGATGGTAATGTCTTGGCTGGCTTTTTGCAGTGGGGTATGGAACGTTATCCCGCCAATCATTACTATGTAGTGATTGCCGATCACGGCCTGGGGCACTCAGGATTAAGCTGGGATTTCAACTCTTATCCAGGAGAAAATGCGGGGGGAAAAACGAAAAACTTTGCTAATTCCGACCGTCTTGAACCCCTGGAACTGCGCGAGGCTTTACAACGTGTCACCCAAAACGGCGCCCGGCGCATTGATATACTTCACTATGATGCCTGTTTGATGGGATTATGGGAACATGCCTATCAGGTCAAAGACTTCGCCAATTATTTGATCTTCTCCCAAAATGAAGGTTGGTCCGTCTTTGCCTTTGATCGTTACGTGCGAGCGTTAATCGGACACGATACCCGGGCTGTTGCTTCGGAGATCGCGCGTCTATATAGCGAAAGGGTCATCGAAGAGGAAAAACCCTACACCATTTCGGTTATCGCTTTAGGACAAATGGCAACATTACGCCAAACCGTAGACCAGTTATCAACATTGCTGGAAACCAATATGAACACCTACAAACAACAAATACAAACCGCTCGGAATGTTGCACAGCATTTAGACTCCAACGCCGACGTTGCGCTAACTGAACAAGATTCTTATCTTGACCTTTACGATTTTGCTAAAAAGGTCAAGGAACAAATTGCTAATGTGAACATCCAAAACGCTGCAACAGCAGTACAAAACGCTGTGCAACAGAGCGTGGCTGTGGAGTATCATCAAGCCGGCATTGCCCAAGACCGAGAAGGAAAGTCTATCCAAGTGAACCTGCTCAATACCCATGGTCTATCCACTTACTTTCCAGTGCAAAGTGGGCGACTGTTTAGTATATATGCCGGTGGGCAAATGTTCCAAACAACTACTGATTCAAAGTGGGATGAAGCATTAATCAAGTATTATGGCGCTATGGGGCTTCCCCCCACACTGGAAGACCCGGATGATATTAACCCGTGGATCTGGCGTCCGGACATACCCACGATTTATCTGCCCATGGTTCTGAAATCACGCTGAGATTGGCAAAGTGAAAAACTGGTAAGTAGTGACACAAACGCCGACTCAAGAAAGCCGGCGTTTGTGTCTGCCACGGTCATTTCGCACACTAAAGACAGCTTTATTGCCGCACCACGATCCCCTGCCCCGCCAGATACGCCTTCAAATCCCGGACGTCCAACATCTTGTCGTGGAACAGCGAGGCGGCGAGCGCCGCGTCGGCTTTGCCCGCAGTGAAGACTTCGGCGAAGTGGGCCGGCGTGCCCGCGCCGCCGCTGGCGATGACAGGCACGGAGACCGCCTCCGCGACGGCGCGCGTAAGCGCCACGTCGTATCCGGCAAGCGTGCCGTCGGCGTCCATGCTGGTGAGCAGGATTTCTCCCGCGCCCAGTTCCACGCCGCGCGTACACCATTCGACGGCGTCCAGCCCGGTGGGGATGCGCCC